>CANFPU010000245.1 GCA_947448955.1 Burkholderiales bacterium
CCTGCCGCTGTTCGCCCGGCTGTCGCAGGCCGAGCAGGCAGCGGTGTTCAACCCTGGCAATGGCCGGCGCATCGTGCTGGCGACCAACGTGGCCGAGACCTCGTTGACGGTGCCCGGGATTCGCTATGTGATTGACACCGGGCTGGCTCGCGTCAAGCGCTACAGCTACCGCACCAAGGTCGAGCAGTTGCAGGTCGAGGCCATCAGTCAGTCGGCAGCCAACCAGCGCGCTGGGCGTTGCGGTCGTGTGGCCAACGGCATCTGCATTCGGCTGTACGACGAAAAGGATTTCGCCGACCGACCCAAGTTCACCGACCCGGAGATCCTGCGGTCGTCGCTGGCGGGCGTGATCTTGCGAATGAAGAGCCTGCGCTTGGGGCCGGTCGAGGGCTTCCCTTTTCTCGAAGCCCCGCGCGCGAAGGCGATTGCCGATGGCTACGACTTGCTCGGCGAGCTCAATGCGGTCGACGATGACAACGAACTGACATCCATTGGCCTGGAGCTCAGTCGCTTGCCGCTGGACCCGCGGGTCGGCAGGATGATCCTGGAAGCCCGTGACCGCCAGGCGCTCCATGAGGTGCTGATCATCGCCAGCGCATTGAGCGTTCAGGACGTTCGTGACCGGCCGATAGAAGCCGCTCAGGCCGCCGATGAAAAGCACAAGAAGTTCGACGACGAGAAGTCCGAGTTCATGGGCTACCTCAAGCTCTGGTTCTGGATCGAGGAGGGGCGGGGCGTGCATGGCCACCCGGTGGCCAAGGCCGTTGCCGCGCCGAACGTCGACAGCCACAAGCTCAGTCATCGGCAGCAGGAGCAGCGCCTGCGCGAGAGCTTCGTCAATCCACGCCGGGTGCGCGAATGGCGCGACATCCACAGCCAGCTGCACACCGTGGTGGCCGAACACGGCTGGCGTTTGAACGGGTCTGCGGCCACCTACGAGCAGGTCCATCTGGCAATGCTGGCTGGGTTGCTGGGCAACATCGGCTGCAAGAGCGATGACGAGGATTGGTACCTGGGCGCTCGCGGTATCAAGTTCTGGCGCCACCCGGGTGCCCACCTCAGCAAGAAGCCTGGTCGTTGGATGATCACCGCCGAGCTGGTCGAGACCACCCGGCTCTACGGTCGTGGCTTGGCGGGCATCGAGCCGCAGTGGATTCCGCTGGTGGCCGGTCATCTGCTGAAGATCCAGCTGCTCGAGCCGCATTGGGAAAAGAAGGCCGCCGAGGTCATCGCACTGCAGCGCGCCACGCTCTACGGTGTCGTGGTCTACAACAACAAGCGGGTCAACTTCGGCAATGTCGACCCACGCGCTGCGCGCGACATCTTCATTCGCAGCGCGCTGGTCGAGCATGACTGGGACAGCCAGCTGCCCTTCCTGGCGCACAACCGCAGGCTGTTGGCGCAAGTCGAGGAGCTCGAGCACAAGAGCCGGCGCCAGGACGTGCTGGTCGACGACGAGTTGATTTACGCCTTCTACGACCAACTGCTGCCGGCCGATGTGTTCTCCGGTGCGACGCTGGAACGCTGGGTCAAGCACGAGAGCCGCAGCAACCCGAAGCTGCTGCAACTCACGCGCGACGAGCTGATGCGCCACGAGGCTGCGGGTATCACCGGCAGTGCGTTCCCAAAGATGCTGCGGCTCGGCGGCGTGGACTGCGCCGTGGCCTACCTGCATGAGCCGGGCGATGCCAAGGACGGCGTGACGGTGACGGTGCCGATCTATGCGCTCAACCAGGTCAGCGAGGAGCGCTGCGAATGGCTGGTGCCTGGCATGCTGGCCACCAAACTGACCGCGCTGCTCAAGAGCCTTCACCAGCGCCCGCGCACGCGGCTCGTCCCCTTGCCGGCCTATGTCGAGTCGTTCATCGCCGAACACCCGTTCGCGCAGGGCGCGCTGATGGACGTGTTGCTCAAGGCCGTGCGCGAGCGCACGCAGATGGCTGTGCAGCGCAATGACTTCAAGCTCGACATGCTGCAGCCGCACTTGTTCATGAACTTCCGGGTCGTCGACGAGCACGGTCGCCAGCTTGGCATGGGCCGTCATCTGGCCACGCTCAAGGCCGAGCTTGGCGGGCAGGCGCGGTCAGCCTTTCAGGCGTTGGCCGCTTTGAAGCTGGGCAGCGGTGCGCCCGTACCGGTCGATGCTGCGGTGGCGCGATCCGCGTCAGCGGGTGGTGTGCGTCAGGCGGTGAATCCTGCGACACGGGTTGCAGCACCGGTTGCAGCACCGGTTTCGGCACCGGTTTCGGCACCGGCTTTGACACCGGCTTTGACACCCAAGGGCTACACCAGCTGGACTTTTGGCGAACTGCCGGAGCTGATGGAAATCCACAAGGCCGGTCAGGTGTTGATCGGTTTTCCGGCGCTGATCGACAAGCGCACTCACGTCGAAATTGAGGTCTTTGACGAGCCCGATGGTGCTGCGGTCAAGCACCGCGCGGGCTTGACCCGCTTGGTCGCGCTGGCGCTCAAAGAGCCCTTGAAATACCTCGAAAAGAACATCCCCGATCTGGTCAAGATGGCCACGGCCTACATGCCCTTGGGCAGCGCTGACGAACTGCGCAGCCAGATCATCGAGCTGGCGCTGGACCGCGCGTTCCTCGCCGACCCGCTGCCCTCCGACGATGCCAGCTTCAACGCACGTCTCATCGAGGGACGCAGCCGACTCAACCTGATCGCGCAGGAAGTGGCGCGACTGGCCGGCGTCATCCTGGCTGATTACGCTGCCGCGCAGCGCAAGTTGAAGGACAGCCGTGCCGCCAAAGAGCTGTCCGACGACATCGCGGCCCAATTGCAGCGGCTGATGCCCAAGCGCTTCCTGCAACAAGCGCCCTATCCCCAACTTCAGCATTACCCGCGCTACCTCAAGGCGGTCACGGCCCGGCTAGACAAGCAGCGCGCCGACCCGACACGTGACGCGCAGCGGCTCGCCGAGTTGCGGCCGATCGAGCAACGCTACCTGCGCCGCTTGGCCGATCAAAAAGGCGTGGCCGACGCCAGGCTGGACGAGTACCGCTGGCTGCTGGAGGAACTGCGGGTGAGCTTTTTCGCCCAGGAGCTGCGAACCCCGCAGCCCGTGAGCGTCAAGCGGTTGGACAAGGCTTGGCAGCAACTGTCGAGTTAAGCGATTTCTCGCGGCCGAATGCCGCCGCCCCCCAGCCCGGCTCACCCGGGCATTTCCGGTCTGTTTGTCATGAAAAGAGATTCACCCGTCGACATCGTCTACCTTTGGGTCGATGGCAACGACCCCGCTTGGCGATTGAAGCGCCAGCGCGCCGCCGACGAACTCAGCGCCGCCCATCGCGACGCGATCGGTCTGCACGGCAATGTCGAGGGCCGATTTCGCGACAACGACGAGCTTCGTTTCAGCATCCGCGCGCTCGAGCGGTTTTTTCCGGCCCATGGCCATGTCTACATCGTCACCGACGACCAGACGCCGGCCTGGCTGAAGGCCTCGAGCCGCTTGACGATCGTCGACCACCGCAAGCTGATCCCGGCCAACGCGCTGCCGACCTTCGACTCGAGCAACATCGAGTCCTACATTCATCGCATTCCAGGCTTGTCCGAGCGTTTTTTCTACCTCAATGACGATGTCTTCTTCGGCGCGCCCGTTGAACTCGACGATTGGTTCTGGGATGGCGGGGTCTATGCAGCCTGGTCGGATGATCCTGCGGTCAGCGACGGCCCATTGCGTCAGGATGCCAACTCGATGGACAACGCCTGCAGGCTGTCCAACCATTGGCTCAGTGCCCAAGCGGTCGGCGCCAGGGCCAGGAACGGCGAGGCGTTTCGGATTCGCCAGCGTCAAGCCTATGTGCACCGTTTTTGCACTTTCGCGCATGCGCCCAGGCCGATGTTGCGATCCGTGTTGTTCGAACTCGAACTCACCGCGCCCGAGTTGTTCGACGGCGTGCGATCGACGGTATTTCGAACCTGGGACAAGCCGACCATCGTCTCTGATTTCGTGATCCGTTGGGCGCTGGCCCATGGCTTGGCCAGGATTCGTGACTACACCCATCTGTATGTCTCAACCGGTGATGCCGATGTCGGCTACCAGCTCGACCTGTTGGGATCGCTCTGCGGTGCAGTCAACTTCTTCTGTGTCAACGACACCACCGACAACGCGGCATGGCATGACCCCCGCCTGGCCCAGGTTCGTGCGTCACTGCAGGCCTTGTTTCCCGAGGCTTCGGCCTTTGAGCGAGGCCCGGCCGCCAAGCGCAGCACCCGGCCTGACCGGCTGATCGCATCAGATGGCGATGTGCCCCGCATCGATCTCTTCAACGAAACATCCGTGGTGAAATGATGGCCGCCGAATAAGGATCCCGCGGTTTTGGCACAGCCTGATGGATCCATGGCCAGGCTGCTTCGGCTGAGGCTTTGCGTGGTCCAACCCACGGTGACCAAATTTTCGATCCTTCCCCACCAGCGCGGAGACGATCGCTTCGCTGGTGCCGGCCAAGTCGGCTGGGCTCAGCCGTAGTCGGGGAAGTCCGCCGGCACCCATTCATCTCCCCGCAGTTCGGGCTCGGCATAGCGTTGGAGTGCCTCGAAGTGCTGCGCCACGTCTTCGGCGAGCAACTGTGCCGCCAGCCCGCGTGCCAGGCGTTGCGCGCCCTCGCTGATCTGCGGGATGTCGCCGGCACTCGCTCCCAGCGAGAGCGCCGCCGCATAGTTGAAGCAGTGCACGCGGTTCAGGCCAGGACAGGCCCCAGGCCTGATTTCCTGGAACTCGTAGTTCGGGCCCAGATCGGGTGAACCGGCCAGCTCAGCGTCTTCCTCGCCCGCAGGTGCGGTGAATCGATGCCGCCACAGCCGCACCTGGGCTGCGATGGCGGAGAACTCCGGTCGCTGTGCCCAGTCGCTGCAAAAACCGGTGCACAGGATCAGGAAGTCGGCCGCCATCGGCCCTTTGCCGGTATCGATGCGCAGCGCGCCATCGGCCCGCAGCGTCACCGCCTGCACGGGCGCGCCGAGATGGAAAAAGGCATTCGCATGGCGAGAGACTCGCAAGGTGCTGGCTTGTGGTGGCGGCACCTGTTGCTCGTTGATATGGTGACGGAATCGCCATTTCCATTCGTCGGGTAATGCGCCAAAGCCCTGGACGATGCCGGGATGGCCAACACCCTTGC
>CANFPU010000246.1 GCA_947448955.1 Burkholderiales bacterium
GGCGGTCTGCTGCCGATCAGCGCCAGAGATCAGCGGCAGTGATCAGCCCCCATCAAGCCGCGCCCAGTCGCAAGCCACAAAGAAAAAGCGGCCGAAGCCGCCGTTCATCCCAGTCGGGCCAGGCCCCTATCGACCGCTCAGCTCCTGCGCCGGCGATGCGCTAGGAAACCGAATGCGCCTAAGCCGGCCAGCATCATCGAGTAAGTTTCGGGTTCGGGAATCGGCATTGCGTTGATTGCAGCCGAATACTGACCGCCAACGCCACTGGCAGTACCCGTGAACTTCAAGTAATAGTTGCCGGCTGACAAACCTAAATTGGCAATACTACCGCCCGCACCGATGCTGCCCAGCAGCGGCCCAGGAGTCGCTGCCAATCCGCCATAGATACTCATGGCGAAGTCACTGCCGATGCTGCCGATCGTCAGGGTTCCGATCGGCGGCGGCAGGCTGATCGAAAGGGTATAGGTGTTGGCTGCCGCGTTGACCATGTTGTAGCCGCTGGGCACACTGAAGTCTGCATATTCTGCGAAGGAGCCAGCCGTGGTCAAGGTCACGAACAATGCAGAAAAGCTCGTGTTCAATGCGCCAATCTGGTAGGCGTTGGGAACGATGCCGGTTTCCGCGGCCACGGCCAGCGCACCCCCGTTTTGGCTGACCAATGCAATGCCCGCTTGCGTACCCATCGCGCACACGGAAAGACCTGCCGCAACAATCAGTTTCAGTCTCATGCTTCACTCCATTGAGCTAATGACGGTAAAAAATGCTTACGCAAGAAGCCAGACCCAGTGAATTCATTCAGCAGCGTCAACCACTCTTGCGTGAAGAACCTTGTCGCAACCCCTGACAGATGCCCTCCGTTCACCAGGGGAGATGCTGTCTGTTCAGAGATCAGCTTCTGCGCCGGCGCGTCAAGAATCCTAGGGCGCCCAGACCGACGAGCATCATGGCGTAGGACCCCGGTTCAGGCAGGTGGGTCGCGAAGATGTTGCCCGAATACGATGCTGTGCCGAGCGTGGTATTGGTTCCGGAGATCGTCAAAGTATGAATTCCGGAAGCCAATGAGAGCGGCGGCAAAGTCAGCAGTTGCTGCACTTGTTGCGAAATACCAGGACCGAGGATTGTTGAGGTGGTGCTCAATGACAAAGGTGTCGCGTCAATCCAGGCGCTGAAACCAATGATCTCGCCAATGGAATAACCGCCAATAATGATGGTCGCATTGCTGCTCGCATCGGCAGTAATGTTGGCAATGCCAACCGTGTTGAACGTGTAAACATCGCTGAAAGCGCCAACAATTGAGGAATGCCCCAAAGGCGCGCCGGGCGCGACACCAATGGTGCCGAGATTGAACGTGAGCGCATGGGCGCTAAATGCCGACAGCGCCACCATCGCCGCCGCAGTGACAGACCTTAACTTCTTCATGAACCCCCCCAAATTGTTGTGAACCCGAAACCGACGTCGCAAGGTTAATGCGGCGTCCCAGGGAACACATCACTTGATCAGGGGGTGAAGCGAAGCGAGGCCAACCGCACAGGCCAGCGCCCAATCAATCGGCCGAAGGATCGACCAACCGCTCAGCGAACTGTCTCAGCAGATCACGTCAAGCCAGCTTGCCGTGGCAAACCTTGTACTTCTTGCCGCTGCCGCAAGGGCAAGGGTCGTTACGACCAACGCGCGGCACTTCGGCCACCAGCGTGGGTGGATCGGTCTCCTGGCTGACGCTGCCATCGTCATTCGGATGGGTGTAGGTCAGGTTGCTGACCTGCGAGGCCTGCAACTCCATCGCCTGGGCGGCCTCGGCGACCTGCTCCTGGCTCTGGATGCGCACCGTCAACAGCAAGCGGGTGACTTCCATCTTCACCACATCGAGGAGTTGGCTGAACAGCTCAAAGGCCTCGCGCTTGTACTCTTGCTTGGGATTTTTCTGCGCATAACCCCGCAAGTGGATGCCCTGGCGCAAATAGTCGAGCGCCGCCAAGTGCTCACGCCAATGGCTGTCGATGGCCTGCAACAGCACCATGCGCATGAAGGGGTTGAACTGCTCAGAGCCGACCTGGGCCAGCTTGGCGTCGAACACCGCATCGGCGGCGGCAACCACGTGCTGCAGCACATCATCGTCAGTGATCGAGTCGCTGCGTTCGACCAGCGCGGCCACCGCCACCGGCACCTGCCACTCCTCGGCCAGTGAGCGCTCAAGCGCCGGCAGGTCCCATTGCTCTTCAACGCTTTCGGCTGGCACCCAGGTGCGCACCACACCTTCCATCGAACTGCGCCGCAAGTTGGTGATTTGCGCCAGCACCGATTCGGATTCCAGGATCTCGTTGCGCTGCTGGTAGATCACCTTGCGCTGGTCATTCGACACGTCGTCATACTCGAGCAACTGCTTGCGGATGTCGAAGTTGCGGGCTTCGACCTTGCGCTGCGCACCAGCGATGCTGCGGCTGACGATGCCAGCCTCGATGGCTTCGCCCTCGGGCATCTTGAGCCGGTCCATGATCGCGCGCACCCGGTCTCCGGCAAAGATGCGCATCAGCGGGTCTTCCAGCGCCAGGTAGAAGCGGCTTTGACCCGGGTCACCCTGGCGTCCCGAACGGCCACGCAGTTGGTTGTCGATCCGGCGGCTCTCATGTCGCTCGGTGGCGATGATGCGCAGGCCACCGGCGGCCTTGACCGCCTCATGCAGACCTTGCCATTCGTCCTTGAGTTGCTGAATGCGGCGAGCCTTGTCGGCTTCGGCGATCGCCGCGTCGGCCTCGAGCATCTGCACCTGTTTCTCGACATTGCCACCGAGCACGATGTCGGTGCCGCGACCGGCCATGTTGGTGGCGATGGTGATCACGCCGGGGCGGCCTGCCTGGGCCACGATCTCGGCCTCTCGTGCATGCTGCTTGGCGTTGAGCACCTGGTGTGGCAGACCCGCTTTGGTCAGCAAGTCTGAGATCAGCTCGGAGTTCTCGATCGAGGTGGTGCCCACCAATGTGGGTTGACCGCGCTCGTGGCAGGCTCGGATGTCCTCCAGCACCGCGTTGTATTTCTCGCGCGCGGTCTTGTAGATCAGGTCGAGGTCGTCCTGGCGGATCGTCGGCCGATTCGGCGGGATGACCACCGTCTCGAGGCCGTAGATCTCCTGGAACTCATAAGCCTCGGTGTCGGCGGTGCCCGTCATGCCGCCGAGCTTGTTGTACATCCGGAAGTAGTTCTGGAAGGTGATCGAGGCCAGGGTCTGGTTCTCGCTCTGGATCTGCACGCCTTCCTTGGCCTCGACGGCCTGGTGCAAGCCATCCGACCAGCGCCGTCCCGTCATCAACCGTCCGGTGAACTCGTCGACGATGATGATTTCGCCCTGCTGCACCACGTAATGTTGGTCTCGATGGTAGAGGTGGTTGGCCCGCAACGCCGCATAGACATGGTGCATCAACGAGATGTTGGCCGCGTCATAGAGGCTGGCGCCTTCTGCCAGCAAGCCAGCCTCACCGAGCAGGCGCTCGGCGTTCTCGTGCCCGTCCTCGGTCAGAAAGACCTGGTGGCTTTTCTCGTCAACCGTGAAATCACCCGGCTCGATCACGCCCTCACCGGTGCGCGGGTCGGCCTCGCCGATCTGCTTTCTCAGGCCAGGGATGACAGCGTCGATGCGCACGTACATCTCGGTGTGGTCTTCGGCCTGGCCGCTGATGATCAACGGCGTTCGGGCTTCGTCGATCAGGATCGAATCGACTTCGTCGACGATCGCGAAGTTCAGGCCGCGCTGCACCCGGTCGGCGAGCTCATAGACCATGTTGTCGCGCAGGTAATCGAAGCCGAACTCGTTGTTGGTGCCATAGGTGACGTCAGCGCCATAGGCTGCCTGCTTTTCTTCGCGGCTCAAGCCTGGCACATTGACACCGACCGTCAAGCCCAGAAAGCCATAGAGCCGACCCATCCATTCGGCGTCGCGCCGAGCCAGGTAGTCGTTGACCGTGACCACATGAACGCCCTGCCCCGACAGCGCGTTGAGGTAGACCGGCAGCGTGGCCATCAAGGTCTTGCCTTCACCGGTGCGCATCTCGGCGATCTTGCCGTTGTGCAGCGCCATACCGCCGATGTACTGCACATCAAAGTGCCGCATCTTCAGACTGCGCTTGCCGCCCTCGCGCACCGCAGCGAAGGCCTCGGGCAGCAAATCGTCGAGCGTCGCACCCTGGGCAATGCGCTGGCGGAATTCTTCGGTCTTGGCACGCAGCGCGTCGTCGTCGAGTGCCTCGAACTGCGGCTCGAGCGCGTTGACTTTTTCAACCACACGGCGGTATTGCTTGAGCAGCCGCTCATTGCGGCTGCCAAAAATCGAAGTGAGAAGCTTGGGCAACATGCGGCGTCAGGGGGCAGGGGAATCGGGTGGCGAAAGGGCGCTCAGCGCGAGCTGTCCCAGCGCCTGTGTAAGCTTGAACGCATTGGCAAGCAGTCCGTCATGGACTGGGCCGGCAACGAAAGGCAAGGAGGCCACCGGCGCCCAGCCCGTCGAAGCGAGTCGCTAGCGCAAAGCCGTCAAGTCTATCATCGGGGCTTGTGCGCGATTCCAGGCCGTTCAAGGCTGTCCAGCACCCCAAAGCACGCCGCCTCAAATGCCGCCAACGCACGACCCGCGAGTTCGACTGCTGTTGCCCAGCGACACCCACGCCATCGGTCAGGCGATCGCCCAAAGCGAGCCAATGATGGCACTGGGCCAGCGCCTGCGTGCTTCGCAGGCAAGACTCGATGCCCTGCTGCCACTACTGCCGCAGGCGATGCACGCTCACGTGAAAGCAGGGCCGATCGACGAAGCAAGTTGGACCTTGCTGGCCACCAACAGCGCGGTGTCCGCCAAACTGCGCCAGATGCTGCCAGCACTGGAAGACCGTTTGCGAACCCTAGGCTGGGCTGGGCCGCCGGTGCGGGTAAAGATGTTGAGTCCGGGCTGAGGCCGGATCGCAGGCGCAAAAAATGAGACGACGACTTGTGGTGCCGGCTATCCGAATCGAACGGATCACCTACCGCTTACAAGGCGGTTGCTCTACCAAATGAGCTAAGCCGGCACAGCCTACTATTCTAAGCAATCTGGTCTAAAGACTCGACTCTCAGGACTACTTGATGCGCTTGAGTGAAGGCCGTCCAC
>CANFPU010000247.1 GCA_947448955.1 Burkholderiales bacterium
CCATCGGGTTTGACGCTGGCGCGCTTGATCTCTGGTCAGCCGATGTTGAGTCTTGGCCGACATCGATTGAGATGACCCACTGGCGATGAAAAAAACTGCCGTTACCGCACTGTCAGCCGTCAGCCATCCGCTGGGTTTGCTGCTGGCCACGGCTTGTGGCGCGCTGCTGGGTTGGTTGGTGCCGAGCTGGAGTGCACCGGTGGCGCTGGTTGGCCGGATATGCATTGCGATCATGGAGATGGCTGGATTGCCGTTGTTGATGGTGGCCACCATGTTTGGTCTGCGCCAGGTCATCGCACTGCCGTACCCCGGCTGGCGGCTGCTGCTGCTGCTGGCAATGTCGGCTGCGACGCTGCTGGCCAGTGGGCTGGTCGGGGCATTGGCGGGCTTGTTGATGGGCGTCGGTCGCGGCCTGTCCGAGTCTGCCCGCGCAGAGCTCGGTCGCTGGGTGCAGGAGGATGCCGCCTCCTATCCTTTGACGATGTCGATGTGGACGCGCCCGGTTCAAGAGCCTGCTATTGCCCGCTGGGCCTCAGCCGCGCCCGACAACGTGTTTGCCGCCATGGCCTCAGGAGAAGCGCGTCTGTTGATGGTTTGCGCATTGATCTTTGGTCTGGCCTTTGCACTGCAGCCTCGGGAACGCAGCCAGGCGTTGGCGGCTCATCTCGAGACGATCTACCGAGCATTCGAATTGATGATTTCCCAGGTCAATCGGCTGCTGCCGTTGTTGGCCTTTGGCATGGCAGCACACCTGGTTGCCAATTTCGACCGCGGGCGACTGCACGTGGTGGGCGGTCTGTTGGTGGCGCTGTTGCTGTCTGTGCTTTTGGTGGGGATCGTGGCGATAGCGGTGGTTGCCCGTCAGACGAAGGTGAAGTTTTCTCAGGCGTTGATTGCGCTCAGGGCGCCCTTGCTGATCGGGCTGTTCACCAAGACGTCGGTGGCCACGATCCCATCGTTGATCGACGCGCTGAGCACACGCCTGGGTTTGTCGCGCGGCATCGTCGAGTTGCTGGTGCCCGCAGGGACGGTGTTCATGCGGGCGGGGGCCGCCATTCATCTGGGACTGCTGGCTGTGTTCGCGGCCCAAATCTATGAACGGCCCGTCGGCGTCTATGATCTGCCGCTGATCGCTGTAGCAGCCGCGATCGCCTCGCTGGCCACCGCAGGCGCTGGTGTCTTGCTCACCGTGGCGGCGTCCGCAATCGCGATGCGGTGGGTGGGTTTGCCCAGTGAAGCGGTGGTGGTGGTGGCCATCGTCATCGATGCCCCCTGTCACGCGATGCGCAGCGCCGCACAGGTACTCGCCGTGGCGGCGATCACGTCATTGGTCTGCCGTGGTCTACCGTCTAAGCGGGCCGCTGTTGGGGAGCCGGAGGCGAGCTCGCCGCTGCGCTTGGTTTTTTCTCGGTGGGGTGCTGCGCTGGCTGCCTCGTGCTTGGCCATTGCCGGTTTGCTGGCATTGGTCACCGGCATTGGGGTTGGGATGCGTCAAGGTGGCGTGTCGGTGCCTGCAGGGCCGGTCGATGCTGGATCGCCTGCCGCCAGCAGGCTCGGGGTGGGGCGATGATCGCGCGGCGTTTGATCGAGATGGCCTTTGTGGCGAGGAAGGCCAAGATGGTACGGATGACCAGACTTTTTCTAGGCATGGGCCTGAGCGCAGCCCTGCTGCTGCCGTTGGGGGCCTGCACCGCAGTGGGCAGCGTTGCCAAGGTGGTGGCGTCGGTGACGGCGAACGCTTTCACCGGCCCGCCCGAGCCTGTTTTTCTCGACCTCAAAGGCTTGCTGATGATCGCCGACGCTGACGCCAACCTCAACAGCCCGGTGGCGCTGGACTTGGTGTTTGTTCGCGACGTGGCCACGCTGGAGAAGCTTCAGGCACTGCCGGCGGCACGCTGGTTTGCGACCCGGGCTGACCTGCAGCGCAGCTTTCCGGAGGCCTTGACGGTTCGCAGTTGGGAACTCGTGCCGCGCCAATCGGTGCGGCTCAGCCAGCGGGAACTGGGCAGCCCGCGCGTGGCTGGTGTGCTGCTCTTTGCCGATTACCGGACGCCGGGAGATCACCGTGCTTTGCTGCCCGAGCTGCGCAGCGGCGCCCTCGTCAAACTTGGCGCTCGCGGCTTTGCCGTCGTGGCCCACCCCCAGTGATTGCTGCGAAGCGACGCGATCGAATTCACCGCCCCATTCCTACCCATCGGCTGTCTGCCCACCATGTCCTTGCCCTTCCCGACCATTCCTGAGCGCATCCAGTGGCATGAGGGCATGCTGCTGGCGCCGCAGCATTTCCAGCAATCTCAGGCCCGCACGGACGGGCTGGTGGCCTGGCAGTCACTGGCTGCGGCGCCGCTGGCCTGGGGCCTGCGCCGGCTCGAAATCGACCTCGGCTTGCTGGCTGCCGGCCGGGTCCGCGTGCTGGCGCTTGAAGCGGTGATGCCCGACGGTAGCGCGGTCTGGCATGACAGCGATAACGCCCAGCACGGCACGCTTGAGCTGTTGCTAGAGCCTCAACTTGACGCGCTGACCGAAGCGCCGCAGGACCTCTGGTTGACGCTGCCTTGGGCCAGGGCCATGCGTGACCCGGCGGCCCCGAGCCGATTCATGTCGATGAGCCTGCCGCCGCAAGAGGATGAGGTGTCGGATGCCGCCGCTGCCGATTTGCCGCGGATGCGGCCTCAGCTGGGTTTGGTGCTGGGCGCACCGCCGTCTTCACTGTGGCAGCGGTTGCGGCTCGGTCAGTTGGTGATGGATCAGCAGGTGGTCCGCTTGGGCGAGGAGTTGCCGCCTCTTCTGGTGCTGCCGCGCGAGGCCACGCTGTGGCAGCGCGCTTGGGCGCTGGCGGCCCAGTTGCGTGCCAAGGCGGCGTTTGTGGCGCGCCAGACTGATCAGCCTTCATCGAGGCTGGAAGACCGCCTCAACCAGCTCGAACATCGCGACAGGCTGCGGGCGCTGGTGGCGGCGCTGGCGCCGCTTGAAGCGGTGTTGCAGACACCGTCGCTGCATCCTTATGCGCTGTACCTGGCGTTGTGCCAGGCACTCGGTCCGCTGGCCACGCTAAGCCCGGGCGCGCTGCCGATGTTGCCGCCAGCCTACGACCAAGACCGGCCCAGTCCAATTTTCGAGTCGTTACTGGCGGCGCTCGAAGACGCTGCGGCTGGGGTCAGCCCAGACCACAAGCTGGAGCCCTTCTACTGGCGCGATGGCAGCTTCGGGCTGCCGATGTTGCCGGCCTGGCTGGCGCCCAAGCTGGTGTTGGGCTTGCGCGGTCAGTCCGAACGCGACTTGGCGGCCTGGATGGCTGGGGCGGTGATCGGTTCTTCATCGGCCTGGGCCTCGCTGCGCGAGCGTCGCGTGCTTGGCGCTGCCCGCCAGGCGGTGGACGCAGCGCCAGACCTGGGCTTGCGCACTGGCGGCGGTTACAACCTTTACACGATCGATGCCGGCAGCGTGCAGGCCGGCGAGCCTTTGCTGATTGGCAATGTCAACGAATCTCAATCGTCCCAGCGGCCAGCCGAAATTGTGCTGTTCGTGAAGGGCTGAGCCCGAGCGGCCGCCATCACCCACAACAACCCGAGGCAGCTTCCATGGCCCGCATCAACACCGACTCCAACGCCGACGATCCGCTGCTGGCGGCTTTCCGCCTGTTCTACGAAGCGATGATGGTCGCCGTGCCCGCGGCCATGCCGAGCTTGTCGGACGCCGACAGCCCAACGGTCACGCCTGAGGCCAGCTTGGCCGCGGCCACTTTGCAGCATCAACTGGTCCAGCTTCTCGAACTCCACACCTTGGGTATGCGGCGCGTTGGCGGCGGACGTGGCGGCGCCTTGGTCGAAGAGGCGCGTTATCTGATGGTGGCGTTGGCCGACGAATTGTTGTTGCTGCGTGACTGGCCTGGCCGCATGGCTTGGCCCCAGCATCTGCTCGAAACGGCTTTGTTTCATTCCAGCGTGGCCGGCGACAAGGTGTTTGCCAGGATTGAGCGTTTGCTCAGCGACCGCGAGCCTTCGCAACGCAGTCTGGCGCAGCTCTACTTGTTTGCGCTGGCACTGGGGTTTCGCGGCAGGTTGCGTGGGATGGACGACGCAGGTCAGCTCGCGGGTCTGCGGCGCGAGTTGTTCCAGTTTGCCCACCAGCGCGCACCTGGGCTCGGTGCGCGCGGCCAGATGCTGGCGTCGCAGCCCTATGCGCACACCCAGTCTCACGCCGCACCACGTCGCACGGTGACCGGTGGGCGCTTGTCCACTGGGCTGCTTTTGGCCGTGGCCGCGCTGCTGTTGCTGTCTGAGCTGACTTGGTTGTGGCCGACCTGGCCGCTGCGCCAGGCGCTGGATGGCCTGGACCGGGTCTGGACTGGGCGAGTGCTGTGAACCATCACCGACGACCGCTGGGTGTGCAGGAGATCACATGCCGCTGACCGACAACCTGGTCCTGATCACGCTGGGCGCGCTGATCCTGCTGCTGCTGCTGGTGCTGGCCTTCGTGCTGTACCTAGCGACCCGGCCTGAGCCCGAGCCTGGTACCCGCACCGTGGTGCCGCGCATGCGGCCTGAATCACTGCGCAGTTCTTTCCGTCAAGCGGTTGAACTGATCGAAGGCCACATCGCCAGCCGCAAGCAGCGCTATGACGTGCCTTGGGTGCTGGTGTTCAACGATGACGGCGCGCCCTTGGGTCTGGACCAGGCGGGCATCGCCAGCACACTGGGCACCGACGCGGCGGCTGCCGCTGCCACGCCGGGTCTGGGCTGGCATTTCTTCGACCAGGGCGTGGCGATCGAGCTTGATGGCGCCAGCCTGGGCGACCCGCAGGCGGGACCGGAAGTGCCCGAGCGCAGCTTTGATGAGTTCCTCAGTCTGTGTCGGGACTACCGGCCGCAGCGACCTTTCGACGGGGTGGTGCTGACCATCCCGGCCAGCTTGCTGGTGGGCGACGAGGCTGAGTCCAGGCCGGCGTTGGTACGACTCGCCCAGCGAGCCAGCCGACGGCTGTGGCTGGCACAGAACCGGTTTGCGCTGCGATTGGCGGTGCATGTGGTGATCAGCGGCTGCGAGCAAGTGCCCGGTTTTGCCGCGTTCGCACGCAGCCTGCCCGAGCTGATGCGTGGCA
>CANFPU010000248.1 GCA_947448955.1 Burkholderiales bacterium
ACCGACGTGCCGTTGGTCGCGATCAGAAAATCATTGGTTCGACCCTGGATCTCGCGCAACATCGGCAGGCCGCGGCCACAGCTGCAGTGACGGTCATCCAGCACCGCAATGTCCCCGGTTCGATAGCGAATGAATGGGTAATCTCGGGTCGCCAGATGGGTCACCGTGACCTCCCCCGGTTGGCCTGGTTCCACGGGCTGCCCATCCTCGTCCAGCGTCTCGACGATGATGTCCTCGGCGGTGATGTGCATGCCACCCAACGGACATTCATGCGCGATGAATCCGGCATCACGTCCGCCATAGCCATTCGCCACCGCACAACCGAACACTCGCGCGATCGTTTCGCGCTGATGGGGATACAGAAACTCCGACGTCACGAATGCGGCCTTGATGCCCAGATCATCCAGCGCAACCCCTCGCCGCTGTGCATGCTCGGCGAGATGGGTCATCGAATAGGGATAGCCAAAGAGCATGTGCGGTCGCTGCTGGCGTATCGTGGCGAGATAACTGTCGAGGTTGGATTCAGTCATGTCAAAGGCTGACAGCAGCGTGCTGCGCATCAATTTATCGCGCCAACGGCGCAGACGATCCTGCGCACTGAGTTCAATCGGAGAACCCCAGATGACCACCTCTGGGTCACCGATGTCGACGCCGAACCAGCGCGTCGCACGCCATTTGGCGGCCACATCGTGACTGACCCGCTCCAGTCCAACCAGAAACGAAAGCGGCTCCCCAGACGATCCACCGGTCGACGATCGAATCAGGGGCTTTGCGTGGGAATGACGAAGCGCAGACGCATTGGCGCGGATATCAGATTTTTTCAGCGTCGGTAAGCGCCACAGATCTGCCACTGACCGCAAGGTCGATGGGTCAAAGCCACGTTGCTTGAAACAACGCTCGTAATAAGGCACATGCTTGCCAGCTTCGGTCAGTAGCAAGCGAAGTCGCTCAAGCTGGAGTGCCTTCAGTTTTCCCGGCTCCCACCATTGCGTCAACTCGAGATCTCTCCGAATCCGGACGGTGTCGTGGTTTTTGAATCGTTCCTGCAAAGGAAAAAATAGCTTGGAGACGAGTGAGGTGTACAGGTTCATGCTGACATCGACCTCTGCTGAGATTCAGGCGGACTGCCGTTCGATGGCGCCGCGATAGACTTGCGCGAGCCGCGCACCGACGTGTGGCCAGGTATAGCGCTGAACTTCATCGAATCCGGCGTCAGACAGGTGCTGCCACAATCCGGGCTCTCGCAAGACGCGCAATGTCGCGCTTGCCATGGCGTTCGCATCATTCGCAGGTACCAGCAAGCCTGTCTGTCCGTCGCGCACGATGTAAGGCACACCGCCGACCCGTGTGCTCACCAATGGCACGCCACTGGCCCACGACTCGAGCAACGAATTCGGCAGGTTGTCAGCCAAACTGGGATTGAGCATCACGTCAGCCCGTCGGTAAAGCGATGCCATCGCATCGCGATCAAGCGCGCCGGTAAAAGTCACCGCGTCATCAATCTTCAACTGCCGTGCGAGGTCTGCCAACATCTGCTGCTCCGGCCCGCTGCCAGCGATCGTCAACCAAGCATTCGGTAGTTCGGCGAGGACCTGCTTGAAGGCTCGCAGTGCGGTGGCGTTGTCGTACAGCGCTTCGAGGTTGCGTGCCACCACCAGGTGTGCCCGGTCGCTTAGCCGCGGCGCACGCCGCTGGAATCGTGTGAGGTCGACGGCGTTGGGAACCACCTCGGCGGTCATCTCGAATCGGCCAAAAACCTCCACCAGGAAGTCAGATGGCACGACCAAGCGGGCTGAGCGGGAGATCGACCAACGCACGATCCGCGCACTGCGCGCCAGGAATTCCCCAGCGCCACCACCGCGATAGTTCACGATCACCGGGACCCCTCTGAGCTGCGCGACCAGAATCGCCGGCGTCGCAAACAAGTGCCAGGACCAGCCTGAATTCGCCATCAAGTGGAGGACGTCACAGCCAGCGGTCGCGCGCCATAGCGACAGCCCATAAGCCAACAGGCGAAAGCCGGCGCGAAAACCCCGCCACCGTGCGATCCAGGCAGGTCGATAGTCCGGATTCGTCGCCACCAGCGTCACCTTGGCGCGCTCCGAACGCAGCAGTTCGGCGAGCTGGCGGGTCTGATTGGCCATGCCGCCGGAAGGCGGTGGGATGGGTCCGACCAACCCGACGTGCAGACCCGCAAGGTCCATCATGCCGCATGGGCTTGTGCAAGACGCTCGAAAATCGGGCGGTAATGGACGGCCGATCCGATCCAATGTCGTTCGGCCTCCACAAACTCTCGCGCAGCGCTACGCAAGCCCTGCCAACTGTCCCGCGAATCCAGCAGGGATCCGAGCGCTGCGGTGAGCGCTGCAGCGCTGCCGGCTCGAAATAGGATGCCTGTGTCTGCGTGGCGTATCAGCTCGCGGTGCCCTCCGACATCGCTGGCCACCAGCAGACGACCCAATGCCATCGCCTCCAACGGCTTGAGCGGGGTCACCAACTCAGTCAGCCGCATCGACCGCCTTGGGTAGGTCATCACGTCGATCAAATCGTAGTAGCGTGAAATATCCATGTGCGGCACACGTCCGGCGAAGACCACCTGGTTCTGTAATCCCAGCGACTTCACCTGGGCCTCAAGGGCATCCTGCTGCGGACCACCGCCCACAAGCAGGACACGAACCGAAGGTCGTTGCACCAGCAACGCCGGCAATGCATCAAGTAACAGATCCAGCCCTTCATAGGCGTAAAAAGAACCGATGAACCCCAACACCACCGCGCCCTTCAAACCGAGTTCAGCCTTGAGAACGCCGTCAACCGTCCGGCCTTGCGCAAAGGCCTCGATGTCGACGGCATTCGGAATCACCGTGATGTTGTTCGAGGCGATGCCACGTGCTGCGATGTCCCCGCGCAGGCCTTCGCAAATGGTGAAGACGTGCGAGGCACGCTTCATCGCCCAGGTCTCCATGCTGCGCGTCAAACGGTAGCGCAGGCTGCCTTCGGTCGTGGTGCCATGATCAACGGCAGCATCCTCCCAAAAGGCACGGACTTCGTAGACCACCGGAATGCCGAGCTTGCGGCCGACCCGCAATGCAGGCAGCGCATTCAATACCGGCGAATGCGCATGGATGATGTGTGGCTGCACACGATGTGCCAGGTCTGTCAGGCGCGCTTCGAGTCGGCGCATCAACGCCAGTTCAGCAAGTCCAGGCAGGCGCCATGGCGCAGGCGACGGCACCGGCGTTCGATGGAAATGCCAGCCCTCAACGGTCTCTTCGAACAGCGGCCCGGCGTGCTGCTTGGGGCCGGTCAGGTGAAATGTCTCCCAGCCCAAACGACGCTGCTCGCGCAAGATGGAGAGCGTGCGAAAGCTGTAGCCGCTGTGCAGCGGGATGGAGTGGTCCAGCACATGAAGGACGCGCAGACCCATCACGCTGCCAAAGGCTCGGCCTGGGACGCTCGGCTGCTGGTGAACTCATCGTCGACCACGCAGCGCAGAAAGGCCTCAAACATCAGAAGCGCCCACAGCGGCGCGCTGTAGTCGCGAGCACCAGACTGGTGTGCATCGACCAAATGTTGAAGGTAAGTCCGATTGAACCAACCGGTGCTGGCCAAACGCGGCCCGAGCACTGCCTGGCGAACACGCTGCTTGAGCGGACCGCGAAACCAACGGGCCAGCGGCACCGCAAATCCCATCTTGGGACGGTACAGGATGTCGGCTGACAGCTTGGGCTCCATCGCCTTCTTCAGCAGGAACTTGCCCTCCTGGCCACGAACCTTGACGGACGACGGCAGCGTTGCCAGCCAGTCAACCAACTCATGGTCCATCAAGGGCTCGCGCACCTCGAGCGAGTGCGCCATGCTGGCTCGGTCGACCTTGGTGTTGATGTCGCCAACGAGGTAGGTCTTCACGTCGAGGTATTGGACGAGCGCCAGCGGGTCGTCAGTGTTCGAGCGCAGTGCGTGCTCATCGAAGACCTGCCTGGCCTGGTAGCCACCAAGCGCTGTCCTGAAGGCGGGGCTGAAGAGTTCGGCGCGCATGGGGTCTCGCAGGATCGAGACGGTGTGGAAATAGCCCTCGACGGCGCTACGGGCCATGCCCTCGAAGGTCGTCTTGGCCCGCAGCACACGCGGCGCCCAATCGGCCTTGGGATAGAGTCGCCCGAGAAGGCCGAACAGCGGCCGACGCAGGCCTGCCGGCAAGGCCGAGCGCATTCGCTGCTCCATCAGGTGCATGCGGTAGCGGCGGTAACCACCGAAACTCTCGTCTCCTCCGTCGCCCGACAACGCCACGGTCACGCGCTGGCGGGCCAATTGACAGACGCGGTAAGTCGGGATCGCTGAACTGTCGGCGTAAGGTTCGTCATAAAGCCGAGCCAGCGTATCGATCAGGTCAAAATCATCGCTGCGAACCACCTCCACAAAATGATTGGTCTGGTAGCGATCTGCAACGCTGCGGGCGAATTCGGTTTCGTTAAAGGCCGGATCGTCGAATCCAATGGAACAGGTGTTGACGGGGCCATCAGACAACTCCGCCATGGTCGCAACTACCGCACTGCTGTCGACCCCGCCGGACAGGAAGGCCCCCAGCGGCACTTCGGCGATCATCCGCAGCTTGACCGATTCGCGCAGACGCTCCGTCAGCTCGACGCAAGCGTCCTGTTCATTGATGGGATTGTCCAAGCTCATGCGCAGATCCCAGTAAGCCACTGGCGATGGCATCGGATCGCCACGACGCCAGACCAGGCTGTGGGCCGGCGCCAG
>CANFPU010000249.1 GCA_947448955.1 Burkholderiales bacterium
CCATTCTTGCCAACGGGTGAACCGGGTTCGGTCGCCTTCGGTGTAGCCCTTGATGTGAGGAATGATCAATTCAATGCCGCGGGACTGCAACGGCAACGAGATCAGACCGAATTCTCGCGGGGTGCTCAGCAACCCGTGAAGCAACACCACCGGCAAGGGCTGCTCGATGCCCGAGCGTGAAGGACCACCCCCGGTATGCAACGGATGCGACACCGGAAGTGCCGAGGAATCTTGCGCCACGCTCACGTCAGGCGCCCGACCCGTATCGTGGGTCAGTCCAGGTGCTGTGGATGTTCATGGGCAAGTCTCGACAGGTCAGTGAATAAAGAATCAGCAGTGACCTCAGGTCGAACGCTAACCCGTAGTTTAAGCGGTGGACGGCCCCGGATGGGGCTCCTTCCCGATTGAAGCGTCAAGCCGTAGCGTCCGGCTTGACACCGGACGTCAGTGTTTCGGGTTACTTGACGCTTGCGAGGTACTCGATCAGATCCGCACGCGCCTTGGCGTCGGGCAGTCCGTCGTACTTCATGATCCCGCCGGGGACGGCTTTCTTCGGCTGGGTGACGTAGCTGTCGATTTGATCGGCGGTCCAGACGATGCCACTGGACGTCATGGCGCTCGAGTACTTGAAATCTTCGATCGAGCCGGCCTTGCGGCCCGCCACCGCAAACAGCGAGGGGCCTTTCTTGTTCTTGCCTTGCTTGAGGCTGTGGCACTCGGCGCACTCGGTGGCAAACACGTCAGCGCCGGCGTTACCCGCCGCATGCGCGTGGCCAGGCGCCAGAGCGATCACGCCCAAAGCGGCGGACACAGCCAAGTGCCCAAGCAAAACGCGCTGGGACAACAAACGAGCGAACCCGCAACTGCTTGCAATCATGAAAGCCCCCCGGTCAGAACGAAGTCCAGGCAAACAGGAACAGGGTGTCGTTGTCGGACGCCTTGCGGCCGCTGCCGTCGTAGTTGCTCGATGCGCCGTTGTATTTCGAGTAGGCCGTGTACTGCGCGCCCAGCCTCACGTTGGCCCAGGGTGAGCCCCATGAGTCCTCTTTGCCAAACGGTGTCCAGTCCAGCTGCATGACCACGCCGGCGGTGTTGGGCCGAGAGCGCCGGTTGTCGGCGTACACCAGCGAATCCGAGGTGCCGGTGGTCGAGAAGTAGCCCACCGAGGCGCCGTAGGTCTGCTGGAAGTGGTACGAGGCGTTCAGCTTGAATTCGTTGAGGTGCCCCACGTTGTGGTCCGCTTCCCCTGCCAACGTCAGCGCGTTGCGCTTTTGTCGCTCGCGGATGAAGCTGGTCTGAGCCGTGAAGACGTGTTCGCGGGTGCCCAGGAACTGGTACTGCGCATCGACGCCGATGTCGTTGTAGTTGTTGGACGGCGAGCCGCTGCTTCGATCGGGTTGCACGCTGCTGTTCAGGCCGAACAGCCCGACGGACCAGGCGCTGCTCTTCAAATCCTTCATGTAGGCCACACGCCAGTAGGCCGATCCGGCGCCGAGCTTGCCCGGGTCATCGGCCTTGCCCAGCCCCATCTTCCACTGCGTCCAGGTCGACAGCGACCGGTAAGTTCCGAGCTCCGCGTACCAGTTCTTGTCGTAGAAGGCGTAGGCAGACAGCCCCAGCACGCGCTGCTCCAGCCCGCCATTGATCAGCGTGCCGGTCTCCGCGCCGCCAAAGCCCAGCGCCGAGCCCACGTACGGGAAGCCCCACACTGGCATCGTGTTGAACGGGTCCTGAACGCCAGGGTTGTTGTTCACCGACAAGCCCACCGTCAGTTCCTTGCCCTGCAGCTCGGTGGCATGGGCAAAACGCAGATCCATCTGGTCCAGCGCCGTGGTTCCGGCAATGCCGTCGTAGGTGACCTGCACGAAGGCGCCCAGCTTTTCAGAAATCCTGCCGGCGAGGAAGACCGACGCTTCGTCCATCGCGAAGTTGTCGTTCTTGCTGGCGTGTTCGGGTGCCGGGTCCTGCTTCTTGGCGGTGTGCGTGAATGACGCCACCACCATGCCCGAAAGCGGCACCTTGCCTTCCTTGCCGTCGGTGTCGGTGTAGCCGCCGATCTTGAAGCGCGTTCCGTAGGGTGTGAGCTGCGGGCCGTAGCTGCCGATGTGGCAGGCCGCGCACTCCTGACCGGTCTGGCGCGCAAAGCTCGGAACGGCATGGCTGGGCATGGCCACCAGAACGGCGCCGGCCACGCCCAGCGCCACGCGCAAACCCAACAAAAAACGACTCGACAACATTGGTGACATCTCCATCAGACAACTTCAAATTTGGCAGGCGGCGCGCAGCCACCAAGATCAAGGGCGACGGCGCAGGCCGGGCCACATCGCCATCAGCACGCCGTCGCGGCGTATGCGGTGGTGCCACACGGCGGCTGCGCCGTGCAGGCACACCAGACCCACCATCACCCAGGCGAGCGTCGAGTGCCACGACTCGAGGTCGTCTGCCAGGTCGAGATCCCTGTCCAGCAGCACGGGCAGGCTGCGCAGCAGTGGCAGGTCAACAACCTGCCCTCGGGCGTTGGTGAGCAGCCAGCCCAGCACGGGCAGGCTCAACAAGCAGGCGTACAGCAGCACCTGTGTGGCCTGAGACATCAAGCGCTGCGGCCACGCCAGGCCTGCCTTGCTGTCAGCCAGCGGCAAGCGGCTGCGCAGCACCAGCCGGGTGAGGGCGAACACCCAGACGATCAGACCCGCTGCCCGGTGACCCTGAAGCAGCAGCGATCGCCACATCTTTTCATCGATCAACTCCCGTGACAGCACCAGAGCGAACACCAACACCAGCGCCAGCGCCGTGGCCCAGTGGGCGAGGATCACCAATCGGGGGTGGGTGGCTGTGAAACTTCTGTGCGTGGCTTGGTCGCTTGAGGGCATCAGGGGGCGTCAAAGTACTCGAGCCGCTGACGCTACGCGCGGCAAGCCTTCAAACACCTGACGACTGTCAACACGGCGCGGGAAAGCGCACGCTGACTTTCAAGCCGGATCCGTCGTCGCGGCTGTCCAGCGTGAGCTCGGCGCCGTGCCGCTGGGCGACTTCGCTGACGATGGCCAGACCCAGCCCGGTGCCACCGCGTTGCGGCCCCGGCACCTGATAAAAGCGGCCGAGCACCCTTTGGCGTTCGTCTGCCGGGATGCCCGGACCTTCGTCTTCCACCGTCAGCCAGCCGCCGCTGTCGTCACGGCCGCAGCGCACCGTCACGCGGCCGCCCGGCGGGCTGTGGCGGATGGCGTTGTCGATCAGGTTGCTCAGCATCTCGTGCAGCATCCACGCCGAACCGGTGATCGGCGCGCTCTGCGCATCAAAGCCGAGGTCCACTTGCGCGCCGAGTGCCTGATCGAGCCAGGCCGAAGCGGCGTCTTCCAGCAGCGGCTGCAGGTCGATCGGCTCGAAGTCTTCCACTGCGGCAGCCTGCGGGTCCGAGCGGGCCAGCGCCAGCATCTGGTGCGTGGTGTGGCCCATGCGGTGCAGCGCAGCTTGTACCAGCGCCAGGCGCTCGCGCTGCGGGCCTTCGCTGGTGCGCATGGCCAGTTCCAGCTGGGTCTGCACGCCGGCCAGCGGCGTGCGCAGCTGATGGGCGGCGTTCGACAGGAAGGCCTGCTGCGCCTGGGCCGAGGCGCGCAGACGTTCCATCAGCCGGTTGATGGCGCGCACCACCGGCAGCAGCTCTGCGGGCAGGTCGCCCTGCGGCAGCGGGCTGAGATCGGTGGGCCCGCGGTGGGCCACGTCCTGACTGAGCTTGTCCAGCGGGGCCATCGCCACCTTCACGCCGCTGCGAACCAGCAGCAACGCGAGTGTGATCAGCAGCAAGTTGGGCACCAGCGTGTCGACGAACAGCCGCCGCGCTTGCGCCTGTCGGCGGTGGGTGGTTTCGGCCACCACCACCGTCACCGGACCGAGCGACGAAAGATGGGCAAACGTCACCACCCGCACGGCCTCGCCGCCGAACTGGTGATCGGCGTACGAGGCCTTGTCCGACCCGGTGGCGTCGGCCAGCCCGGACAGCGCCGCATCGCCGCCGATCAGCTCGCCGCCTTGGCTGCGGACCATGAACGACAGCCGGTCGTGCTTGTCGGTGCGCTGCATGGCCGCCATGGTGCGCGCGAGGTGCCGCCCGATGTCGTTGTCGTTGGCATCGTCGGCGTCGACATCGAGCCGCGAGGTCAGCGCGATGGCGATGCGCCCCAGCGCGATGTCCTGGTTGCGGCGAGCCCGTCCGAGCGCGCTGCTGTAGTCGTAGCCCGCGCTGATCAGCAGCACCACGAGCAGCGGCCACCACAGCCGCCGCAGCAGCCGCGCACGCAAGGTGGAAGAAGACCGGCTCATCGGCGCGTGGCGGGGCTCAGAAGTCGAGCCGGTAGCCGATGCCACGCACCGTGCGGATCGACAGCCCGTCACACGCGAGCTTGGTGCGCAGGCGCGACACGTAGATCTCGATCGCGTTGTCGGTGATCTCCTTGTCCCATCGGCTCATTCGGTCGGCGAGCTTGCGTTTGGCGACCACGCCGGGCGCGCCCAGCACCATCGCCAGCAACAGATCCCACTCGCGCCCGGTCAGCGGCAGCGGCTCGCCGTGCAGTTGCGCCTCGTGGGTGGCGATGTCCAGCGCGAGCGGCCCGGCCACCAGGCGCGAACTGGCCGCCGACTGGCTGCGGCGGATGAGTGCTTGCACCCGCGCCATCAGCTCGGGCAGCAAGAACGGCTTGATGAGGTAGTCGTC
>CANFPU010000250.1 GCA_947448955.1 Burkholderiales bacterium
GTGTCGGTGTAAGGCATGGGCCACAGCACCATGAAGGCCAGACCCATCGTCGGCACGCGGCAGCCGTGGCGCTTGGCGACCAGTCCGTGGCCAAACTCGTGCAGCAGCTTCACGCCCATCAGCGTGATCGCGTAGTGGACCAGGCCGGACGGGCTGATGGTGTCGACCAGGCTGTGGTGAAACAGCGCCCAGTGGCGGTAGACCAGCGCGCCCCCGACCAGCAGCGCCAGCGCGCTGGCCCAGGCGAACCCGGCACCACAGACAAAGTCTAGCTGGCGCTGCAGCCAGCCCAGCAGCGCGTCGGGCCGCAGCAGCGGGATGCGGAAAAACAGGTAGTTGTGCAGCAACCAGCGCATCGCCCCGGGCCGGCTGGCGCTGGCGCGGCGAGCCATCGCGGCAGCTTGATGGGCGCCAGGCTGGTGCACCAACTCGTGGTGCTGCAGGAAGCCCAGCAGCGCGGTGACGTCCTCGGCCTCGGCCTGCAGCGTGGTCTGGTCGGCGATCGCCGCAGCGATCTGCTCGGCGCTGCCCAGCGTCCAATGGGCCAGGATCTCGAAGCTGAGCCAGTCGAGCTGGAAGAACTGGTTGCGCACCGGATCGTGCAGTGTCCAGCTCGGCTGGCCGTCGCGCAGCCGCGGGCCGCGGTGCAGCGCCAGCTCTTGCCGCAGCTCGGGCAGCGCAGCGCTCAGAGCCCCAGCCATTCACGCACCGCTCCCAGCGGCCTGCGCAGCATCCAATAGCCCAGGCTGACCTCGTCGCCGGCCACGCGTGCCGTGCCTTTGACGCCGATGCGCTGCGTGGTGGCTGCGTCCAGTGTCGCGCGCAGCCGGTAAGCGCTGCTGCCATCGGGCCGGCGTTGGGCCTCGTGCGAGACATAGCGCAGACTGCCGCTCAGCGACTCGGTCGGGCTGGCGCTCAGGTAGAGCTGGACGCGCGCGCCTGCGGGCAGCGGGATCGCGTCGCCGATTGCCAGCCAGGCCTCGATCTCTTTGTCCTCGGGCGCGGCCAGCCGCATCACCCGTTCGCCAGTGTTGACCGGCCGGCCAGCCCACTCGCTGGCGTCGTCGAACAGCGCGATGCCGTCGCTCGGCGCGAGCACCTGCGAGCGTTTGAGTTGCTTGTCGACCAGCGCCAGTTCGGCGCGCTTTTCGACCGCATTGCCTCTTGCGCCGGGCAATGCGGCGCGGGCCTTGTTGTCGTAGAGCGACTGCTGATCCAGTTGTCGCAGCTCGGTCTCGGCGGTTGCCAGCGCCTGGGTGGCGACCTCGCGGCGACTGGCCAGCGCGGCGTCGTCGTACGCAAACAGCGCTTGGCCGGCGCGCACGGCCTCGTTCGGACTGACCAGCAGCTGTTGGACCACACCGTCCAGCGGCGCCCGCACGGCCACCGGGTGTGCCGGCACCAGCTCAGCAGGCGCGAGCACCGACAGCCTTACCGGCACCAGGGCCATCGCCGCAGCCAGTACCGCCAGCGCGGCAATGAACACAGGCAGACGCTTCAGGCCTCTCGTCCAGCGCTGGCGCTGGGTCAGTTGCTGAGCCTGGGCCAGACAGGTGTTGTGCCAATTGGCCAGCCAGTCGGCCATCGCGGCGGTCTCTTCGTCAGACCAGGGGTCTTCGCGTGCGAACAGCATCCCGCCCAGCCCGGCGTCCAGCGGCACCCACAGGCCCTGGGCCGGCAGCCAATGGTCCCAGTCACTGGCCAGCGCTTTTGGCAGGTCGGTCGCTTGTACCGGTGCGGCAGCGTGGTCGGACGGCTGCCTGCCTGAAGCCCGGCTGGCCAGGGCCTGGCAGACCGCTTGCAGCCATTGCACATAGGGTCCATTGCGCTCGACCTGGCTGACACCAGACAAGGCCAGCACGCCGGCGCTGCGCCGCCACAGCGCGGCCTGCCGGTAAGGAGCCAGCAAAAAGCTGTCGTTGACGGCGATGAACTGCAGCGCTGCGCGGTCGCCGGCTTCGCGGCTGCGCCGCAGCAGCTCGAGCTGTGCGAAAGCGGCTTGGATCTCGAGATCTGCCAAGCATCAACCCCGGTGTGCCGGCGCGGTGTTGTGCGCAGTGTGGCGCGCAGTAGCACGCGCGGTATCGCTGCGAGCCAGATCGCTGCGGCGTGGCAGCGCCAGATCGCGCAGCTGCTGCTGCAGGCTGATGCGGCCTGTGGCGGCGCCGGGTACGACCGGTGAGGCGGGTGGCGTTGGTGAGGCGGGTGCGGGACTGGCGGCCGGTGCAGCGTTTTCGGGGCTGCCGATCTGCAGCCGGAACTGCGCTTCGGCCTCGCCGCCCTGGCCGTCACGGGCGGTCACCTTGAGCTTCAATTCGCCGACGAATTCGGGCGGCGGCTGGCCCTCGAAGCGGCGCGTGTTGCTGTTGAAGTTCAGCCAGGTCGGCAAGGGCGTGCCGTTGGCCAGTTCGGCGGTCAGGGTCAGCTGCTGGCCCGGGGTTGAGACCAGGAAGGTACGGTCGGGCACGGCAAAGCCGGCGGCACTGTTGCGGTCGGCGTACTGGTCTGGAATGCGCTCGGCCATCACCAGCGTAGGCACTTCGACCGGCGGCGTGATGGCTTTGGGGTTGATGACCTCGGGCACCCAGACGGTCGAGCCAGCGATGCTTGACCCAGTGCGCGGGGTGACGGCTTGAGCCGTCCCTGGCGCTGCGGTCAAGGTTGATGTCGCGGCCGGGGTCTGCACGACCTCGACCTGTACCGGCGGTGGCTTGGGCTGGTCATCGTCGGCGCGGCCGATGCTGGGCTGGGCGCTGTTGTTGTCAGCCAGGAAAACCTGGGGCGTCGAGTTGTCGTCGGCGATGGTGCCGGTGCCGCTGAACAATTTGCCGCCGCCGTTGGTGGCTTCCAGCGTGAAGGTCTCAAGGCCCTCGAACAGGCTGTCGTCGATCACCGCGACGCGAACCAACAGTGTCGCACCCGGCATCGCCACCGCGCCGTTGTAGGCCTGCCAACGGCTGCCGTTGAAGGTCTCGATCGCGCTGCCGATGTCGACCCCTACGGTCGCGCTGCCGCTTTTCAGCGCCAGCCTGACCCATTGTCCGGTGACGCCTTGGATTTCAAACACGGCATAGGGCGAGGATTCAGAAACCTTGACCGAGTTGACGCTGAGTGCACGGTCATCGTCTCGAATCGCTGCACTGTTGTCGCTGCCGTCGTCTTGGTAGATGATGCCGGCGCCGTCGTCGCGGATCGTCGCGGTGCCGGTGCCAGTGTTGCCGCCGCTGTTGGTCGCAGCCAGCGTGAAGGTCTCAGCGCCTTCCGAGACGCTGTCTTGTTTGACAGGGGTGCGCACCAGCAGCAAGCCGCTGGCATTCAGCGAGGTGTTGCCGCTGGCGTAGCCCACCCAGGTCGCACCGGCGTCGGCTGAGACCTGCAGCGCACTGCCGTAGTCGGCTGAGCCGGCCGTGCCGTCGACCAGCGCCAGGCTGGCGAGTTGACCGGCGGCGCCGCTGATGCGAAACACCGCGTAGGGCGAGGCTTCGTTGACATTGATCGAGTTGACGCTGAGCGCACGGTCATCGGTACGCCGCCCATTCAGATTCAAGCTGCCGTCGGCCGAGTAGAGATCACCGGTGCCATCGTCCTTGAGGGTGGCTTTGCCGGTCGTCGGTGCACCGCCTGCAGGGGTCGCGGTGAGGCTGAAGGTTTCGTTGTTGTCGCTGAAGTTGTCTTCGCTGACGGGCGTTCTCACCAGCAGGGCTGCGCTGGTGGGCAGCGTCACGGTGTCGCTGTAGTTCGACCAAGAGGCACCGCTGTCGATAGAGACTTGCAGGTTACTGGGTCCGGCGGCGCCGAAATCAGTGCCGTCCCCTGCGGCGCTGTCTCCAGCCAGCGCGAGCTTGACCTGTTGACCGGCGCTGCCGCTGACCGTGAACACTGCAAAAGGCGATGCTTCGTTGACGGTCGGATGGCTGATGGTCAAGTCGTTGTTGACCACCGTGCCGGTCGCAGTAGCGATCGGGGCTGCGTTGGCGCCGCCGCCCTTGGGGAGGGTGAGCGTGACGGTGAAGGTCTCGTCGGCTTCGACCGAACTGTCGGCGCTGGTCTGGACGCTGAAGGTCTGGCGCGTCTGGCCGGTGGTGAAACTCAGGGTTCCCGAGGCGGTGCTGAAATCATCGGCGCTGGTGGTGTTGCCAGCGCTTATCAATGTCGCGTAATTTACCAATTGGGTTTCTTGGGCGTCGCCATTGCGGATCACGCTGAAGATGACCAACTCGCCCTCGATCGCGCTGGCGCTGGCGATACTGAACGACGGCGTGGCGTCGTCGTTGGTGATCGTGCCGGTCGCGCTGCCGGTCGCGCTGGCGGTGGAAATCGTCGCGCCGGCGGTTGCGTTGCTGAGCGTGACGGTAAAGGTCTCGTCGGCTTCGAACTGTGCATCCGCAGTCGTCTGGACGGCGAAGGATTTGGTGGATTCGCCGCTGGCAAAACTCAGCGTGCCCGAGGCAGCACTGAAGTCATTCCCACTGGCGGAATTGCCGGCTGCGATGGACGTCGCATAGCTGACCGACTGGATGGCCTGGGCGTCGCCGTTGCGTGTCACCCTGAAGGTCGCGACGCCGCCCTCGGTGACGCTGGCGCTGGCGATGCTGAACGACGGCGTGGCGTCGTCGTTGGTGATCGTGCCGGTCGCGCTGGCGGTCGCGCTGGCGGTGGAA
>CANFPU010000251.1 GCA_947448955.1 Burkholderiales bacterium
GTTCAAGCGCATCGGCTTCAACCGCCAAATGCTGGGCTCGCCCGAGTACCTGCGCCGACAGGCCGCGCGCACCCAAGGCTTGATCGCTTGAGTTGACTGGTCGTGATGGACGCGATCTTGATAAGTTAGGAAAAACTTCATGCCCAATTTCAATATTGCGCCAATCGACGCCTCTTTCGGCGCCGTGGTCACCGGCCTCCGGCTGGCCACGGTCGATGACGAACGCTGGCGCGCGCTGCACCAGGCTTGGCTCGAGCACGCGCTGCTGATCTTCCCCGGTCAACACCTGTCACGCGATGAGCAGATCAGCTTTGCCCGTCGCTTCGGCCCGCTTGAGTTTGACATGGCAGCGATCAGCAACGTCAAGTCCGACGGCACGCTGCGCATCGAGGCCGACAACGACGATGTCGTCAAAATCCTCAAAGGCAACATGGGCTGGCATGCTGACAGCACCTACATGCCGGTGCAGGCCAAGGGCGCGGTGTTCAGCGCCGAGGTGGTGCCGACGGTTGGCGGTCAGACCGGCTTCGCCGACATGCGCGCGGCCTATGACGCGCTCGACGACGGGCTGCGCGCCAAGGTCGAGGCTTTGTCCGCGCACCACTCCTTGCACTACAGCCAGGCCAAGCTCGGCCACCAGCAAGAAGCTGGCAGCGCTTACAGCGGCTACGGCTTTCACACCGGCCCGGTGCCGCTGCGGCCACTGGTCAAGACCCATCCCGAGACCGGCCGCAAGTCGTTGCTGATCGGCCGCCACGCGCACAACATCCCCGGGCTGGACCCGGTTGAGTCTGAGCGTCTGCTTGACGAATTGGTGGACTTCGCCTGTCAGGCGCCGCGCATCTACCACCACCCCTGGCAGGCCGGCGACGTGGTGATCTGGGACAACCGCTGCTTGCTGCACCGTGCCACGCCCTGGGACATGACCCAGCCGCGGGTGATGTGGCACAGCCGCATCGCCGGTGATCCGGTGGCCGAAGCCTCGCTGAACTGACGCCCTGCTGGACACAGGTATCCGCCCATGCGAGACGCGACTTCAACTCGTCAATGACCAGGAACCCGCTCGATGAACCAAGAGATCCACCCGTTTCGCATCCAGGTCAGCGACGCCGTGCTGGCCGATTTGCGGGCGCGCTTGCGCAACACCCGCTGGCCCGAGGCTGAACCGGTCAGTGATTGGCGCCAGGGCGCTCCGCTGGCCTGGATCCAGGACATCTGCCGCTACTGGGCTGAGGACTACGACTGGCGTGCGCGCGAGCACAGGCTCAACCAGTTCGATCAATACCGCACCGAGATCGACGGCCTGGACATTCACTTCATGCATGTTCGTTCGCCGCACCCGCAGGCGATGCCGCTGTTGATCACCCACGGCTGGCCTGGTTCGGTGGTCGAGTTCCACAAAGTCATCGCGCCGCTGACCGACCCCACCGCTCACGGTGGCAACGCCGCCGATGCCTTCCATGTGGTCTGTCCATCGCTGCCGGGTTTCGGCTTTTCGGGCAAACCCAAGACCACTGGCTGGGGTGTTGACCGGATCGCGCAGGCCTGGGCCGCGCTGATGGACCGGCTGGGCTACGCGCGCTACGGTGCCCAAGGCGGCGACTGGGGTTCGGCGGTGACCAGCTCGCTCGGCGCCCAGGACCCGGCGCACTGCGTCGGCATCCACGTCACGTTGGCGATGGGCACCAAACCCCAGGTCGCTGGCGAGCCGAGTCCCGAGGAGGCACGGGCGCTGGCCGGCATCAAGCATTACGCCGACTGGGATTCGGGCTACTCCAAACAGCAGGCCACCCGGCCGCAGACCTTGGGCTACGGCCTGACCGACTCGCCGGCAGGCCAGGCGGCCTGGATACTCGAGAAGTTCTGGGCCTGGACCGATTGCAATGGTCACCCCGAGAACATCCTGGGCCGAGACGAACTGCTCGACAACCTGATGCTGTATTGGGTCACCGCCAGCGCCACCTCGTCGGCGAGGCTGTACTGGGAGAGCTTTGGCGGGCGCCGCGTCAACCGGACCGTGACGATCCCGACCGGCGTCGCAGTGTTTCCGAAGGAGATCGTTGCGCCGGTGCGGGCCTGGATGAACAAGGATTTCAGCGACATCCGCCACTGGACCGAGATGCCCAAAGGTGGCCACTTCGCGGCCTTCGAGCAACCGGAGCTGTTTGTCGCCGACGTGCGGGCCTTTTTCAGGACGTTGCGCGGCTAGTCGCGCAGCCGGGGTCTGGCTGGACACTGACCTCGATCTCAACTTCAAGCTCAAAGGAATTTCATGGACCTCCAACTCAAAGGCAAGCGCGCCATCGTGACCGGCGGCAGCCGCGGCATTGGCAAGGCCATCGCTTGGGTGCTGGCGCAAGAGGGCGTCGATGTGGCGCTGCTCGCCCGCGGCGCCGAGGCACTGGCGGCCACCGCAACGCAGCTCTCAGCGGAGACGGGGCGCCGGGTGGTCGGCGTCAGCGCCGACAGCACCAGCGACGACCAGGTCAGGCTGGCGGTGGCCGAAGCGGTGCGCCAGCTCGGGGGACCGATCGACATCCTGGTCAACGCAGCGGCCGAGCCAGGGGGCTTTGGCGGACCGCCCAAGCTCGGCGAGATCAGCGGCGATTTTTTCCACGCTGAACTCGACACCAAGGTGATGGGCTACATCCGCTGCGCGCGCGAAGTGGTCGGCGGCATGCGGGCCCAGGGCTGGGGCCGCATCGTCAACATCAGCGGTCTGGCCGCGCGCCAGACCGGCAACACCGTGGGCAGCATCCGCAACGTCTCGGTCGCCGCGTTGACCAAGAACATGGCCGACGAGTTTGGGCCCTCGGGCATCAACGTCACCGTTGTTCACCCCGGGCTGACGCGAACCGAGCGCAGCGCACCGCTGATCGCCGCCCGAGCGCAAGCCCAAGGCATCCCGGCAGCGCAGGTCGAGGCGCAGATGGCGGCCGGCAACTCGATCAACCACCTGGTGGACGCCAGCGAGGTGGCGCATGTGGTCGCCTTCTTGTGCTCGCCCAAGTCGCGGGCCATCAATGGCGATGCGATCGCCGCGGGCGGCGGCGCACCGCGCAGCATCCATTACTGACCGGCCAGCTGACGGGTCTTCGGGCTTCTTCCGGCGGTCGGAAGGTTGGAAGGTCGGAAGGTCGGGTGGCTACCAACCGGCCTCGCGCCACCACAGCGCGAGCGCGGCCTGCGCGACGCGCTCGGCCAGCGACTGCGGCGCGGCCTCGACCACCACCCGGCCGCGCCAGGTCTGACCTGCCAGCGCTGCGGCTTGTGTGGCGGCTTGTGTGGCGGCTTGCGGGGCGGCCAGCAGGTTGACGCGGTAGACCGCTTGCTCAGGCACGAGCCGGCCCTCGACCTCGCGCACGGCCACGGTCCCGCCCATCGCGCTGGCCAGCTCGCTGTGCGGCAGCACATGGCTGGCGTCGTGCGAGATCGATGCCACGGTCAATGACAGCGGCGCGCCGAAACGGCCATCGGGGTAGAAGCGGGCCTGGCTGCCCGGCGCGATACGGGCGATCTCGGCCTCGCTGAGATAAGCCTCGACCTGCCAGGTCCGTGGCGACAACAGCGTGGCGATCGGCTCGCGCGCCGCGACCCAGTCACCGGCGCGCAAGTCGGGGTCGCGCCAGCGCAGCTGGCCGTCGGCGGGCGCGGTCGGGGCGCGCTCGTGCAGTCGCGCTTCCAGCCCGCGGCGCGTGGCCTGGGCGGTTGAAAGCTGGGCTTGGGCGATCTGCAAACCGGCGCGCAACTCCGATCGCATGGCGCCGGCGTCGGCCTCGGCGCTGTAGCGCTGGACCCGGCTGCGCGCGCTCTGCAGTTGCTGCTCGATTTGCTCGGCGCTGAAGCTCAGCAGCGTCTGGCCTGCGTGCACGAAGGCGCCGTCGGCCACCTGCAGCCGCTCGATCCGGCCTGCCGCCGAGGCGTAGATCACTTGGGCTTGGCGGGTCTGCAGCAGGCCCGCGGCGTTGAGGTGGCCGGGCAGCGGGATGGCCGCCAGACCGATCGCCGCCAGTGCCGCCGTGGCCGTTAGCCAGGTGCGGCGACGGTCTTTGATTCGGGGCCACAACTGGCGCCAGACTTTGAGTTCAGTGGCGATGGGCATCAGCACGAACCACAGGATTTCGACCACGAACAGCAAGATGCCGACCAGCTTGATGAAAAAGCTGTAGACCAGCGCGGCAATGCCCAGGAACAGTGCCAGCCGGTAGACCCAGACCGCGTAGGCAAACAGCTGCAGCCCGCGCGCTCGCCAGGGCGCGAAGGTCTCGGGGGGCTCCTCGCCGAGCTGGAACAGCGCTTCGCGCAAGCGCCAGCGCGCCAACGCAAAAGCCCTTGCATGCAGGTTGGGCATCTCGAGAAAGTCCGACAACACGAAGTAGCCGTCGAAGCGCATGAATGGGCTGCAGTTGACGAGCAAGGTGCTGACCCAGGTGGTGGTGGCGAGCAGAAAAGCTGCGCTGCGCAGGTCGCCGTCGGGCAGCAAACCCCAAGCCAGCGTAGCCCAGACCGCGACGATCAACTCGGTAGCGACGCCGGCCGCAGCGATCTGCAGCCGCTGCCAGCGGTCGACCAGTTGCCA
>CANFPU010000252.1 GCA_947448955.1 Burkholderiales bacterium
TGACTGCACCAAGTTGCCATCGAGGTAGAGCGTATAAGTTGCATGCTCTGAAGCAGCCATCCAGGAGAATTGGATGGTCGCCGCAGCAACCTTGTGGTCCAGGTTCAGGATGATTTGTTCGGACAACCCGGGTGAGTAGTAACCCAGTTCATCCGAGCTGCCACTCGCGTTGCCCTGCACGCCAAAACCGTCCGGGCTTAAGGGAGCGGCCCGTACCAAGAGCAATCCAACCGACGGTGCGCTCAACACACCGCCGACGATATTCTGGCCAGTGACCGTGAAACCCTTGTCGGTGCTGGTCACGATCGCGTAGTCGTTCGTGAGGTTTTCGGTGCGCAAGGTGATCGTCGGCGCCGCGTCTTCGACCGCGTAGGCCGTGCCATCGATGACCACCACGGCATGATCGTCTTCAGTGGCGATGCGATCTCTATCGGCCTGGGTCAAGGTCTGACCTGAGAGCCTTGCGGCAAAGGCTTCGCCCTCATCGCCTGCGGTGTCAGCGCCTGGATTGAGCCTGGCGTCCAAGCTGTGCCCGATCTCTTCGAGCAACACTCGGCTGATCATCACGTGGTCGGGGCCCTGGTTCAACCAGTCGGCATTGACGAAGATGACCGCCGACCCGCCGGGACCCTGCGTCGTGAAAGCCCCGAGCGCGCCTTGCATCTCGGTGCCCGACAGCAGCTGGACCGCGAGCGAGTAACGACCGCTGCGCAACTCGGCGAGCAAGGTGTCGGCCGATTGCTGCCAGTTGGCGCTCGCTTCGGTCTGCCCGCCGTTGAACATCGCAAAAAGCTTCTCGCGAACATCGGGGCGTTGCAAAAAGTCGTCCAGTAGCGCCTGGGCTTGCGCGCTGGCTTGGGCCAGCGCTTGCGACGATTCCAGCGCGCTGGTCGGGAGGCGCAGCAGTGGGTCGCTGCCCGCGGGTGTTGCCAGCGCCGATGTGGTCGCCTGCACTGCTGCCTGCGTTTCGTGCAGCGCGGCGTCGCCAGCCGGCAGTTTTTCGACGGCAGCGACGAAGTCACCCGCTCCCGCACCATCAAACATCAGCCGCTGTTCGAGCGCCAGCGGCGAAGGTCGGCTGCGCACCGGGCCTCGGCGCGGCGAGAGAGGGGTTTTGTTTGAGGCGTTCGAGCTCGTCATGGCGTCACCGCTTCAAGGGCCTGTGTTTCAGTGCTAGCGTCGTGGCGGCGCAAAGCTAGCGCGGCCGCTCATGCCTGCGAGCAGTTCGGCAAACTTGCCGTCGACGGTGCCGACGATCTTGATCGACTGGCTCACCGGGTCAACCTTGGCGCCAATACGCAGCACGCGCGCCGGGTAGTTTCGACCGGTCTCGTCGATGCGCACCTTGAAGCCATGGCCGGTGCGCAGCCAAGCCAACCAGCGCGAGGGCACGATGAATTCGAGCTCGAGCACGCTGTCGTCCAGGATCTCGAGCATCGCTTGGCCGGGCTGCACGTATTGCTGCTCTCGCACTTTCTGCTCGACGATGCGCCCACTGAAAGGCGCTGTGATGCGGCATTTGGCGACCACCGATTCGTACAGCGTGGTCTCGGCTGCAGCCTTGTCGGTCTCGGTGCGCGTGACATCAAGCTCGAGCTGGCCAATCGCGTTGAGCTGCAGCATGCGCTCATTGGCAACCAAGGTCTTGCGCGCGGCCTCTAGCGTGGCTCTGGCGCGTGCCAGCTGTGCGGACTGGCTGCTGCAGTCGAACGACACCAACAAGTCGCCGGCTGCGAAGGCCGAGGCCTCGGACACGGGCAACTGTTCGATGCGCGCGCCAATCTCGGCGGCCAAGGTGGTGAAGCGCTTGGGACTGAGCAGTACGCGGACCGAGTCTTGACCGGCGGACGATTCGGTGCCGGTGCCGGTGCCGGTGCCGTTCGAGCCTGTCTGGGCCCACGCGGGCAAAGCCGCCAGTGCAACGATCGTCCACCAGATTGGCGCGATCTTGCGCGCCGCAGTGCACCGGCGCGGGCTCATGGCGGCAAGGTGCCGAGGTCCCAGGTTTTGATCGCTTGGCCCATGATCGCGGCCAATTCGGTCAGCGCGATCTGGCTGGTGTCGCCGATCGTTGCCTCGATGCCCAAGGTGGCCTGCAGTCGGCTGGCAGCGCTGTGCGCCTGCGCCAGCGACTGGTAGCGCCGCAGCAGGCTCAGGATCGCCGTGGTTTGGTTGGCCACCACCTCAAGCTTGCTTTGAGCCTGGGCTTGCTGGCGGTTATTGATCAGCTCGCTGATGCGTTGATCGACCTCGGCCACCGCGTCCGCGCGTTCGTACTGCTGTAGCGCGTTCTCATACTGCAGACGGGCGATGTGCACTTGTGCCAGCAAGGCCATTTGGCTGGCCATGCGGCGTTGCTCGGCCAATGCGCTGCCTGCCTCGGCCAGACGTGCCTGCACCGGGCCCGAGACCAGGTTGAACAGGTTGAGCGAAAGCTGTAGTCCGGCTTCGTTCCAGCGCTGGTGCATCAGGTAGCTGTCGGTGTCGTACTTCGCGCCCAGGTTGAAACTCAGACCCGGAAAGAGCCGCACGATCGCCTTGCGGGCTTCGTCGTTGGCCACGCGCACGTTGTAAAACTGCTCCCGGTGTTCAGGGTTGCGCAAGGCGGCCAAGTCTTCCAGGCGCTCAACCGGCAGCTTCAGGATCGCGCGACCCGGGGCTGCGGTCGGCTCCGCGACGCGTACATCGGTGGCCAGTGGCAGGTTGATGAGCTGGAGCAGTTCGATCCGGGCGGTGGTCAACTCCTGGTTGGTCGCCTCGAGCAGTCGCAGGTTCTCCAGCACCTGGCGTTGGTAGCGAAGACTGTCCAGTGGCGATCGAACCCGCTCTTGCTCGGCCTGGCGAGCGTCGGCCAGCGCTTCTTCGGCCAGCGCGATCGCGCTGCGGATCTGTGCTTGCAAGCGCTGCGCGCTGGCCGTTCGCCAGAAAGCGGTCCGCACGTCTTGCACCAGCAGGTGCATGGCTTTGCGCCTGCGCTCCGCCGACAGCAGCACGCGGTCGCTGTTTTGCCTGGCCTGGTAGTAGCTGTTGCCGAAGTCGAGCACGCTCCAGCTCATGCCGAGTTCGGAGACGTTGTGGTTGCGGTCCGACGAGATGGACGGGTTGGCCAGCGAGGGCGTGCCGGTGATCGAGTCGCGGCTGCGCACGGTCAGGTCCTGGTCGCGGTGGTGGTAGCCGGCCTGGGCCGTCAGCTTGGGCAGCAGGTCGTAGCGGCTGGCATCGAGCTGGTTGACGGCGATGGCCTCTTCCATCAGCTTGGAGCGGCGATCGAGGTTGAACTTCAGTGCGCGGGCGATCGCTTCTTCGAGCGTCAGTGTGCCGGTCAGCGGCGGCACGTCGGCCATCGCTGCCAAGCGATCGGCTTGATTCACCGCTGCCAGATCGGTGTCAGCCACTGGCGTGGGTTGCAGGTAGGCGCAGCCGGCTGCGGCCAGCGCCAACCCCACCATCAAGGCGCGCGATCCCGACAGGATCATGCTATGTACCGCCCTAGGTGTCGAGTCCCGCATGTTTGTAAACGCGCTTGACGAACAAATCTGGCTTATCGATCTGCCAGCGTTTGAGTGCCTGGATGGGGCTTTGATGGTTCAAGGCACGCTGGGGGATGTGATGGTTGTAGGTGGTCAGATATTGGGTGAGCGTGGCATCGAGGTCGGCAGCGCTGGCGAAGCGGGTCTGCTTGACCAGGTCGCTGATGCGGCCGTTGAAGCGCTCGACCATGCCGTTGGTTTGGGGGCGCCTGGGTGGGCAAAGGCGGTGCTCGATGCCCATCGACGAGCAGGCCACATCGAACATATGGCGGCCAGAGGGCGTGCGGGTCTTGCTGGTGAAGCGGTCGGTGAACTGGCTGCCGTTGTCGGTCAGGATGTTCTTGATTTTCATGGGTGCGACGCGCTGGAGGCGGCGCAGGAAGTCGACGCTGCTTTGCTCGGATTGGTCGCGGTAGCTGCGCATGTAGACCCAACGAGTGGCGCGGTCGATGGCCACGAACAGGTAGCGCCGATGGGTCTCATCGGGCATCTGCGGGAGGTACTTGATGTCCACATGCAGGAAGCCCGGGGCGTAGTCCTTGAAGGTCTTGAGCGGCTTGATCTCGCCCTCGATCTCAGGCTGAAGGCCCTTGAGGTTGGAGACCTCGTGGCGGCGCAGGCAGCGGTCCAGTCCGGATCGCGAGACGTCGGGGTTGATGAACTCCCGGGTGACAGCCAGCAAGTCATCCAGGGGCAGCAGCAGCATGCGGCGCAACTCGACGACGAGCAGTTCCTGGCCAACGCTCAATGTCGTGGCGAGGATGTGGGGGCGATGCGATCGATCTTGCGAGTCGTCGCGGCCCTTCCACTTGCGGGCAGTGGCGATGCTGACGTTGTAGCGCTTGGCGAGCTCAGCGCTGGAGTCCTCGGAAGACCGCATCTCCGCCCGCGTGCGGGGCGTCGTTCGAGCAACGGGGTGAACTTGACTCATAGCGATTGCTCTGGCTTGAACGACTCGATCACGTCTCGCATCAACTGGCGTGCACGAAACAACGGCCAGCTACGGACGGGTACATGATCACACGGGACCCAACA
>CANFPU010000253.1 GCA_947448955.1 Burkholderiales bacterium
AAATTCATGGTCGGGCCCGAGCACCACGCTGTCGGGGTTGCTGGCAAACAGCTCGCGGTAGTTGGCCTCGGCGCCGCTGACCTTGGAGCCGGCCATCGCCACCGAGGACAGGGCCTCGGCGTAGCGCGACTCTGCACGGATCACATCGGGCTTGGTGCCCCCGCCCAGGGCAAACCTCTCCCTCACCAGGCGGATCAACTCCAGCCGGGACTGCGCGTTCTGCACGGCCAGCGCGTACTGCTCGCGGGCACGCTCGAGCTCAATGAAGGCGTAGATGGACTTGAGCGCCTGCTCGGAGCGCTTGGACACCAGCAACTCCTCGGCCGCCTTGAGCCTGGCATTGCCGGCCTTGAGGCCGAACACACCCGCGCCGAAGTCAAAGACCAGTTGGCTGACGGTCACACCGAAGTTGGAGCCGTCCTGGACGTACTTCGAGTCGTACCAGGGGTTGCGGATGGTCCTCTTGCCGCTGTCGGATGTTCCGGTGACCTGTGGCAGCAGGCTGGAGAGGGCGAGTGACTTGGTCGACTTGGACTGCTGCGCCAGGTTGGAGACCACCGCAATGTCGGGGCTCGCGTCTATAGCCTCCTTGATGCGCAGCTTGAACTCGTCGTAGGGCATGGTCTTGGCCATGCGCTTGGAGCTTGGCAGCTGCTTGAAGACGGTGTCAATGAAGGTCTCCCCCAGCTTGGCGACCTGGGGCGGCAGGTCGGAGGTCAGGGGCATGCTGGTCCAGTTCATCTCGGGCTCTTTGGCCATGTCAAGCACAGAGGTCTGGGGCTTGACGGGCTGGGTTTGCGGCTGATCCTTGCCGCCAGCCTGGCTGACGATGCCCATGGACTCAGCCAGCTCGCTCAGTTTGTTCTCCCGCAAGAATGTGGCCTCGCCCGAGCTCAGGTTCGATGCGCCGACCTGTGCGGCGATAGTCTTTGCAGACTCCTTGGCCTTCGCGGTGGCGACCTTTTGCTGTTGCTTGAGTGTCGCCAACTTTTGACGCAGCTCGTCTGACTTCTTGTTCAGGTCGGCCATGCGCCTGGCGTCCTCCTCTGACCTGGCCTGCTGGGCGAGCTTCAGCTCGGCCGCGCGCTTTTCTTGCTCTGCGACCTGCCTGTCGTGCGCCTGCTTGGCAAGCAGCTCGGCCCTGGCCTGTCGCTCGTCCTGCTGCTGCCTGTCGCGGGCAATTTGCTGGGTCCGTGCCGCAAGCTCGGTCGCCACCTCATTGGCGCGTGCCTGGCGCCTCTGCTCAAGCGCCTGGGCCGAGAGTTGATCCTGTCGGGCCAACTCTGTGCGCTCGCGCTCCCTGGCCTGGCTGTTTTCTAGGGTGGTCTTTGCGATCGCCGCCAAGCGCTGTTGTTCGAGCTCCTTTGAATAGATCTCAAGCTTGGCAATCGCCACCCGCATCTCCTCCATGGCCTGAGCCCGGGCCAGCTCCTCTGCCCTGTTCTTTTGTTCGCGTGCCAGTTGTTCGGCGATGGCCTGCTGCTCACGGGCCAACTGCTCGGCCCTTAATACCTCTGCCTTGGCCAGCTGCTCGGCTTTGATGGCTTGTTCAAGTGCCAGTTGCTCGCTCAGTGCAACACGCTCAGCCTCCACCCTCTCGGCGCGGGCCAGTTGCCTGGCGCTCAATTCGCGGCCAGCCTGTGCAGCCTGCTCCTGCTCTGCCGCCTTCGCTTTGGCAAATGACTGTTTGAGTTCATCGGCATGCGTGGCAATGGCGGCCAGTCGCTCCTGCTCCGCCTGCTCGGCACGCTGGGCCATTTGCTCAAGCGCGAGTTGCTCGGCCTGGGCCTTTTGCGACAAGGCCAGTGCCTCTGCATCCGCCTTGGCCTGCTGCAAGGCAAGCGCTTGTTGCTCCAGGGCGAGTTTTTCTGCGGCCTGTGATTGCTGTTGCAGCGCCAGTCGTTCAGCTTGCAGCGCCTGTTCCTGCTCCTGTTGCGCCGCCAGTGCCTGTTGCTCCAGGGCCAGTTGCTCTGCCCTTAGGGCCTCAGCGCGGGTCAGTGCCTCCGCCTGCGCCCGGGCCTGCCGCTCAAGGGCTTGTTGCTCCAACTCCGTTGAGTAGCTCTCAAGCTTGGCGATCGCCACCCGCATCTCTTCCACGGCCTGCGCCCGGGCCAGTTCCTCGGCCCTGTTCTTTTCTTCACGTGCCAGTTGTTCGGCTTGGGCCTTTTGCTCCAAGGCCCGCTGCTCTGTCCTGAGTGCATCAGCACGGGCCAGTGCCTGTGCATCCGCCCTGGCCTGCTGCGCTAAGGCTTGTTGCTCCAGGGCGAGCTTTTCTGCTGCCTGTGCTTGTTGCTCCAGGGCGAGCTTTTCCGCGGCCTGTGCTTGTTGCTCAAGTGCGAGTTTTTCCGCAGCCCGTGCCTGCTGCTGCAGTGCCAGACGTTCGGCTTGCAGTGCCTGTTCCTGTTCCTGCTCCTTTTCCTGTTGCGCTGCCAGTGCCTGTTGTTCGCGCGCGGCTTGCTCCGCCTGTAATGCCTCTGCCCTGGCCTGCTGCTCCTGCCCCAATTGTTCGGCAAGTACAATACGCTCGGCTTCCACCTGCTGAGCGCGGGCCAATTGCCTTTCGCTCAGTTCCCGTGCGGACTGTGCAGCCTGCTCCTGCTCAGCTGCTTGCGCTCGGGCCAATGACTTAGCCAGCTCGTCCGCGTGCGCGGCAATGGCAGCCAGGCGCTCCTGCTCAGCCTGCTCAACCTGCTTGGTTCTTTGCTCAAGCGCCAGTTGCTCGGACTGGGCCTCTTGCTCCAGGGCCAGTTGCTCTACCCTTAAGGCCTCGGCACGGGTCAGTGCCTCCGCCTGCGCCCTGGCCTGCGCTAGTGCTTGTTGTTCCAGGGCGAGTTTTTCAGCCGCCTGTGCGTGCTGTTGCAGCCCCAGACGCTCGGCTTGCAGTGCCTGTTCCTGCTGCTCAGCCAACGCCTGTTGTTCAGCCAACGCCTGTTGTTCACGCGCCGCTTGGTCTGACTTTAATGCCTCTGCCTTGGCCTGCTGCTCCAGGCCTAACTGCTCGGTAAGTGCATCACGCTCACCCTGCACCTGCAAGGAGCGGGCCAGTTGCCTGGCGCTCAATTCCATGCTGGACTGCGCAGCCTGTTCCTGATCTGCTGCTTGCGCCCGGGCCAATGACTGAACCAACTCCTGCGCGTGCGCGGCAATCGCAGCAAGGCGATCCTGCTCCGCCTGCTCTGCCCGCCTGGTTCTTTGCTCAAGCGCCAGTTGTTCGGCCTGGGCTTTTTGCTCAAGCACCAGCTGTTCTGCCTGAGCTTTTTGCTGAATCGCCAGTTGCTCTGCCCTCAGGGCCTCTGCAAGGGACACTGCCTCTGCCTGCGCCCTGGTCTGCTGCTGGGCAAGCTCCTGTTGTTCAAGGGCGAGTTTTTCAGCCGTCTGTGCCTGCTGTTGCAGCCCCAGACGTTCGGCTTGCAGCACCTTTTCCTGTTGCTCAGCCAGCGCCTGTTGTTCGCGTGCTGCCTGCTCTGCCGCTTGCACTTGTTGTTGCAGTGCACGCTGCTCGGCAGCGACTGCCTGGAGTTGCTGCTCCAGCATCTGTGCTTGCAGCGCCTGTTCCTGTTGCTCTGCCAGTGCCTGTTGTTCAAGCGCCGCTTGCTCTGCCTTTAATGATTCAGCCTTAGCCAGTTGCTCTGCTGCTTCGACTTGCTGCTGCAAAGCCTGTTGCTCTGCCAGTGCCTGTTGTTCACGCGCCTCTTGCTCGGCCTTTAATGATTCAGCCTTGGCTTGTTGCTCTGCCGCTTCGACTTGCTGCTGCAAGGCCTGTTGCTCTGCCAGAGCTTGCTGTTCGAGCGCCTCTTGCTCGGCTTGTGCCTTCTTGACCAATTTCAAACGTTGCACCTCAGCTTCAATTAGCTGCTGTTGCTGCGCCACGTTCTCTCTGAGGTCCTCGAGCTCTTGGATCCACAAGCTTTGGTCCTGCCGCAAGCGCAATGTCTCTGCCACCACTTGCTGCCGCTCAATTTGCGCTTGAATATTTTCCAACTGCTTTTGGTGCGCCAAATCCTTGGCTGCTTGCTCTTCGCGCTTAAGTTCCGCGTATTTCTCAATCTGCTCTAGTGTCTGCTGCGCTGCCAGTTGCTTTTGTATGTCGTTAAGTTTCGGCTCAAATTGAGCGCTGGCGGCTGTGGCGGTCAGCTCCGTACTGTTTTGCTTAGCCAGGGGCGCTTGCTGATAGGCAAAGGCCTCAGGTTCAGTCACAGTTGGTGTGACCGGCTCAACTGCTTGGACATTACTCAGTGAGCCTTGGTTCAGTGTGAAATGTTTATTTTCATCCGAGGTTTCAGTCGGCAACTCTTCCGGTTCTTCGAGTTCTTTATTGCGTGTAGCAATGAGCTGAGGAGTTGCAAATAGCTTTGGTGCGCGTGGAGGTTCAGTGCCTTCCACCGCCTGAAGAATTTCTGCCGACGGCTCATCCGTTGGTGACTCAGTCAATCCACTGTCCGGCTTGGCTATCAAGTCATCAGGGTTCGCGGCCGCGAACCCTGATGACTTGATAGCCAAGCCGGACAGTGGATTGACTGAGTCACCAACGGATGAG
>CANFPU010000254.1 GCA_947448955.1 Burkholderiales bacterium
CTGAGCGTTCGCGCAAGTAGTACAGCTTGGCGCGACGAACATCGCCGCGACGCTTGACTTCGATCGACGCGATCAGCGGGCTGTAGAGCTGAAACGTGCGCTCAACGCCTTCGCCATTGGAAATCTTGCGGACGATGAAGCTGCTGTTGAGGCTGCGGTTACGCTTGGCAATCACAACGCCTTCATACGCTTGCAGCCGCTTGCGCGTGCCTTCGACAACGTTGACACTGACGATCACCGTGTCACCAGGCGCGAAGACGGGAATCGTCTTGTTCAGGCGAGCAATTTCTTCTTGCTCAAGGGTGCGGATCAAATCCACTGTGGTTCTCCAAACTCGATCTTGCCGACGCTCAAAATTGGCCCGGTAGAGGATCGAAAAGCCTTCGATTATAGCTCGGCTTGGACGGCTGATGCACTGGCCAAGCCGCGCAACGCCTTCTCGTCGGCCGGCGATAGCCTGCCGGCGGCGCGTGCGGCCTCGATCAACTCGGGCCGGCGCTGGGCCGTCAGCCGCAGCGACTGGTCGCGCCGCCAGCGTTCGATTTGGCCATGGTGACCACTCAGGAGCACCGGCGGCACCGCTTGAACCCCGGCATCGCTCTTGAGCAGTTCTGGTCGACTGTAGTGCGGGCAATCGAGCAGACCATCGGCGGAGAAACTGTCCTGCTGGTGCGATGCGGCTGTCAGCACACCAGGCTGCAAGCGCGCGACCGCGTCCAGCAGCACCAGCGCGGGCAATTCGCCGCCAGAAAGCACAAAGTCGCCCAGGCTGAGCTCGAGCGTGACATGCGCATCGATGAAGCGCTGGTCAATGCCCTCGTAGCGGCCACAGAGCAATACGGCGCCAGGACCAGCAGCGATCTCGGCCACCCTGGCCTGGGTCAGCGGCGCGCCGGTGGGCGTGAAGTGCAGCACGGGGACCTCGGCTTGTCGCTGGGCGCGCACCGCAGCCAAGGCGCGCTGCAAGGGCTCGGCCAGCATCACCATGCCAGGACCACCGCCATAAGGCCGGTCGTCGACGCGGCGGTAGGGGTCGTCGGCATAGTCGCGCAGCGGCCACAGTCGGACATCCACCTGACCGGTCTCGAACGCACGGCGGGTGATGCCTTGCGTCAGGTGAGCACCGAACAACTCGGGGAAGAGTGTGATGACGTCGAAACGCATCGAGCGTGGCGACCGCGCAGGTGGCGGGTAGAGGTCAGAAATCTAGGCCCCAATCGACCGTGATCCGGCGCTCGGCCAGACTGACATCGTCGACGAAGGCAGCCACAAACGGAATCAAGCGCTCGCTGGCTTCCAGCGAAGCGCCCTCGACCGCGTCGGGACGCCGCAGCCGCAACACGCTGTGGGCGCCGGTATCGATCAGGTCGATCACCGTGCCCAGCGCCTCGTGCTGGCGGTTGACAACGGACAAACCGATCAGATCGATCCAGTAAAACTCACCATCACCAACACTGGGGAAACTCGACCGCGCGACGAAGATCCGCGCGCCCTGCATCGCCTCAGCAGCATTGCGGTCAGGGAGTTGCTGGACCGTGGCAACGACGCTGTCGCCGTGCACCTTGCTGTGCGTAACGCGTAAGGAAGGCGGAAAGGACTGCACGCCTAACTTAGCCCCCACTCTTTCTGGCGGCCGAATGAACCAGCGCTTGGCCGAAAGCAGGGCTTCCGGGTCCTTGGAGAAAGGCTGTACGCGAATCCCGCCTTTGATACCCCAGGCCCCAAGGACGCGGCCCACCTCGATCGCATCGTCGGGAAAGGCCAGCTCGTCAGCGTCGCCGGGCGGCGTCATGGCAGCGGGCGGCGCCGGCCTTCAAGCGTGATCAGGCGGCGACTGGCGCGGCCGCTGCAACCTGAGCCTTCGAGGCATCGCTGACCAAGCGCTTGACGGTGGGCGACAACTGCGCGCCCACGCCGGACCAGTAGCTGACGCGATCGAGTGCGACGCGCAGCGGCTGCTCGCCACCGGCGGCCATGGGGTTGTAGAACCCGAGGCGCTCAAGATAGCGACCATCGCGGCGTTCGCGCGAGTCGGCCACCACGATGTTGTAAAACGGGCGCTTCTTGGCGCCGCCACGAGCGAGTCGAATGACGACCATGTTGATTTTCCAAATAAATTCGTGAGCGACCGACCAGCCCCAAAGACACTCAGGGCCGATCCATCAGGTTCACTGTGGACCGCACAAGCTCTCAAACAAGCCTGACGCTGCCGCAGCGCTGTATCTCCATGCCCCAATGCCCAGAACCCCCAGAACCCCCAGAACTCCCGAACCTCGGTGGTCCGCCGCTCCGAATTTCTGAACGAATTTCTGAACGAATGTCTGAACGGATGTCTGAAAGAATCTCTGAACATCAAGGTCTCGACGCCGTAGATACGCCGGTGTCGCCACCAGCCGTCGCCGAAAACCGAAGATTATAAACTGCGAAGCGAAAGCCGAGTGGACTGGCTTGACCGACACTTCACAGATGACAAACACCCCTGCCCTGCTGATCCGCCCGAGCACCCTGGCCGACTTGCCGGCGATCACCGCGATCTATGCCCACGCTGTGCTGCATGGCACCGGCACCTTCGAACTCGAAGCCCCTGATGAGGCCGAGATGGCGCGTCGCCGCGACGATGTGCTGTCCAAGGGCTTGCCCTGGCTGGTGGCCCAGGCCGGCGACCAAGTACTGGGCTACGCCTACGCCAACCATTTCAGGCCGCGACGCGCCTACCGTTTTTGCCTCGAAAACTCGATCTATCTCGCTGCCCAAGCCCGTGGAAAAGGTCTGGGTCGGCTGCTGTTGACCGAGCTGGTCGGCCGCTGTGAGGCCGCGGGCGCCAGGCAGATGCTCGCGGTGATCGGCGATGCGGACAACGCCGGCTCGATCGGCGTCCATGCAGCGTTGGGCTTCGAGCACTGCGGCGTGCTCAAGGCGGCGGGCTGGAAGTTCGACCGCTGGCTCGATGTGGTGTTGATGCAGCGCTCACTGGGCCACGGCCACGCACGGCCAGCACCGGCGACGGATGGATTGCCGGCATGACACACAAATCCAAGACCCTGGCGACTTGGCTGGCATTGATGCTCGGCAGCCTGGGCGCCCATCGCTTTTATTTACACGGCAAGCGCGACCTGCTGGCCTGGCTGCACCCCTTGCCTACGATGCTGGGGGTGGCCGGCGCGCTGCGGATGCACAACCTGGGGCAGGACGACCCTGTTGCCTGGCTGTTGATCCCGCTTCTCGGGTTGATGCTCTCGGCGGGCATGCTGACGGCCATCGTCACAGGGCTGGGTTCTGATGAGAAATGGTCTGCCCGCTTCAACCCTGGCGAGGCAGTCCAGCACAGCGGCTGGGGGGCAGTGATCGGCGTCGTGCTCGCGTTGCTGCTGGGCGGCACGGTGCTGATGGGCACGCTGGCGTTTGGTGGGCAGATGTTCTTCGAGTACCAAATCCAACGCGGCAACCGCTGAGGCCTGCCAGACCGCTTTCTTGCGGTGGCGCAAGCCGACCCGGGGCTGCACGCGGTCGACTGGGGAGCCCCTACGCTCTCAAAGGACCAGCATGCAGATCCAGTTCCTCGGCGCGGCCGACACGGTCACCGGATCCCGACATTTGGTGACGCTCGGCGAGCAGCGAATCCTGCTCGATTGCGGCATGTTCCAGGGCTACAAGGTACTGCGCGAGCGCAACTGGGCGCCGCTGCCGGTGCCACCCCAGGAAATCGACGCCGTGGTCCTCAGTCATGCCCACCTCGACCACAGCGGCTGGCTGCCGCGGTTGGTGCAGGCCGGGTTTCGGGGGCCGATCTACGCATCGCCAGCGACGCGCGACCTCGCCGAGGTGCTGCTGCTCGACAGCGCTCACTTGCAGGAAGAGGATGCCCGTCGCGCCAACCGCTACCGCTACACCCGACACGAAAAAGCGCTGCCGCTCTACAGCCGGGCCGATGCACGGAGAGCGATCGCCAAGATCGCCCCGCTAGAGCCAGGCCAGAGCTTGATGCTGGGCCCGGTGAGCGTTCGGCTCACACCGGTCGGCCACTTGCTCGGGGCCTGCGCGGTGTCCCTGGCACACCAAGGCCGAAGCTTGGGCTTTTCGGGCGATGTCGGCCGCCAGCAGGACTTGCTGATGCCAGCGCCGCAGCCTCTGCCGCATGCCGATGTGTTACTGGTCGAATCAACGTACGGGAATCGCCGCCATTCATTGGAACCCCCTCAAGCCGGACCGGCCGAGCTCGCGCGCATCATCCGCGAGACCGTCCACCGCGGCGGCAAAGTACTGTGCCCATCGTTCGCAGTGGGGCGCGCGCAATCGCTGCTGCTGGTACTGCAGCGATTGAAACAGGCTGGCGAGATACCGGCGTCGCTGCCGATCTTTGTCGACAGCCCGATGGCCAACCTGGCCACGGAGCTCTACCGCCGACACCGCCGCCTGCTGCGCGTGCCGCAACGCGAAATCAGCCTGCTGTGCGAGGGTGTCCGGCTGATCTCTACAGCCGCCCAG
>CANFPU010000255.1 GCA_947448955.1 Burkholderiales bacterium
GAGCTTTTATTCGCGCATCGAGCGCATCGGCACCACCTCGATCACGGTACACGTCGAGGTCTACGCCGAGCGCAACCCGGCCACACCCGAAGTGGTCAAGGTCACCGAAGCCAGCCTGACCTACGTCGCCATTGACGCCAACGGTCGGCCCAGGCCCGTGCCGGTGGATTGAGGGTGGTGGGTCAAGCACCACCGACCCCAGCGCCAGAACTTCAATTACACGAAAAAGCATCAAATACGAGCCATATAAACGGTACGTTATTGATACAATTTCGTGTAAATGCAGGAAACCTGCACCATCCAACTGCACGCCCACGGAGCCTGGCACGACGTGGCCAGCGTGAGCTTGCACGGCCCTGAGCGCGAGGGATGGAAGACCAAGACCTATTCCGGATATGCGGTCGAGTGGGCGTTCGAGCACGCCGCAGCGGTTGACGCGCACGCGCTGTGTGCCAGCTGGCCTGTGGGGCTTGCGGCGCTGCAGTTGCCCCACTGGCCGGTTTTCCTCATCGACATGCTTCCACAGGGCTTTAATCGTCAGGAACTGCTGCGTAGCATCGGACAGGCCCCCACGGCCGGTGTGGCCGTCGACTGGCAGTTGCTGCTGGCCGGAGCGGGCAACCCCATCGGAAACCTTCGGGTCAAAGAAGCCGCCGCATGGCTCGAATCAAACGCCGGTGCTCGGCGCGGCTTCATGGATGACGAGGTGGCTCAGCGGGGGGATGAATTCTCCGAGTACCTGGCGTCTCACGGCCTGTTCGTCGCGGGCTCGTCCGGCGTGCAGGGTGAATGGCCCAAGGTGCTGCTGACACGCGCCGAGGATGGGCTGCTCTACCTTGATCACACGCTGCCCGATGAGCGGGCGGTCGTGCACTACATCGTCAAGTTTGGCCGGGGCACCGACGCGCAACTGGCCAGCATCCTGCGGCACGAAGCGCCTTACATGGACATGGCCCGGTTGCTGGGACTGCGCGTGCACGCGCCGCTGGTGCTGCGTCAACGTGCGCTGTTCATCCCGCGCTTTGACCGTCAGATTCACGGCGCCGGGGTGACGCGCCTAGCGCAAGAGAGCATCGCCACGCTGACGGGCATGCCCGGCTTCGAAGCCCTGCCCAGCCATGACCAGGTCTGCGTGGGGCTGATGCGTCACTGCACCACCCCTCAGGACGAGGTGCTCGAATACCTCAAGCGCGACATCGCCAACCTGGCGCTGGGCAACAAGGACAACCACGCTCGCAACACGGCCATCCAACGGGACTTCAACGGACACCTCGCGCTCACACCGCTGTACGACTTCGCGCCGATGTACCTGCACCCGGACGGCATTGCGCGGCGTATACGCTGGGACGACAACGACGGCGGTCAGCCCGACTGGTCCCGGGTGCTGGACCGTGTCTGCGATCTGGGCGTGATGGCCAAGAGGCCAGGCCGCAAGGCTGTCCCGCTCCTGCGTGAGCCCCTGGTCGAAGGGCTGAAGTCGATGGCTCCAGCCCTGGCGCGGATCGCTGACGAAGGCGCTGCGATGGGCGTGGACGCCGAAGTTCTCAATCACTTGCGCCCGGGCATCCTGGCTCAGGCACGACAACTGGCTGCGCTGCGCTGAAAATCATGGACAAGCGCTTCAACACCCTGTCGATCCCCGAGCAGCTCGAGCTGCGCCGGCAGGCCGTCGAGGATGTGCTGGCGCACCCCGAGTGGCCGCTGCCGCAGGCGGTGCGCCATCTCAAGAAAACGATGCGGCTGACCACGGCAGAAATGGCCAAGCTCTCCGGTGTGGCCTACCGCACGATGCAAGACATCGAACAAGAGCGCAGCACCGGCAGCGTCAACACGATGAACAGCATCTTCGGCGTGCTGGGTCTCAAGCTCAGCGTCGCGCGCATTGCAGCTAGGGAAGGTCTGCCCAAGTGACCTGCAAATGTGTATCCAGTAGCGTGGTGATCGCGACGTGCCGATTCGATGGTTCCGACCGTCGAATCTGCGGGTGGCATTGCGGTTTTGCCTCGTCCTGGACCATTTCTTTCGCCTTTTCAGGCCGCTTTGGCCGGTTGCGCAGGGATTTGCCCATCCAGTGCCTGCAGTGTTTTGCGCACCATCCACAGATTCGACAGCGCGAACAGCGTCGACAACTGCGCGGTGTTCTTGTTCAGCCCTCGGTAGCGCACCTTCACGTGCCCGAGCTGACGCTTGATCACCCCAAACGGGTGCTCGACCTTGGCGCGGATGCTGGCCTTCAGCCGTTCGAGTTGATCGATGAGTTGATTGACCGGCTTGGTCTTGTCCAGCGCGACGCGCTTGCCCGGGCGCATGGCAATGTTCCAACGCACACTACTGTTGGCATCGGCTCGCTTGTGAGCGCCTTGGTAGCCGGCGTCGGCAAAGACCTCGGTCTCCTCGCCATGCAGCAGTGCGTTGCCTTCAACCACGTCGTTGACGTTGCCCGAAGTCCCGCGCACGGTGTGCACCAGGCCCGACTGCGCATCCACGCCGACGTGGGCCTTCATGCCGAGCTACCACTGGTTGCCCTTCTTGGACTGGTGCATCTCGGGGTCACGCTCACCGCTGGCGTTCTTGGTCGAACTCGGCGCGGCAATCAGCGTGGCGTCCACCACCGTGCCGGCCTTGAGCAAGAGGTCCCTGCCGATCAGCATATCGTTGACGATCGCCAAGATCTGCTCGGCCAGCCTGTGCTTTTCCAGCGGGTGACGAAACCGAAGGATGGTCGGCTCGTAGGGGAGTCGATCAATCCAGCCAACCAGGCCCGCGAACTCTCGAAACAGTGGCACGTCGTGCAGCGCTGCTTCCATCGCCGGGTCGCTCAGCGTGAACCACTGCTGCATGAAGTGGATGCGCAGCATCGTGTCTACCGAGAACGGCGGGCGACCGCGTCGACGTTCGGGTGCGAACAGCGCCACCAACTCCACCAGCGGGGCCCACGGCACCACGCGCTCCATCTCCGCAAGAAATTCGCGTTTGCGCGTACGCTTCGCCGAGTTCCCGAGACCCAGGCTGGTTTGCTTCATGTGCAGCATCGTCTCAATTCACGCAGACTGCCGCAACCACAGTTGTCCTCGGTTTGTGAAGACCTTACTTTAGTGATCTCCAGTAAAAATTTCAAAATCACGGACAAAAGACATTCTTCTCATGATTGCGGCCAAATTTCTGGTTCCATGTAGTTCGCATCAAGCCACGCCGTTAATTCGCAGCCGGTCAACTCCATGGTCTTATAAATATCATTCCTGAATAGTTCGTTAAGAAATAATAAATCGCTGGCGCTTAAGTCATTACGCGTCTGATCTTCGACAGGCACTATTCGTTTGTTAATAATTTCAGAAAATCCTCTCGCTCCAATAAATCGAGCAACTTTATCCAGCGACGATGAGAGGGATTTGCGAAATGAGTCCGATGTGATGAAGAGTATTTGGCTGCGGTCAAAGTTCGCCAGAAGACGTACCACTTGGGTCGAGTACAAACCCCTTTCGATGTAATCAAAAATTCGAAGACATCCCGGATTTTCAATTATTCTATTGCGCCCACTACGAATTGCTTCTGAAAAATCAAGGGTCTCTACCCCGCGCGCGCGTTCCATTTTCCATTGCGAGAAGGCTCTGAATGAGGGATGCCTAAGTAAACATATGAGCCTTACATCAGGGTTGTATGCCTTTATGCGCCCGATACTTTGCGGCCAATACATATAGATCGGCGTAGCCTCTCCGCGAACAACAAACTTTGAAGACCATTCAAAATTTGAATGATATACCCTATAGTCCGGGGCTTTCCAGTCGAAATTCTCATTGTCAAAGAAGTGGATTTCTTTCTTTGTTTGCGCCATTTGCACAGATGAATTTTTCCTAAGAAAATAGTCGAGGGCCGTCGTGCCACCCTTCTGGGTTCCAACAATAATAAAATCGAGGCGCATGAAATTTTTATAGGGCCACTAGGGACATTCTGAACAACGCGCATCCAGCATGAGGAATCCGGCCGCCGTCGCATTTCGAGCACGCGCCTCAGCAATCAGGTCTGATTCCGCTCGTATCGGCATGTCTCGTCGCTCGTGTGCCCTTTTTTTAGGCGTTTTACGCCGCCTGCAGGCGGTCCTGTCCATCCAGTTCGAGCAAATTCTTTCGGACCTGCCACAGGTTGGACAACGCGAACAACGTCTTGAGTTGCGCCGTGTTCTTCGCCAAGCCCCGGTAGCGGACCTTTACGTGGCCGAACTGCCGCACGATCACCCGGAACGGGTGCTCGAACTTGGCGCGGATGCTGGCCTTGCTCCTCTTGATGTTATCAGTGAGGAGATCTTCGGTCTTGGTCTTGTCCAATGTTCGGCGCTTGCCCGGCCTCATGGCCACATGCCAGGTCACTTCTTCCTCGGCGTCGGGCCGCTTGGCCGCCCCCTGGTAGCCCGCGTCGGCGAAGACATCGGTCTCGTCC
>CANFPU010000256.1 GCA_947448955.1 Burkholderiales bacterium
GATGTCCTGCGCATGCCGGTCGGCGACCTTCTTGAAGCGTTCTTCGGCGGCCAGGTCGGGTCGTGAGATCGCGCCGCACAGCGCGATCCAGTCGCGGTCGTGGATGGTCGTGACCGAGATCCAACCGTCGGCGGTGCGGAAGTTGCCCGCGGGTGAGCCGCCCGGGCGCACCACCCCGCCCTCGAGAATCGACGACATCATCCGGATCGCCTGCAGACCGGCCGCGCACTGCATCAAGCTGGCATCGAGGTAGCGTCCGCGCGGCTCGTCGCGCCGCGCATAGATGGCCGACGACAAGGCTTGGAAAGCGTAGAGCGAGGTCACCATGTCGACCGGGATCACTGGCACGCGGTGCGGAATGCCGTCTTCGCCGTGGTTCTCGCCGGTCAGCCCGGTGAAGGCCTGCAGCACCGGGTCCATCGCCGGGCGCCCGACCAGCGGCCCCTGCTGCCCGAAGCCCGAGATCGACAGGTACAGGATCCGGGGCTCGCGCGCAGCGACGGCTTCGTAGTCGAAACCCAGGCGCTGGATCACACCGGGCCGAAAGCCCTCGATGAACACATCGGCGCCTTCGATGATGCGCCACAGCACTGCCTTGCCGGCGTCTTGCTTGAGGTCGACCGCGACGCTGCGCTTGCCCAGATTGCCGATGATCGAGAAAGCGGTGTGTTCGCCGTAACGCACGCCCAGCACCCGGCTCCAGTCGCCATCGCCCGGGCCTTCGATCTTGGTGACTTGCGCGCCTTGCTGGGCGAGCAGCATGGCGCAGTAAGGGCCCGCAATGCCCTGGCTGAGATCGACCACCTTCAGCCCCGCAAAGGGCGCGTCATAGCTCATTGTTGTCTCCGACTTTGTTGGTCAGGTCTGGCCTGATGCCCACACGCTGATGCCCACACTCTACTGCGAGGACCGGCCATTCGGCCGCTGCTTTGGCGACCAGACACCGAGGGTTTTCACCGGCGTCGCGGCGGCGATGCTTGGCATCATGGCGTCGCCTTCAGCGGCCCATGCCAGCCCGATGAACGCGATGATGCACGGGCGACGTCGCACGCTTGCCGATGTCGGCAAAATGATTGTTCACCCCGCTCAATGATGGACTGATGGTTTGAATGTTTGAATTTTTGAATGTTTGATGGATGGAATGATCGACTGACCCATGCCCGAATTTCTGTCTCCCGAATTGCTGGCCTTGCGCGACCGCGCCACCGCGTTGGCCAGCGGCCCGCTCGTGGCGTTGCGCGACGATGTCAGCTTGGACGCGGCCGCGCGGTCGGCCAAGATCCGCGAGGCTTCGAAGGCTGCGGGCGTTTATGGCCTGACGCAGTCGGCCGACACCTCGGCGCTCACGCTGCTGGTCGTTCGCGAGGCCCTGGCCAGCCACGGCGTGGGCCACCTCAGCGGCGTGTTCGGGTCGGGTGCTGGCGTGCTCAAGGGCGTGGACGAGCCGCTGCGCAGCAGCCATCTGCTGCCGCTGCTGGCGGGCGACAAGCGCGGCGGATTCGCCTTCACCGAACCGGCCGATGCGCCGCGCCCGACTTGGGCCCGCATCGATGGCGATTGTTTGGTGGTCAATGGCCAGAAGTCTTATGTCACCGGCGGTGCCGAGGCCTCGTTCATGACCGCGCTGGTCGAGATCGAAGGCCAGGGCCCATCGATGGTGATCATCGATACCGACTGTGCTGGCGTCACGTTGTCGCGGCGCTTCAGCTCGCTCGACGGCAGTCACCACGCGGCGTTCCGCTTCGACGAGGTCCGGGTGCCGCGTCACCATGCCATCGGTGCGCCCGGCGATGGCCGTGGCCGGGCGATGGCCAACATCAGTGCGGTGCGCCGGGCCTTGGCCGCCGACTGCGTGGGCACCGCCGCCTGGGTGATCTCGCTGGTCGGTGAGCGCTTGCAGCGCCGGGGCGCTGGCAAGGCGGGCGAGAACGAGCGGGTCAGGCTGCGCTACGGCGAGATGCGGATCGCCGCCTACGGGGCGCGTGCTGCGGTCTATCGAACCGCCCGGCTCGCCGACGCCGGCCACGATGTGGTCAACGAGAGCATCGCTGCCAAGGTGATGGCCACCGAGATGGCGCACCAGGTGACCGACGCGGCGGTGCAACTCGTCGGCGGCGAGGCGCTGGTGGTCGGCCATCCCTTGGAAGGCGTGTTGCGGCGTTTGCGCGCGCTGCGCCTGGCCGAAGGCGAGACCGACACCTTGCGCATCAATGTCGCCCGAGGGCATCTCGATCTTGGCAAGGGCCGGATCTGACCCTCGCCCCACCCTTCCCTCTTCTGCCGAGGAGCACAACGTGACCGATCCACTACGCCACAACACCCCCCCGATCGAGGGCATCGACGTCCCACAGGTCACCGCCTGGCTGGCGCAACACACCGAGATCAGCGCGCCGCTGCAGTTCAAGCTGATCGCCGGCGGCCGGTCGAACATGACCTTCACGGTCAGCGACGCAGTGGGTCGTCGCTTCGTGCTGCGCCGCCCGCCCTTGGGCAAGCTGCTGCCCAGCGCCCACGACATGGCGCGCGAGCACCGGCTGATGGCCTCGCTGGCCGGCACGGCGGTACCGGTGCCCGAGATGGTCGGGCTGTGCCAGGACCCGGCGGTCAATGGCCGTGATTTCTATGTGATGCGCTTCCTGGATGGCGTCGTGGTGCGTGATGTCGAGATCGGCCGCGGCTTGAGCGAAGCGGTGCGAACGCGGATGTGCCACGCGCTGATCGACACGCTGTGCGCGCTGCACCGGGTCGACATCGACGCGGTCGGACTGGGCAACCTCGCCAAGCGCGAAGGCTATATCGAGCGCCAGCTCAAACGCTGGTCTGGCCAGTGGGAGCAGTCCAAGACGCGTGAGCTGCCGCTGATCGATGTGGTGCGCGACGCCCTGAGTGCGCGGATGCCGACGCCCTCGCCGGCCACCATCGCCCACGGCGATTACCGGCTGTCGAACTGCATGATGAAGGCCGACGGGTCGGTCGCCGGCGTGCTCGACTGGGAGCTGTGCACGCTGGGCGAGCCGATGGCCGATCTTGGCGGGCTGCTCGGCTACTGGCACGACCCCGAGACCCCGGGCGAGCGCGGCGATCCACAGACCACCGGCTTGCCCGGGTTCCTCAGCGCCGACGAGATGGCTGGGCTGTATGCCCAGGCCATGGGTGCGTCGCTACAGACCGTCGACTACTACCGCGCTTTCGCACAGTGGCGGCTGGCCTGCATCGGCGAGGGGGTCTACGCCCGTTACCTCGGTGGCCAGCAAGGGTCGCAAGACGAGCAGCTGGACCTCGATACCTACAAGGCCGCGATCCCGCGCCGGGTCGAAGCCGCTGCGCGCTTGCTGGGACTGGCCACGCGCTGATGCGCCGCCGGTCTACTCGAAAAACTCGTTTGCGCCCGGTGTCGGTGGCATCGGGCGCGATGTTTCCTGGCGGCGCAACTCGACCCTGCGGATCTTGCCGCTGATGGTCTTGGGCAGTTCGGTGAACTCCAGCCTGCGGATGCGCTTGTAGGCGGCGAGCTTGTCGCGGCAGAAGACCAGGATGCTGCGGGCGGTGGCCTCGTCGGGCGTATGGCCGGCCGCCAGGGTGACGAAAGCCTTGGGCACGGCCAGCTTGAGGGCATCGGGTGAAGGCACGACGGCGGCCTCGATCACCGCCGGATGCTCGATCAGCACGCTCTCCAACTCGAACGGACTGATGCGGTAGTCGCTCGCCTTGAACACATCGTCGGCGCGGCCGACATACGTGATGTAGCCGTCGGCGTCGCGCCGCGCCACGTCGCCAGTGCGGTAATGGCCGTCTCGCATCACCTCGGCAGTTTTCTCGGGCGAGTCGGCATAGCGCACCATCAGACCGGTGGGCCGACCCAGCGTGGCGTCGTTCATCACCAGCGAGATCTCGCCCTCGTCTGCCGGTTGGTCGTCGGTGTCGAGCAACACCACTTGGTAGCCCGGCAGCGGTCGGCCCATCGAGCCAAACTGGATCTTCTGCCCCGGCGGGTTGCCCACTTGGGCGGTGGTCTCGGTCTGGCCGAAACCGTCGCGAATCGTCAAGCCCCAGGCCGCTTGCACTTGCTCGATCACCTCCGGGTTCAGCGGCTCGCCGGCGCTGAGCAGTTCACGCAAGGCAACCGCCCAACCACCCAGGCGTTCCTGGATCAGCATGCGCCAGACGGTCGGCGGCGCGCACAGTGTGCTCACCTGCTTGGCCACCAGCACATCGAGCACTCGCCGGGCGTCGAAGCGCTGGTAGTTGAAGATGAACACCGTGGCACCGGCGATCCAGGGCGCGAAGAAACAGCTCCAGGCGTGCTTGCCCCAGCCCGGCGACGAGATGTTCCAGTGCAGGTCGCCGGCCTGCAGACCGATCCAGTACATCGTGCTCAAGTGCCCGACGGGATAGCTGACATGGGTGTGCTCGA
>CANFPU010000257.1 GCA_947448955.1 Burkholderiales bacterium
GCTGAAAAAGATTCCGAAGGGATTAAAAAAGCTTTGAAGTTTGTTGGCGGATTGCCGATGGAGTTATTGAAAACCATTGTCAGTGCGCCGGGATACGGATTTAGCCAACAAGCCAAACCTGAAGCTCCCCCATCTGCCCCCGCGCCAGCTGCACCAGCCGCCGCACCAGCAGCACCTGCTGTGGCATTGCCCGCTTTTGATCAAGGATCTGGCTCTGGATGGGATTCTGCTCCAGCCGCTCCTGCGCCAAGGCCAAATAAAATGGCGGCCCAACCTGCTCCAGCTGCTCCAGCTGCTCCTGCAGAACTTAGCCCTGCAGAAAAAATCATGAACGAGGCTATGGCCTCAAGTCCTGATGCCGTATTGCGTGCAGCAGAGGAGCGCCGAAACAAAATCCAACGCGATACAAAACCGATGGATGAGTTAATGGCTGAATACCGTGCCGAAAAAGAACGTTTGGCAGCACCCAAACAAGGCATGGCAGCTCTTATGGAGTATTTGGGTCAAATTGCCAATGCACCAAAAGGAATGGGAAGCCTGAGTGCTGGCGCTTATGGTGCGGCCAAGACAAAAGAATTGGAACAAGCCAGAGCACAGCAGCGCCACGAATTGACCAAACAGATGTTGGAAGTTGGTCAAAAGAAAGCGGACATTGGTTACAACCAATCTTTGGACGTCATGGGCGCTGGAGATGCCGCCAAGGCTGCAGCCCTCAAAGAGCGGTATGCCGCCGCAATTGCCAGCACCAGCAATGCCTTGCAAAAAGAAAAGCTTGCTCAAGATCTTAAGCTTGAACTGGCTAAGCTTGAGGTGCATAAGCAGCAAGTTGCTGCCATGAACAAGCCACCTGCATTCCAGCAGATTTACTCCGAACTGCAGAGGTTACAACCAAACGCAGATAAAACAAAGTTGTTTAACCAAGCAGTCAGCATGGCTGGCCTATCATCTCGTCAAGAATCGGCTGATGCCCAGATGCTGGATAAGTTAAACGATGAGATGAAGCAATTAGATGCAGCCGAGTCTAAGCTTAATTTTGTCAAAATGACTGACCCCAAACAGTACGCAATTGACAAGGCGGCATTGGATAAACGCCGTTTAACTACCGAAGCCATGCGAACTCAAATGTATGCCCGCATTGGAGGTGGCTTGCCTGATTTAAACAAAGGCAACCCTAATCCAAACGCTGCTGCGCCGGGCCAACCCGACTATAGTAAACTCTGGAAATAACAAGGGGTTGACATGGCTAAACCGTGGGCAGAAGTTGCTGGAAGTCCAGAGTTCCAATCATTAGACGAAGCTGGAAAACAAGCTGCCCAGCAGCAATATTTTTCTCAGGTTATTGCGCCGCAAGTTCCAGCCGAAGATCTTTCGATTGCTCGCAATCAATTCTTTGGTAGCGTTGCAAAACCAGTTATAGATGAAAACGCCAAGTCGGCCCCGTTTTCACTCAAAGACCTAGCTTTGTCTGCTGGCGCTGGTGGCGCTGGTGGTATTAAAGCCCTGACTGATTTGTTTGGGGTTACAAACGCAGCCTCTACAAAGTTGGGCGAAGCTCAGCAGGCCGCTTTAGCCATGAAGACGCCAGAGCGTCAAGCCGAGATGGCTCGCCGTGAAGCCATCAAAGAACGAGCCAAGGGAAATACTTGGGAAGAAATTAAAGCTGGCTTGGGCGGTTTTGCAGAAGCTCCTTTGCAAGAAACAATAGAAGCTCTTACATCTAGCGCCCCAATCATTGCCGCCAGTGTTTTGGCTCCTGAAGCCACTGTGCCTGCGGGTCTGGCCCGTTTAGGTATGGCTGGCAAAGCTATTCAAGCAGCCAAGTCTCCTGCTACTGGCATCGGTGCTCTTATGGGTATTGGTGGTCAAAAGGGTCAAGATTATCAAACTGTTAAAAATGAAGCTATTGCCAAAGGGATTCCTGAGGACGAAGCCGAGCGTCTGGCCCAGCAAGCTGCTGAGTATTCTTTGCGCAACGCAACTCGTCAGGGAGCTGCTGGAGCGACTGGTGCTCTTGAAGGCGCTATAGGCGTTGAAAATGTTCTGGGCAAACTAGGTAAAGCCGCTCCCAAAGTTGAAGTTTCTAAAGGCGTCAAAGCTCCAACATGGGGCGAAGCTGTACTTAAGAACGTTGGTGAGGAAGCTGCGCCTGAATTCATCCAAGCCGCTACAGGGCAGCTTGGCAGCAACCAAGCTTTAAACCAAGCAGGTATACCAACAGACATGATGTCTGGGGTTCTTTCTTCTGCAATCCACGACGCAGTGGTTGGCGGGGCTTTGGGAGCCGCTACCTCTCCAGCTAAGATGTCTGAACTGCGCAAGTCTTACGTGCAAGATCAGGTTGCCAAAGAGATTGAAACACAAGCCAAAATTGATGCTGGTGTCCGCGCCGAAGAAGAAAAGCTTGCCAAAACAAAAGAAACGTTTGCACCAACTGATTTGCTTGGTTTGCCTGCGCCAGCCAAAGAGGCTCCAGCCAAAGAAGCTTCTACGCTCAAGAACCCTCTGGGCAATTTGACCCCGGAAGAGCTTGGCCCTGAGGTTCACGATTACATCCAAAAGTACCGCGCTGAAAACGGTATGCCGGAACTGAGTACGTACTCCATTGAGGACGTCAAAGATGCCATGACAAACGTTCATCCAGAAGGTGAGCGAGGTGCGTTAGACTCAATTTTGACGGCCAAAACAGGCTATACAGGAGCGGAGGAGTACAAGCCCGGCGATGTCATCAACGCAGCCGTTGAGAAAAACGTTGCCACTGATACTCAAGGTTTTAAAGACTTCCTTAACCGCACCACGGGCAATGCAGACATTAGCTCGATGTCTCAGCCTCAGTTGTTTGCTGCGTTTAAAGCTCTCAATGACATGCCTGCCAACGAAACCGGCGAGCAAATTGTTTTGCCTCAAGGCACGAACGCACAACGATTTAAACCTGAGCAATACACCCAAGCGGTTGACGCAGTTAAGAATAAGTTTGAAGAGGCCGGTAAACCAGTGCCTTTGCAAGAGGCTGTTAAAACAATCCAAGAAATTACTGGTCTGAAGACAGACCGTGATGCCCAATCTTTATTGGATACTGCCATCCACAACGACGAGTTTGTCCAGAACAAGCAACCAGTCTTCCGAACCATTAAGCCAGATACCGGAGAAGTTGTTGGCACTCACGCGGATAAAAAACTTGCAGAAACTGACGCACAAAAGAATGGTTTAAACGTTCAAGAGTCCGAAGAAGTATCAATTGCTCCGTCGGCCAAAGCTGCGCCTCGCGTTACGCTTCCTGAAGGCTACGACATTAAGCAGACTGCGTTTGAGGAGGGTGAGAAGCCTGCAGCCTACGCAATCACGCCAGAAGGCCGTACCAAGCCTTTAACTACGGTCATGGAAGAAAACGATATTCCAGCCAAGATTGAGCGTCTTCAGGGTCTTCGTCGTCAAGAGGCTGACAAGACTTTACAGAATATTGCAAGGCACGAGACCACCGTTAATCGCGGTCGCACCGAACTGGAGTCGATGGAAGCCCGGGGCGAAACTGAGACCGAATCCTATAAGAAGGCTAAGTCTCGCCAAGCCAAAGCAGAAGATGTTCTTTACCGACGCATTGAGCAATTACTGAACCGCGTTGAAGAGTACTCTGCGCCCCTCAAAGCCAAACCATTGGGCAAGAAAACAGTTACCCGCGAAGCTCACACCGTTTACAAAAACGGCGAAAAAGCAGGCACGTTCCCAAGCCGACAAGCCGCTGAAGAAAGCATTTTGTCTGGTTTAAACGATAAAACTTTAGAGGATGTGGTTGCCGAGAAAAAGCCCGGCGCGTTCCATGCCCGAGCCAAAGTTGAGTTAGAGCGTCGCCGCAACAAGCCGACCGAAGGCAAGAAGGTATCTGAAGTTCACGAGAACATCGCCAAAGGTGAGCCTCAGACCCAAGAAGCGATTGAGAAGACCGCAGACCTGCGGGCCATGCTGGATAAGTTTGGCCTCAAGGATGTCGGCGTCAAGATTGTCAAAGCGATCGAAGAAGGAGCTGAAGGCTCCTATGCAGCAAAGCTGATTCAGATTGCTATAGATGCCGAGAAGCCGATCCGCACGATGCGCCATGAGGCCATGCATGCGTTGAAAGAGCTTGGCTTCTTCACTCCCCAGCAGTGGTCATCTTTGGAGAAGATGGCAAAGAACCAGTGGATCGATCAATATCTCGGTCAAAAACGAACTCGACTGGAAGATGGCAGTGTTGTCAGTCGTCTGGAAGCTTACAAGCGTCTTGGCTTATCCGAGTCTGAGATCATTGAAGAAGCTATCGCAGATGCCTTTGGAGATTTTGACGCCTCCCAAGCTCCGTCCGGAATGTTGTCTGCGCTTTTAAACAAGCTGCGTAACTTCTTTGATGCGCTGGGTAACTA
>CANFPU010000258.1 GCA_947448955.1 Burkholderiales bacterium
AATCGCATGGACGCTTTTTCGCGGTTGCATGAACTGGTGAACCGCGTGGCCCTGCCGCCGAAAAAACGCAAGCCCACTCAGCCCAGCTATGGCGCCGTACAAAAAAGACTTGAAAGTAAAAACAAACGCTCCGACCTGAAAACCAGCCGCGCGAGCAAAGGCCTGGACTGAGTCTCAGCACCCAGCCGTTGCGGAATGTCACTGAAGTTGCCACTTTTACAAGGCACCATGATCTGTGCAAGAGCAAGCAGAGAGTCGGCTCAAGGCCCATTGCCGTCGTTCACGGCGAGTCGACTGTCCGGCAGCATCCGACCCGAAGCGGAAGTCGGCCAGTTCGGATTGGGCACCCAGCAGCGGACATTCAAATGAAAAGCGGCGTCAGTCCACAAGACAACTGAAATGCTGCGAAATTTGAGTCCTATGTAATTTTCAGATTTTTGATTGGTTACCCGGGATGAAATCTCTTCGGCTCGTCAGCATGGCTTGCGCTCACTGGCAACACTTTGCACCAGCCCTCGCATGTAACCCAATGCGAATGCCCGGCTGCGGTGACCCCAAACGGAATCCCCTATCGTGTGAGGATGATGGTCGGGGGTCAGATAGCCGTCAAAGCCTGCCTTCGTGTACGCCAGTATGGCTCGATGCATGTTGACTTTTCCCTCGTCCCAGAATGCTTCTGTGAATCTTTCTGCCGTGCTGTCGGGCGTGACATTTCGAAAATGTACCAATGCTATGGCGCCCCGCTGTGCAAACTTGGCTATAGCTTTGTAGACCCCTTCTGCATCGAGCATCTGCGCGAAACACCCTTGGCAGAACGTCATGGCATTGGCAGGGCTGGGCACAAGGTCAAGCATCCGCTCGAATGCGGAAACACTCCGGACGATACGTGCCACGCCAGCGAGCGCCGGAACTTGCGGATCTGCGGGATGCAGTGACATCCGGACACCGACCTTCTCTGCGACCGGGATCACAGCTTTCAGAAAATACTCCAGGGCCTCCCACATCCGTTCCTGCGTTACAACGCCAATATCGGTCGGTGGTATGTCTTTCGCCTGCTCGTAGTCAAATCCCTCCGCAAGTGCACCGCCACGAATCCTGTGACCGGTAAACGTATGCCAGTTGATGTGGTTGGACCCCACATTCGTGTGCCAGCTGTACTGCAGAATCGGGATGCCCGCCTCGCCCATAGCCTTCAGCGACCTGCACCAACTCTCGATTTCTTCGTCACGCCCAGGAAGACCCAAAAGAATCTTCTGGAACCTGTGCGGGGGCGTGTGAGCAAGGGAACACAAGTCAAGCTCGAAATCAGTTACTGCCTTTCGCAGTTCTATCAGGTCCTTCGCCTCCCAGTGCAGCCCTGAGCGTAGCCGCTCTGAGAGCGCTTCGCTCACAACCGGCGTGCCCTGCTGGTTGTCGCGCAGCTCACCGGCAATATTGACCACAGCGCCCTGCCCGCCCATCTGCCGCAAGAACGCCAGGCTTTCCCTATCGAAGGCGCCCTTCAGGAAGAATCGATCGCCAATTTTCATGGTTAGCCTTTAGTCGGGCTTGATATTCGACTCTTTGATGAGCCTGCCATATAAAGCCAGGTCCTTTTCAATCACTTTCGCAAACTCTTGGGGTGAACTCTTGACGATGTCGAAGTTCTTGTCGATCAACTGCTGGTGCACCTCCGATGAGTTCAATGCCTTGGTGATCTCCTGGTTCAACCTGTCAATGATCGAAGCTGGGGTCTTGGCGGGCGCGAAGATGCCAAGCCAGACGCTACTGGTGTAGTCCTTGAGCCCGGACTCCTGGACGGTTGGCACATCGGGCAGGGCTCCTGACCGTGCGGTGCCAGTGGTCGCGATGGCGCGCGCCCTGCCGCCTTTGACGAAGGGCAGGCCCGTTGTGCCACTCAAAAGGATTTGGACCTCTCCGGCAACCAAGGCTGTGGTTGCTGGCGCTCCTCCCTTGTAAGGAATGTGGGCAATATCAACGCCCGCCAGTTTGTTGAACAAGACCATTCCAATGTGCTGAGGCGTTCCATTGCCGGGAGATGCGTAGTTCAGCTTACCCGGCTGTGCCTTGGCATAGGCAATCAGTTCGGGGATAGTTCGCGCGGGCACAGCGGGGTGCACCAAGAAAATATTGCCTTGTGATACGGCCAGTGTGACCGGCGCCAGGTCGGTCGTAACGTTGTATGGGACTGAGGGGTAAAGACCAGGGTTGATCACAATTCCGGCGTGGTCAATCATGATGGTGTACCCATCAGGCGCCGCTTTTGAAACAAATTCGCCGGCAATCATCCCGGACGCGCCGGGGCGGTTCTCAACGAGCACCGGCTGGCCCATGCTTTCGCTGATCTTCTTGCCGATTAAACGCGCCACATCGTCGTTGCCTCCCCCGGGAGGGTATGGAACGACAAAACGGATTGGCTTGGAAGGATAGACCTGCGCAACAGCAGCAGTTGAGCCGAGGGCCGCAGCCGCGCAAAAACACAGGGTCAGCAGACGAGAAATGGCACGCATGTTTGTCTCCAGCAAGGGTTCGATGAGCCTTAAAGATATTCCCTTAAATTATTATCGATAATATTATGGATAAAGTCCAGAACTAACGAATTTCCAGAACACGGGTTGGGCGATCGTCCCGACTCCTTACCCGGACTGGGTGGAGAGGTAGAAGTACTTGGCTGGCTCGATATGGTCGAGGCACAACTGGACGAGGGCCTCGTGGTCAGAACCACGCAGCAATTCAATCATTTTTCGATGGTGAGAGGCGGCCTCACGCCGCCATTTTTGATCAGGAATACGCCGCATCCGGATGGGATCTATCAACTGGGCATAGTCTCGTATTGCTTGAGCCAGATGAGCGTTGCCGCACGAATCAAACAGGGTGTCGTGGAACGCCTTATTGAAGCTAAAGAGATCAAGCGGTTTTTCGTCCCGGCTGGCTTTCTCGTGAGCCTTTTGCAAGGACTCCAGCCTGAGTAAGGTGTCTTCTTCCAAGGGCAGCGCCATGCGGCGTATGGCTTGTGCCTGAAGCGTTTCCAGCAACTCAAACAGTTCTTCGACTTCTACACGCGTGTAGTCGCGTACGCACGCTCCACGATTGACTTCACGCACGATCAGGCCACGACGCTGCATTTCGTCCAGAGCCGCGCGTACTGCGTATCGCGAGGTTGCAAAACGCTCCATCAGTTGGTCTTCGACAAGGTGCTCTCTTGGCAGTAGCCTGCCGAAAATGATGTCGGTGTGCAGCCCGTCCGCCACCCGACGCCAATCACCTGCCAAGCGTCCGCGTGGAGTGGGAGCAACATCTTTCATGCCCCGTATTTTGCCTTGGACCTTCATTAGCTGCCGAACTGCATGGCAAGGTACAGCCTATCAAGCGGCGTGCGTCACGTTTGGACAGCGCGTCTTCATCCACTGGCCCCAGAATCCTTAAGGTGGGTCTTGATATTGTCGGGCCCGAGGCCAAAAGCTCTTTCGATAGATCATTCAGATGATGGAGTCCAAGCTTAACGCCGGATCGCCAAATTGATATTTGCGCCGAGTTCCAACGCCTTGACCTCAAGCCCTTACAACCGGGCGGTCGGCGCGTTTTTTTTAGCGTCACACTCGAACGTTCTCAGTTCTCGCCCTATCTTGGCCTCCGGAGGTAAATTCACCACCGTTCCCCTGTTGGATTCAAGATTGATGAGCCCATAGGCGAAGGTGAAAACGCGGTTCGACGATCAGCAATGGGCACTGACCGGTAGGCGCCACCGGGCGACTTCGGGTCAACTCCGCCAGGCAAATTTCAAACTCCAGTAAGTTGCCGTTCGGGAATGTCCGTAGTTGGCCGAAACCGGGTGCTGACAAATTGGCGGCGAACGGCTCCTAACGCGACTCAACGGTCTTATGGGCATCCCATTCGAACGACAGTATTTGATTGTGCTCAATTGGAAAAAATGGCTACCCCAGCTACGCAGCGCACTTGAACGCCTAAGCTGTCAACTTGGCACTGGCAAGCCGATTCAGGCTTACACCCTGTTCGGCAGCCAAAAGTGCAAGATTGCGCTGAACCATTGGTGAGATGCTGACACCATTTGTCAAGATGATGGCTTTAAAAAACGTCAAGCTTCAGTGCCGTTCAGCAGCCGTCATTTCGTAACCCCTCTGTAACTTCGAAGCCCCCAGCAGCAGGCTTTAGCGGTTACCATTCGAGATGTAACAAAGTTACAAGCTTTGAAATGCTCTGCCCAGAGCCCTCTTGAGTGCAACGCATGAAACTTCATCCTCTCCTGGCCGAGGTCACGGCCCGCATCACCGAGCGCAGCCGTGCCACGCGGCGGGCTTATGTGCAGCAATTGCAGGCGGCCGCGCAACGCGCGCC
>CANFPU010000259.1 GCA_947448955.1 Burkholderiales bacterium
AGGCCATCGCGACGGGCCTTGCGCAACGCGTGCTCGTGAAAAGTCTCGGCGGGCACGCGCACCGGCGACACCTTGGCCATGTGGTCGGCCAGCGCGCGATTGAAGCACAGGTAGGCGGCCCGCTGACCGACAGCATCCGCCTCGCGCAACATGCGCAGCGCGAGTTGCGTCTTGCCCGAGCCCGCGGTACCCACCACGCGGATGATGCCGGACGGCACCTCGATGCGCGGCACCCAGGTGGCCAGGCCGGCAGACATGCGCGTGACCGATTGCTGCAGTCGTCCGGTCAGCGCCGAGACGTCAGGCGCCACCCGGAAGCGGTTTTCGAAAAACGCGAGCACCTGGGGCTGAAGCTTGTTCGGGCTGCCGTTCCCCAGCGCCGCAACAACCCGCGACACCACTTGCGCGAACTCGGCGCTGTCGACAATTTGCTCTCTGGGCCATTGCGCCGTCTCGGATTGAACCCGCGCGTCAGGGAGTATCAGCAGTTGTCTCACCTGCACGGCCAAATTAGCCGCCGACAGCCGCGACCGCATGGCACCGTACTGCCGCTTGACCTGCCAGGTCACACTCTTGCGCTGGTCGCCATAGGTCTTGAAGATGCCGTCTGCCTCAAAGTCCACGCCGCCTGACTTGACCTCGATCAGCAAGACGTCACCGCTTTGGTTGACCACGACGATGTCGATCTCACCGTGCTGCTCATGCCCCCCTGAGGTACGCGACCAGTCGACACTGTGAAACAGCGTGTAGGCATTGGACAGCCCGGTCTGCAGCGTTTTCAGCAAGCCAAGCTCGGCGAACTCACCCGCGTTGATGGCCGCTCGCGGCGGCAGGCTGGGGGACAGGTGGGCCATGTCAACGGTGCGCCGAATTAAATGCGCGGCAGATGTAGTTGGAGATCGAACCAAGCAAATTGCGTTTAAACAGCAAGCCGACGCTGTAAACGCCAGATGCCATCTTGACACATTGCGCGCTGTAAATCCGACCACAGCGATGGGCCGCAACGCCGTGTGTCGACCAGCATCAGCCCAACAGGCCCCACGGCTCAGACCGCAGCCGGCCAGAATTCAAACCCGAGCCCGATTTAAATGACCTCGATTTAAAGCGGTTGAATTTAAAGCGCAGGCCATCGCTGTAAACATCGAGCGCCAATCTGCGCCAGGTTCCCAGCGCGGCGATGATCAGGGCGGCAGCGTCGGTTCCAGCCAATCGTCCAGCAAGCGGCCGACATAGCGTGAGCCCAACCCGTGGCCGGCGTTGGGAACCCCTGTCACCGGCAAGCCCAGCAGCTCCGCCAACGTGACCACGGCTTGTGGATTGCTCTGCCAATCGCGTTCACCGACATGCATCTCGCAGCGCAGGGGCGCGGGATAGGCGCCACTGCGCGCCAGCGACTCCAACTTGCCAGACCGTGGCGGCACAAAGCCCATCAAGGCCTCCTCGTTCGAGAATTCGCCAACGATGGGCGCCAGCAACAGCACCCGGCCGATGTAGGGCAGCAACTGGGCCTGGGCATGCAGGAACAAGTAGGCACCATAGGAATTGGCAACGACGCGACCATCTTCATGCCAGCAGTGGTGCCGGAGATCCTCGGCCACGAGGTCGATCTGCGCCTGAAAAGACAGCGCATTGAACTGGCCGACCGTCTCTCGACCCTTGACATCGTGGCCACGGCTGGCCAGCGCCCGGCCCAATCCTCTGTCGAGGCGACCGCCATGTCCGGGCAAGTAGTAGATTGTCGTCACCGCGCACCCCATCAAGGCAGTTTAGGTCAGAAGCTTGTTGCAGGCGCCAGCCAGAACTTCAGGCTGGCTGTGACGATCAGACTGACCCAGACTGAGGCCAAGCATTCAAGCCAGAGAACATCAGACCGCGAAGTCTGTAACCTTGGCACCTGCCGCCAGTGCCGCTTTCAGCCGATCGAGATCCCTGCCGGCGGCCTTGAGCTCTTCAAGCCTTGACATGGCAAATTATTTCTTTGTTTGCCACAGCGCCGATACTGGCAGAGCTTGATCCGCCGATCGCACCCGGCCATCGACCGCAATTCCGACATGCTCCACGTCCACTTCTCGAACCGCTACGAACTCCTCACGCAATGGCTGATCGTCCAGCTCGCGCAAGGCCGCGGCAGCGTGTTCGAGGCGGACCAGATCGTGGTGCCCAGCGAGGCCGTGCGGCGTTCGCTCAATCTGGCGATCGCCGACCACGACGGCATCTGCGCCAACGTGCAATTCAGCTTTCTCGCTCGCTGGTTGTGGCAGCAGATGGCATGGTTGCTGCCCGATGTGGCCGCCGAATCACCGCTGGCTCCGCCGGTGCTGACCTGGCGCGTCGACCGCGCGCTGGCTGACCGCACATTTGTCGACGCCCACCCTCGCCTGGCCAGTTACTTGCACAGCGCTGATGAGGTGATGCGGTTCGAACTCGCCCAGCGCGTGGCCAGCTTGCTTGACCACTATGTGACTTACCGTCCGGACTGGCTGGCTGACTGGTTGACCAACAGGCTGGCCGATCGGGGCGATGGACAGATGGCCAATTTGGGCCAGCAAGATGGCGACGCTCGCGCCGACGAGCGCTGGCAAGCCGCGCTGTGGCGGCGCATCAGCGCAGCGCTTGGCCAGCACGACCAGCACCGCCGTTTCAATGAAGCGCTGCAGCCGCTGTCCCCTCAGGCGGCGCGGGCCGCCGGCTTGCCGGCCAGCGCCCATGTCTTCGTGCTGCCGACCATGCCGCCGCTGCACATCGAGTTGCTCCAACAGATCGGCCGTGTGACGGACCTGCACCTCTATGTGCTCAACCCCTGCCGCGAGTACTGGTTCGAGCTGATCGACCGCCGCCGCCTGAGCCACCTCGCCAACCGTGGACAGGCGCAGGGCCATGAGGAGGGCCACCGACTGCTGGCAGCCTGGGGCAAGCAAACCCAATCGCATGTCGACCTGCTGGTCGATCAATGCGGCGAGGCGTTAGAGGACGACAGCCACTTTGAACCCGCTTCAGCGGATACTTTGCTGGCCAAGGTGCAGAACGCCATCCTGGACCTGAGCGAATTGCAGCCCGGCAAGGTGGCGCTGGCCGACGATGATCACAGCCTGACGCTGCATGTCTGCCACTCGCTGACCCGCGAGCTCGAGGTGTTGCAAGACCACTTGCTGGGGCTGTTTTGCAAGCCCGGCCTGCAGCCCTCGCAGGTCCTGGTCGTCACCCCTGACTTGGAGGCCGCCGCGCCCTTGATCGAGGCAGTGTTCGGCACCGCGCCCAAGGACCGCTTCATCCCCTACACCATCACGGGCCGCGCCCGCAGCAGCGTCAACACCTGCGCCCAGGCCTTGCTGGCCCTGCTGACACTGGCGGGCTCGCGTTTTGCGGTTAGCGCGGTGTTCGGCCTGCTGCAACAGGCCAGCGTGGCTCGCCGCTTCGGCCTGGACGACGACACACTGCAACAAGTGCGCGATTGGATTCACGTCTCGGGCATGCGCTGGGCGCTCGACGCCCAACACCGGGCCAGCTTCAGCGTCCCGCCCGAGGCCAAGCACACGCTGGGCGACGGCTTGGACAGGCTGTTCCTGGGTTATGCGCTGCCGACGCGGGTCGAATTGCCTTTGCTCGACCTGCTGCCCGCAGGCGACGTCGAGGGCTCGTCCGCCATCGCGCTGGGCGCTTTCTGGCGCTTCATCGACGCGCTGAAGCATCTGCAAGCCGATGGCGCGCAGCCCAAGCTGCCGGCGGAATGGGCCGGCTGGCTGCTGGCCAGCCTGGAGACCTTCGTGCAAGCCGCCGACGCCGAGCTCGACGACCTGCGCGAGTTACAGCAGTCGATCCGGACGATGGCCGACACGATGCAACGTGGCGGCGTGGACCAGCCGCTACCACTGGCGGTGGTTCGGGCAGCGCTGGCGCAGCTACTCGACGACCCAGCGCGCGGCGGCGTGCCCAGTGGCCGGGTGACTTTCGCGGCGATCAGTAGCCTGCGCAACCTGCCGTTTGAGGTGATCTGCGCGATCGGTCTGAACGACGGCGTGTTCCCCAGCGCAGTGCGGCCGCCCGAGTTTGACCTGATGACGCTGAGCCCGCGCCGCGGCGACCGGCAACGCCGCGACGACGAGCGAAACCTGTTCCTGGACCTGCTGCTGGCAGCGCGCGGCAGCCTCTACCTCAGCCACGTCGGCCGCAGCGTACGCGACAACTCGCTGCTGCCCCCGTCGGTGCTGGTCTCGGAGCTACTCGAGGCCGTGCTGCCGGCCATCGCCGAAGACCCAGGGTTGCCGCAATCGCTGGCCCGCGCCAAGCAGCGTCTGGTGGTCGAGCATCCGCTGCAGCCTTTCGCGATCGAGGGTTTCGTGATCGGCGGTGAC
>CANFPU010000260.1 GCA_947448955.1 Burkholderiales bacterium
CACGATTGAAGTCAAGACCGGCAAGGAGACGCATAGTGTCAAGGGCGTTCGTGCACTCACTGTCACGGGCAACGAGACCCACACCAACGAGGCTGACTTCACCCATGAGGTGACCGGAAAATACACCTTGAAGGTCACCGGCGACTTGTTGTTTGATGTCACCGGCAGCATCAGCTTCAAGTCTGCCAAGGATGTTGCGGTGAAGGCCGGCACGACGGTCGACAACGAGGCCGGTACCGCGCTGACCAACAAGGCCGGCACCGCGCTGACGAACCAGGCGGGCACTGCATTGACCAACAAAGCCGGTACCGCGCTGACCAACAAGGCCGGCACCGGATTGACCAACGAGGCCGGCACGACCTTGGACAACAAGGGCTTGATGATCAACAGCAAGGCCTCGGCGACGCAGACGGTTGACGGGGGCGGCATGCTCACGGTCAAGGGCGGTCTGGTGAAGATCAATTGAGCCGATGGCGATGACTCCAGCCTCTGTCGCCCAAGCCCAACCGCAGCCGCAGCCGGCCGTGCCCGTTGGTGCGACCGCGAACGCGAACCCGACCGCTACCGCGACCGTCAACCAGTCCACCGCCTCGACCGCGTCCATCGCCTCGACTGTGGTCGAGGAGCGGGATGCGCAAGGCCGCTTGCTGGCCAGCATGGCGATGCGTGGCGACGTGTTGCATGGGGAGATGCGGCGCTTTGGTCCGAAGGGTCAGCCACTGATGTCTGCGACTTATGTCGACGGTCAGCTCGACGGCTTGCTGCGGCTGCACGACGACAACGGCGCGCTGGTGCAAGAGGCTTCTTATCGACTGGGCCGCCAGGAAGGATTGACCCGCACCTGGCAAAACGGTCGATGTTTGGCCGAGCAGAACTTTGTCGCCGGCCTGCCGGATGGCGCCTCGGTGATGTACGACCAGGCCGGTCAGGTCACCGCCCAGCTCCGCATGCGTGCGGGTCAGATCGAGGGCCTTGCGACTTTCTTCCACGAGGGCCGAGTGGTGCGCCGATCGCAGTATCGGCAAGGTTTGCTCGATGGCGAGTCCACCGACTACGACGGGGCCGGCACGGTGGTGCAGGTGATGAGCTACCGCGCCAACCTGTTGCACGGACCGGTGCGTCGTTACTGGCCCGATGGCCGCATGATGGAAGAACAGTCGTACCAGAAGGGCAAGCCGCTTGCGCCGCCCGAACGCTTCGACGCCGAGGGTCGCCGCTTGGCGCCCGGTGCCGCCACCCCCAGCCTGCTGGTCAGGCTGGAATCGCTGTTCAAGGGGTGAAGCATGGCGCAACAGGTCTGTGGCGGCGCGATGACGCAATGCACTTTCGGTGCCGCACCGGGCAGCTTGATGGTGCTGCCTTTGAACTTCGTGATGACCGGTATGCCCGATGCCAATATCATGGACAACAAGCCGATGGTCAATGTGATGCCGTTTGCGATGTGCATGTCCATGGCGAACCCGATGGTGGCGGCTGCGACCGCTGCGGCGCTCGGCGTGCTGGTGCCGATGCCTTGTATTCCGATGACCACCGCGCCTTGGTTGCCGGGCGCACCCACTGTGCTGATCGGCAATATGCCGGCGCTCAACAACAGCTCGAAGCTGATGTGCATGTGGGGCGGTGTTATTTCGATCAACCTACCCGGTCAGTTCACCGTGATGGTGCCCTGATGCAGCCAGGAGATTCCTTTGGAAATTCGTTTCTCGATGACCAGACGCTTGGCCTGGGTCGGTGCCATCAGCTTGCTGCTGCTGATGGGCTTGCTGTTTTTCCTGGGGGTGCAAATTGGCAAGCAGTGGGTGCCTGCAACCGCACCAGCGTCTCGGGCTTCTGGTGGGCCGGTCGTTGGGGCGTTGCCGACCTTGCCTACAGTGCCAACCGTGCCGACATTGCCCACAGTGCCGACTTTGCCAACAGTGCCCGCCGCTCTAGCGCCCCCTACCGCTGTTCCAGCGCCCGCTGGCGCGGCACCGCCTCGGTAATTGAAGTTACTTATTTGGACATCGCTCAAAAATGCTGTTAACACCATTTTTCAATCACTCGGTGCGCGCTGTTCTGAGGGCTGGCACGTTGGCCCTCTTGGTGGCCATTGTGTTTCCAGCGGTCGCTGCCCCAGTCGCCGCAACGCCTGCCTCCGCGCCGGCTGCAAGCGCCTTGCGACCTGCCGCGCCAATTGCTGCGCGCAACTCGCTGGTGCGGGTGTCCGATGGCCGCTTGTTGGCACCCGACATTGCTCGAATCTTCAACCGAGGCGAATTGGTGGTGGCGATGCTCGGCGTTGACACGCCGCCCTTTTTCTACATGAAAGACGGCAAGCTGACCGGCCTGGAGGTCGACATGGCCGAGGACATCGGTCGCGCGCTCAAGGTCAGCGTTCGCTTCAATCGCGACGCCAAAAGCTTCAACGACGTGGTCGACATCGTGGCCCGCGGCGAAGCCGACGCAGGCATCAGCAAATTGTCGCGCACGCTGGCTCGGGCGCAGGTCGTGCAGTTCTCCGACCCTTACCTGTCGCTGAAGCATGCTTTGGTGCTCAACCGGGTGTCTTTTGCGCAACTCGCCCTCGATCGGCCTGTGCCCGAGGTCGTGCGAGGCTACAAGGGGACGATCGGCGTGATTGCCAAGTCATCTTTTGCCGATTTTGCGACGCAGAGCTTCCCGAAAGCCACGCTCAAGGCTTATCCCAGTTGGGCTGACGTGGTGAAGGCGGTTCGTAGCGGTGAGGTTTCCGCTGCTTACCGCGACGAGTTCGAGATCAAGCGTCTGCTCAAGAGCGATCCGGCCGTTGCGCTGACCTTGCGTACCGTGACGTTCAAGGACATGGAGGACACGCTGGGGATTGCCGTCGACATCAACGATGTAGCACTGACGAACTTCATCAACCTGTTCCTGGCCCAGCGGAGCGAAAAACTCGACATCGACCGCGTGCTGCGCGCGCTCGGCAACTAGACGATCTCCGGACTTCAAACTATGAACCTTAAATCCCTTTTGGCGCTGGCGATCAATCCCTGGGTCATTACCGCCAGCCTAGCGCTGGGTTTTTCCCTGGGCATGATGGCGCCCGATTTCAGCAGGCAACTGGCTGTCGTTGGTGATGTCTATGTCGACCTGTTGAAGATGATCGTGCTGCCCTTCATGATCTCGGCGATCATTTTCAGCCTGCAGCGTTTGCTCAAGGAAGGCGGCGCTAGCCGTATCCTGGGTCGGGTTGCGGTCGTTTTTGTCGTCTTCGCGCTGCTGACCGCGGTCGTGGGCGTGTTCTCACTGGTGTTGACCCGCCCGGGTGCCGATCTGTCTCCCGCCAAACTGCAGTCCTTTGGCCAGATCGTCGGTGCTGACACCAAGAACAGTGACACCGCGATGTCGCTCAAGGTCATGGACGCTCCGCCCAAGCCGCCGTTGACGATCAGCGAGGTGGTGCTGAGCATGATTCCGGCCAACATCTTCGCCGCGCTGTCGAGCGGCGAGACCCTCAAGGCCTTGGTATTTGCACTGCTGTTCGGCTTTGCGGTGGGTCGGGTTCCTGGCCGGGTGTCGGATGCCCTGACCAACTCGCTGGACACCATCTACCAGAGCTGCCAATTGCTGACGCGCTGGCTGAACTACCCCCTGCCCCTGGTGTTGGTTTGCATGAGCGCATCACAGTTGGCCAAGACCGGCCTGGGGTCCTTGGAGGCGATGACCGCGTTCGTGCTGGCGTTCGCTTTGGCTTCGCTACTGGTGCTGGTGCTGGCAGTGTTATTGATCTGGAAACGATCCGAGGCCAGTCTGGGCGAAACGCTGCACGCGCTGCGTGGGCCGTTTGCGTTGGCCCTGGCCACCCGCAGCAGCGCTACCTGCATGCCAATGATGATCGACATGCTGGCCGGCGGTCTGGGTTTCGCCCGCGCCAAAGTCGAATTGTTGGTGCCATTGACGGTGTCGCTGCTTCGGCTCGGGCCGGTGTTGTACTACGTCTGCGCCACCTTGTTCATTGCCCAACTCTACGGGCGCAACCTGGACTTGGCTGAGTTCTCTCTGGTGGTGGCTGCCTGCGTTCTGGCGGGTTTTGCTTCGGCAGGGATGACGGGCTTGGTGACGATCTCGCTCACCGGCATGGCTTGCGGCTACCTGGGGTTGCCGTTTGAAGCGGCCTTTATCCTTTTCGTCGCGGTCGATCCGATCTGCGACATGTTGCGCACCTTGGTTCTGGTGATCGGCAACTCTGCGGCCGTGAGTCTGATCTGCCCGCGTCCTCTCAAGATCTGATGCGTAGCAGGACATGTGGCGTCTGAACGTTTTCGGTGGCATCGGTCTTTTGCAGCATTGCGAGGCCCAGGTCCAGCTTGTGCCATCGGGTTTGAC
>CANFPU010000261.1 GCA_947448955.1 Burkholderiales bacterium
GCTTGCGCATCACGGTCGGCACCGCCGATGAAAACCGATTGACACTGGCCGCCTTGCGCGCCAGCCTCTGAACCCGATTGCGAGAGCCGCTATGGACTGCATTGCTGACCCGATCCAAGACCGAAGCGCCGATATCAGCCGAAACACCAAGGAGACCCGTATCCGGGTTCGACTGAATCTCAACGGCAGTGGCGAAGGAAAATTCGCCACCGGCATCGGCTTCTTCGACCACATGCTCGACCAGGTGGCGAGACACGGCTTGATCGACCTAGACATCGAATGCCAGGGCGACCTGCACATCGACGGCCACCACACCGTCGAAGATGTCGGCATCACGCTGGGCATGGCGGTGGCTCAAGCCGTCGGCGACAAGCGCGGCATCACCCGATATGGTCACAGCTATGTACCACTGGACGAGGCACTGTCGCGCGTCGTGGTCGATTTTTCGGGTCGGCCCGGACTTCACCAATCGATTGACTTCAAGGCTGGCATGGTCGGCGAATTCGACACCCAGCTGACCTACGAGTTCTTCCAAGGCTTTGTCAACCACGCGCTGTGCACGCTGCACATCGACAACCTCAAGGGCGACAACGCGCACCACCAGGCCGAGACCGTGTTCAAGGCCTTCGGCCGAGCGCTGCGCATGGCGCTGACACCAGACCCGCGATCGGCCGGCGTGATCCCGTCCACCAAGGGCAGCCTGTGATTGCTCCCGCACTTTTTTCATTCGCTGCCCCTCGAGGCACGAAGCACATCGTGCGGCCTTGCGAGCATCAACCATGACTCGAACGGTCGCCATCGTCGATTACGGCATGGGCAACCTGCGCTCGGTGTCGCAGGCAGTGATGCATGTGGCCGCCGAATCGGGCTATCAGGTGGTCGTCACCCGCGCACCCGAAGAAGTCCTGGCGGCCGAGCGGGTGGTGCTACCCGGCCAAGGCGCGATGCGCGACTGCATGCGCGAACTGCGCGAGTCCGGTCTGCAACAAGCTGTGTTGGAAGCAGCCGCCAGCAAGCCGCTGATGGGCATCTGCGTCGGCATGCAGATGCTGCTCGACCACAGCGAGGAACAGGACACGCCGGGCCTGGGCCTGATCCCCGGTCAGGTTCGGCGCTTTCAACTCAGCGGCCGTCTGCAACCCGATGGCAGCCGATACAAGGTGCCGCAGATGGGCTGGAACCAGGTGTTCGCGCAAGCACAGGACGGCGCGCCACACCCGGTCTGGCAAGGCATTCCTGCGGGCAGCTATTTTTATTTTGTGCACAGCTACTACACAGCACCGTCGGACTCACGCCACAGTGCGGGCCTGACCGAGTACGGTGAGCGCTTTACCTGCGCGGTGGCGCGGGATAACATTTTTGCCACTCAGTTCCATCCCGAAAAAAGCGCGGACCAAGGCTTGCGCCTGTACCGTAACTTCCTGGGCTGGAAACCCTAGGCCATCGACCTCCCCTCCTTTCCCAACCAAAACTCTCACCACAGCCATGCAGCTGATTCCAGCCATCGACCTCAAGGACGGGCACTGCGTTCGCCTCGAACAAGGCGACATGAAAGTTTCCACCACATTCGGCGAGGATCCCGCCGCCATGGCCAGACGCTGGGTCGATGCCGGTGCTCGCCGCTTGCACCTGGTGGATCTGAACGGTGCATTCGCCGGCAAGCCGATCAACGAGCCCGCGATCAAAAGCATCCTGCGCGAGGTCGGCAGCGAGATTCCCGTCCAGCTTGGCGGCGGCATCCGCGACCTTGACACCATCGAGCGCTACCTCGACGGCGGCATCAGCTACGTCATCATCGGCACCGCTGCGGTCAAGAGCCCGGGCTTTCTCAGAGACGCTTGCACAGCTTTTGGCGGCCATATCATCGTCGGCCTCGACGCCAAGGATGGCAAGGTCGCCACCGATGGTTGGAGCAAGCTCACGGGCCATGAAGTGGTTGACTTGGCGCGCAAGTTCGAGGACTACGGCATCGAGGGCGTGATCTACACCGACATCGGCCGCGATGGCATGCTCAGCGGCATCAACATCGACGCCACGGTCAGGCTTGCGCAAGCGCTCACAGTGCCAGTGATCGCCTCGGGCGGGCTGTCCGACATCGCCGACATCGAGCGTCTTTGCGCGGTCGCCTTCGAAGGCGTGGACGGCGTGATCTGTGGCCGATCGATCTACACCGGCGCACTGGACTTCACCGCGGCTCAAAAGCGTGCCGACGAGTTGATGCGCTGAAATTGCGGGCAAGGATAATGGCTCGCCTGTACCGCCCAACGCCCTGCCCATGCTCGCCAAACGCATCATTCCCTGCCTGGACGTCACCGGCGGTCGCGTCGTCAAGGGCGTCAACTTTGTCGAGTTGCGTGACGCCGGCGATCCAGTGGAGATTGCAGCGCGCTACAACGAGCAAGGCGCCGACGAGCTGACTTTTCTCGACATCACCGCCACCAGCGATGGTCGCGACCTGATCCTGCACATCATCGAAGCAGTGGCCTCTCAGGTCTTTATCCCGCTGACGGTAGGCGGTGGGGTGCGAACAGTGGCCGATGTACGGCGCCTGCTGAATGCCGGCGCTGACAAGGTCAGCTTCAATTCGGCCGCGGTGGCTGATCCGCAGGTGATCGCTGACGCATCGGCGAGGTACGGCGCCCAGTGCATCGTCGTGGCGATCGACGCCAAACGGCGCCGAGGCGACGATCTCGAAGCGCGAGGCCCGGGCTGGGATGTTTACACCCACGGCGGGCGCAAGAACGTTGGGCTGGATGCGGTGGCTTGGGCGCGCCGGATGGCCGAGCAAGGTGCCGGCGAAATCCTGCTGACCAGCATGGACCGCGACGGCACCAAGATTGGTTTCGACCTCGAACTCACCCGCGCCGTCAGCGATGCGGTGCCTGTACCGGTGATCGCATCGGGCGGCGTTGGCGCGCTCGAGCACTTGGCTGAAGGCATCCAGATCGGTGGTGCCGACGCGGTGCTGGCCGCCAGCATCTTCCACTATGGCGAATTCAGCGTCGGCCAGGCCAAGGCGATGATGGCCTCTTGTGGCATTCCGGTTCGCTTGTGAGTCCAAGACCAGGCGCCCGACCCGCTGTGCACGGCAACCCGCCGCGTGAGGTGCGATTGATCGGTGGACTGCTGCGGCGGAGCAAGTTGCCTGTGGCGGACAAGCCGGGTCTGCGGCCGACGCCTGACCGGGTACGCGAAACCCTGTTCAATTGGTTGGGCACTGACCTGTCGGGTTGGCGCTGCCTCGACGCCTTTGCCGGCAGCGGCGCCTTGGGATTCGAGGCTGCGTCGCGCGGGGCGGCCGAGGTGCTGCTACTGGAGCGCGACACCGGCCTGGTGCGCAGCCTGCGCGAGAGCCAGGCGCGATTGAAAGTCACCACGCTGCGGGTCGAGGCCAACGACGCGCTGGCTTGGATGGCGGCTTGCCCGCCGGCCCGCTTCGAGTTGGTGCTGCTCGACCCGCCTTTCGATGCCGACCTGCTGCCGCGCGCAGTCGCCGCCGCGGCGCCGCTGGTCGTACCGGGCGGGTGCCTGTACGCCGAATCGTCCGACGCGCTCGCTGACACCGATCTGCCCGCTGGGTTCGAACGCTGGCGACAGGGCCGCGCCGGTTTGGTGCACTATCATTTATTGCAGCGCGCGCTCTGAATCCCTCCCTCTTTTCGAATCACTCTCTGGAGATGAAGATCTTGACCCAGGCCAAGTTCACGACTGCCGTCTACCCCGGCACCTTCGACCCAATGACCCTGGGCCACGAGGATCTGATGCGCCGATCTTCACGGATGTTCGGCAAGCTGATCCTGGCGGTCGCGGTAGGTCACCACAAGAAGACGATGTTCTCGATCGACGAGCGTCTCGACATGGCACGCGAGATCGTTAAGCCCTTCGAGAATGTTGTGGTGATGCCCTTCAGTGGCCTGCTGCGCGACTTCGTCGTTGGCAACAATGGCAACGTGGTGGTACGCGGGGTGCGCGGGGTCACCGATTTCGACTACGAATTCCAGATGGCCGGCATGAACCGTCAACTGATGCCCGAGGTCGAGACGATGTTCCTGCTGCCCTCAGACCAGCACCAGTTCGTCAGCGGCACTTTCGTGCGCGAGATCGCCACGCTGGGCGGCGATGTTTCGAAACTCGTTGCGCCGCTGGTGCTTGAACGCTTGAGCGCGCGCGTAGCACGTCCGCCTCAGGAGACCTGATGGCGTTGATGATCACCGACGAATGCATCAACTGCGACGTCTGCGAGCCTGAATGTCCCAACCAGGCGATCTCGATGGGCC
>CANFPU010000262.1 GCA_947448955.1 Burkholderiales bacterium
AGCCGGAAGCCGTTGTATTGGTACGACCCCATGAAGCCTGATGCGCGCTTCGACAAGCCCGGCAAGTCTCCTTTCATGGACATGGACCTGGTACCACGCTATGCCGAGGAATCAGCCGCTGGCGGGGTGAAAGTAGATTCACGTCTGGTGCAGAGTCTGGGGTTTCGCTTGGCGAGCGTTACGCGCGAGGCCGTGGCCAGCAGCTTTGACGCGGTGGGCACCTTGGGCTTGGATGAGCGCGACGTGGCGATCGTGCAAAGCCGAACCGCTGGTTTTGTTGAGAAGGTCTATTCGCGCGCGCCGGGCGACGTGGTGGTGGCTGGTTCGCCGCTGGTCGATTTGTTGGTGCCTGAGTGGGCTGGCGCGCAGCAGGAGTTTCTCGCCGTTCGAGCCTATGCTGAGGACTCGCTGACGGCGGCGGCGCGCCATCGGCTGCTGTTGCTGGGCATGCCCGAAGCGCTGGTGCGCGAGGTGGAGCGCAGTGGACGGGCCCAACCGGTGATGACGATCACGAGCCCGATCGGCGGCGTGATTCAAGAGTTGATGGTGCGCACCGGCATGTCGCTGGGCGCGGGCATGACGCTGGCGCGCATCAATGGCTTGAGCACGGTATGGCTGGAGGTCGCGCTGCCAGAGGTGCAGGCGGCATTGGCGACCCCGGGTCGGGCGGTGAGGGCGCGCTTTGCGGCCTATCCTGGTGAGGTTTTCGAGGGACGTGTCAAAGCGGTATTGCCCGAGACGGTGCGCGAGACCCGCACGCTGCGCTTGCGCATCGAGTTGCCTAATCCCAACGGCAAACTCAAGGCTGGCCTGTTTGCGACGGCCACCATCGTCGGTGCGCGGGAGGACGCGTTGGTCGTTCCTAGCGAAGCCGTGATCCGAACGGGTCAGCGCGCTGTGGTGTTTGTTGCTGGCGAAAAACCTGGCTATTTCAGCCCGGTCACAGTGGAAATCGGTCCTGAGATCGGCGACAAATTGGTCGTGCTCAAAGGCTTGATAGCAGGCCAACAAGTGGTCGCGTCGGGTCAGTTTCTGATCGATTCCGAGGCCAGCATGGCCGGTCGGGTCGTGCGGTCTGCTGCCGGCCAGGAGGCGGCGAAGTGATTGCCGGCCTCATCCGCTCTTCGATTGCGAATCGTTTCCTGGTCTTGTTGTTGACGCTGTTAATCGCCGCCTGGGGCGTCTGGGCATTGCGCACGACGCCGATTGATGCATTGCCCGACCTGTCTGACGTGCAGGTCATCATCCGCACCAGCTACCCGGGCCAAGCGCCGCAAATTGTGGAGAACCAGGTCACTTATCCGCTGGCCACGACCATGTTGTCGGTGCCCGGTGCGAAGACTGTGCGCGGCTTTTCGCTTTTCGGTGACAGCTTTGTCTACGTGTTGTTCGAAGATGGCACCGACTTGTACTGGGCGCGTTCACGCGTCCTCGAATACATCAACCAAGTGCAGGGCAGGTTGCCGGTGGGCGCCAAGACTTCGCTAGGGCCCGATGCGACCGGTGTCGGATGGATCTTTCAGTATGCGCTGGTTGACCGGTCTGGCCAGCATGACCTGGCCGCGTTGCGAGCGACACAGGATTGGTTTCTCAAGTATGAGTTGAAGAGCCTACCCGACGTCGCTGAGGTGGCATCGATCGGTGGCATGGTCAAGCAGTACCAAGTGGTGGTCGACCCTTACAAGCTGACGGCCTATGGCATCACCTTCGAGCAAGTGCGCCTGGCGTTGTTGGCGGCAAACCAGGAGGCCGGCGGATCCGTGTTGGAACTGGCCGAGGCTGAATACATGGTGCGTGCCAGCGGCTATCTGCGAACCTTGGAGGACTTCCGTGCTGTGCCGCTGAAGGTACAGGGCGGCGTGCCGGTACGGCTAGGTGATGTGGCCGTGGTTCAACTCGGCCCGGAGATGCGCCGCGGTATCGCCGAACTCGACGGTGAAGGCGAGGTCGCTGGCGGTGTGGTGATCCTGCGCTCAGGCAAGAACGCGCAGTCTGCCATCACCGCGGTCAAGGCCAAGCTGGAGACATTAAAGGCGGGCCTGCCGGCCGGCGTCGAGGTCGTCGTTACCTACGATCGCAGCCAGTTGATTGAGCGTGCGATCCGAAACCTATCGGGTAAATTGCTAGAAGAATTTGCTGTCGTCACGCTGGTCTGCGGGCTGTTTCTGTGGCACCTGCGCTCGTCGCTGGTGGCGATCATCTCGCTGCCGCTGGGCATTCTGTCGGCATTTGTGATGATGCGCTACCAAGGTATCAACGCCAACATCATGTCCTTGGGTGGCATCGCGATTGCGATCGGCGCGATGGTCGATGCGGCGGTGGTGATGATCGAGAACGCGCACAAGAAGATGGAGGCTTGGCAGCATGCGCACCCTGAGCAGGTCTTGCGCGGACACGCGCATTGGCAGGTCGTCAGCGACGCAGCAGTCGAGGTCGGGCCAGCGCTGTTTTTCAGTCTTCTGATCATCACCTTGTCCTTCATGCCAGTGTTCACGCTGGAGGCTCAAGAAGGCCGGCTGTTTGGCCCGCTGGCCTACACCAAGACCTACGCAATGGCGGCTGCAGCGATGCTGTCAGTGACCTTGATTCCGGTGCTGATGGGCTATTGGATCCGTGGCCGCATCCCGGACGAGCGCAAGAACCCGATCAGCCGGTTGTTGATCGCAGCCTATGGACCTGTGCTCAGTGGCGTACTGCGATTCCCCAAGGCCGTGCTGGTCATCGCGCTGCTGTCATTGGCCACCACCGTGTGGCCGCTGATGCGTCTTGGCGGTGAATTCCTGCCGTCCCTCGACGAGGGTGACTTGCTGTACATGCCCACCGCGTTGCCAGGCTTGTCGGCAGCCAAGGCGGCCGAACTGCTGCAGCAGACCAATCGCATGATCAAAACCGTCCCTGAGGTGGCCAAGGTGTTTGGCAAGGCAGGTCGCGCCGAGACCGCAACCGATCCAGCGCCTATGGAGATGTTCGAGACGACGATACAACTCAAGCCCCGGTCGCAGTGGCGCGCGGGTCTGACGCCGGAAAAACTGATCGAAGATCTGGATTCGGCAGTGAAGGTGCCTGGCTTGTCCAACATCTGGATACCGCCGATTCGCAATCGCATCGACATGCTCGCCACCGGTATCAAGAGCCCGATAGGCGTCAAGGTCTCGGGTACCGACCTGCGGGTGGTGGACCGCATCGCCGGCGAGATTGAGGGCGTGGCCCGACAGGTTAATGGCGTCAGCTCATCGCTGGCCGAACGGCTGACCGGCGGGCGCTATGTCGATGTGCGGATCGATCGCCTGGCTGCCGGCCGATATGGCATGAGCATTGCCGATGTGCAGGCCATCGTCTCTGGCGCGGTGGGCGGTGTGATGGTGGGCGAGACCGTGGAAGGCCTGGCACGTTTTCCGATCAGTCTGCGCTACCCACGCGAGCTGCGCGACTCACCCGAGAAGTTGCGTCAGCTGGCTTTCTTGACGCCTGCTGGCCAACAGATCACGCTGGGCACAGTGGCTCGCATCGAGCTCAATGAAGGACCTCCGATGCTCAAGAGCGAGAACGCCCGGTTGTCAAGTTGGGTCTACATTGATGTTCGCGGACGCGACCTTGCGGCTGTGGCTGATGACTTGCGGCGCGCTGTGGCGGCATCGGTACCGTTGGCACCGGGCGTCAGCGTCGCCTACTCAGGCCAATTCGAGTTCATGGAGCGCGCCAATGCCAGGCTGAAAATTGTCGTACCCGCGACGTTGCTGATCATCTTCGCGCTGCTCTATTTGACTTTCAAACGCTTTGACGAGGCAGTGTTGATCATGGCAACCCTGCCCTTCGGATTGACCGGCGGGGTATGGTTCCTCTACCTGTTGGGCTACCACTTGTCGATTGCCACAGGCGTTGGGTTCATCGCGCTGGCGGGTGTCAGCGCTGAGTTTGGCGTCGTGATGCTCATCTATCTCAAGCATGCATTGGCCGAGCGTTTGGCGCAGGGCCAGCAACAAACGCAGGACCTGGTCGACGCTGCAATCCGCGAGGGCGCACTGTTGCGCGTACGACCCAAAGCGATGACTGTGGCGGTGATTCTGGCCAGTCTGGTGCCCATCGTCTGGAGCAGTGGTACCGGCTCGGAGGTGATGAGTCGGATCGCCGCGCCGATGCTAGGAGGCATGATCACCGCGCCGTTGTGGTCGTTGCTGGTGGTGCCCGCCGCTTTTGCCTTGTTGCGACGGCGAATCTGTCCCCAGCGGGTCTAGGCTTGACCGTTGCCGAGGCTGGCATAGCGCATGCCGCATG
>CANFPU010000263.1 GCA_947448955.1 Burkholderiales bacterium
ACTCGGGTGGTCGTGACCTCGAGCATCGCCGCAGTGATCTCCGAGATGGACCTGCAGGAGTTGGTGCGTCGGCCCGTGCTCTACGAAGACCGCTACCCGGACCAGCGCAACCCCAAGCGAACCCCCGAGCGCGGCCAGGGCTATTCGATGGGCAAGCTGCTGGCCGAGCAGGCTTTCGCCCAAGCGGCGCAGCGCAGCGGCGCCTGGGACGCCATCACCTGCTGCCCGGGTGACAACGTCGGACCGATCCAGTCGTCGCATCAGCAGACCGGCGGCCCCTGGCAGCAGTTGATCGCCGGCATGCTCAAGGGCACCTGTCCGCAGACCGGCGTCTATCGGCCGTGGATGACCGTCGACGTACGCGACGACGCCGAATGCCACATCGGACTGCTCGAAAGTTCAGCGGTCAAGAACGGCGAGCGTTACATCGCCTGGTCGACCGATGCGCGTCGGGTCGAGGACCTGTGCGCCGACATCGATCGGTTGCTGCCCGAAATCGGGCACGACACACCTGCGGTGACCGATGACTTCCCTGATCGCATCCGTGACCGTGAGGCCGAGATGCGGCGCATCTGGGCCGGCTGCGACCTTCGCAACGAGCGCATCCGGGCCTTGACCGGCATCGTCTTCAGGCCGCTCGATGAGTCCTTGCGCGACTGCGTCGAATCGCTGCTGTCCGTCGGCCAGGTCGTGCCGCGGCGCCGGCCCGGCTTTCCGGCGTCTGCTGCTAACTGACCCACCTCAGATCGCCAGCTGATCCCGACCTGACACGTACCCGACCTACACGTTCCCGACCTACACACGACCTACACACGACCCCCACCCGATCCATGGAAACCTCGACGATGACCCCATTGCTGCACGGCATCCGCGTGCTCGACTTCGGCCGCTACATTGCGGGCCCTTACTGCGCGGCGATGCTGGCCGATTACGGCGCCGATGTGATCCGGATCGAGAAGCGCGAAGGCAGTGAAGACCGCTTCCCCTCGCCAGTGGGCGGCGGCGTGGGGGCGCTGTTTCTGCAGATGAACCGCAACAAGCGCTCGATGACGCTCGACCCGGCCTCGCCGCAAGGGCGCGAGGTGGTGGCCAGGATGGTTCGCGGCGCCGACGTGGTGATCGCCAACCTGCCGCAAGCCACGCTGGTGGCGATGGGGCTGGACTACGAAACGCTGTGCTCGTACCGGCCTGACATCATCTTCGTCACCAACACCGCTTTCGGCCCGGTCGGCCCGATGCACCGCAACGTCGGTTTCGACGGCATCGGCCAGGCGATGTCAGGTGGCGTCTACATGACTGGCACGCCTGAACAGCCTTACCGGGCGATGGTCAACTGGGTCGACTTTGGCACCGCGCTGCACTGCGCGTTCGGCACGATGGCCGCGCTGATGGAGCGCCAACGCTCGGGCAAGGGCCAGATGGTCACTGGCGCGCTGCTCGCCACCGCCGTCACGGTGACGAATGCGACGCTGATCGAGCAAGCGGTGGCCAAACCGGACCGCGTGGCCAGTGGCAACCGCGGCCAGACCGCGGCGCCGTCCGACATCTACCAGGCCAAGGATGGCTGGGTGCTGGTAGCGGTGACGGGTCAACCGCTGTATGTGCGCTGGGCCAAGCTGATGGGCGAGCCGCACTGGCTGACCGACCCGCGCTTTGCCGACGACGACGCGCGAGGCCGGCACGCCGAGCTGGTCAGTGAGCGCATGGGCCGCTGGTGTGCCGAGCGCAGCTGCGACGAAGTGGTGGAGATCCTGGGCAAGGCCAAGATCCCCAGCGCGCAGGTGCTGTCGCCCCAGCAGGCGCTGGACCATCCGCAGATCCAGGCGCTGGGCGTGATGCAAGACACCGATTACCCCGGCCTGCCCCGACCTGCGCCGATCGCCGCCGTGCCGATCTGGATGACCGAGACCCAGCCGGTGCCGCGTCAGCGCCCACCGATGCTTGGCGAGCATACCGACCAGATCCTGGCCGAGCTCGGTTATGCCAGCGACGAGGTGGCCCGCCTGCGCGAGCAAGCGGTGATCTGAGACCGTCGCCAGCGGCGCGGTCTCAGGGCGCGTCGTTGCAGGTTTTGCCGGTGAGTGCGTCGGCAAATCCTGTCAGCGCAGGTTTGCTCTGGTACTGCGCGTCAAACAACAAGGGCCAAGCGAGTTTTTGATTCTCAAACTCCGTGGCGTAATTGCTGTCCAGCCAGCTGTGGCCATCGGTGGTGCCCCACACGGTGATCCCGCCGCGTTGTCCGGCCGGCACGTTGTCGAGATAGGCCGTCACGATTTCGCAGTAGCGTTTCTTTTGAGCCAGGCCGGCCGCTTGCGTGAAGCTGCTGACCTTGTTGGCCGGAAAGCTGTCGCAATTCGGATTGTTGATCGCCACGTCCAGTTCGGTGATCTTCACTTTCAAGCCCTTGGCCGCCACCCGTTTCAGGGCCGCCGCGATGGCGGTCACGCTGGGCGTGTTCAGGCAGACATGCATCTGAAAACCGACACCGGTCAGTGGAATTGAACGCTTTTGAAAGTCGGTCAGCATCGCGTCCAGCGCAGTCATCTTGGCGCCGTTTCTCTCGATGTTGTAGTCGTTGTAGTAGAGGTCGACATTGGCGTTGGCCAGACGCGCCGCTTTGAAAGCCCGCTCGATGTAGACCGGGCTGTTGCCGCTTTGAATGTAGAAATCTGAGTCGGTTCGAAAGACGGACGGATTGCCGTCAGTGAGCGCTTCATTGACGACGTCCCAGCTGACGACATTGGCTTTGCCCTTGAAGTGATTCACGATGGTGCTGACGTGCGTGTCGAGCATGGTCAGGAATTGATCACTGGTGCCGCCGGCGCTGCTCCAGTTCTTGACGAAGTCGGGCACCTGGTAACTCGAGTGCCAGACCAAGGCATGGCCGTGAATGTTGATCGACTTTGACTCGCCGTAACTGACAAAGGCATCGGCCTTGTCGAAGGTGAAATCGTTCACCGAGCGGGTGTCATTGTTCGGATGCAAATACTTGAACTTCATGATGTTGCTGGCGGTCATTTGGTTGAAGTGCTTTTCAACCAATTGCTGCTCGGCGGCCACCGTCAGGATGTTGTAGGCCTGCAAGTCGGTGTTGGCCACTGCCGCGCCCAATGGAAATGCCGCCAGTGTTTTCAATGACGCGGGCGGACACGAAACCGTCGAGGTCGGGCAAGTGCCTGTGCCGCCTGTCGTCGACGCTGCGCTGACCGTGATCGTCGCCGGCGGGCTGCTGGCTTGGCCGTCATAGACCGTCAGGCTTAGCACATAAGTGCCGGCAACATCGGCGGTGAAACCAGCTTTGGCCGAGTTGCCAGCGCTGATCACGGCGTTGCTGGTGTTGGGCTTGGACGCTAGCGTCCAGGCATAGCTCAGCGCGTCGCCGTTGGCGTCGCTGCTGGCAGACCCGTCCAATACCACCTGCGCGCCCACGGCGACGTTTTGGGCCGATCCGGCATTGGCGACCGGCGCGATGTTCGACACCCGCGCGGTCAGCGTCGCCGTCAAGGTGGCCGAACTGCTGTTGGCGCTGCCGTCGGTGACCGTCATCGTGGCTTCGTAGGTGCCGGGCAGATCGGCGGTGAAGACGGGCGCTGCAGCGGACTTCAACGCCGCATTGCTGCCCGTCGGCTTCAGGCCCAGTGTCCAGGCATAGCTCAGGCTGCTGCCGACCACATCGCCTCGCAGCACCGCCACCAGCGCCACGTTGGTGGCCGAAGTCCCGGCGATGTCTGCCGCCAACGCAGGCGGTGTACCGGGATTGAGCTTGTCGCTGAGCGTGATCGGATTGCCCGGTTGGTTGAAGAACAGCCAGGCCGGGCTCGGCGCGTCCAGACCGACGATGCGCTTGAGCACGCCGATCGCATCCGTCAATTCGACCTTGCCATTGCCGTCGAAATCGGCTGCATACGATTGGTAAGCCGTCACGGCCTGGCCCGGCGCATTGACGTCCAGCCCGACGATCAACTTCAGGATCGCGATCGCGTCCTGCAGGTTCACCGCTTGGTTGACCAGCGCCGCCGCATCGGCCCCGCTGCTGGCCCCCAGCGCATTGACGCGCTGGACCTCGGCGGCCGGCGCTGACAGCGGCGTCCTGTCGTCGTCCCCACCACCACAGGCCACCAGCCCCAGCGCGACGATCCACTGGAGCCCTAAAAATCGAAAATGAGCGCTCATTGCAGTGTGGGTGGTTTTATGGGTTGGTGAGGGGTTGGTGAGGGGTTGGTGAGTTTGAATCGATGGGTTTTAGATCCATTGGTTTG
>CANFPU010000264.1 GCA_947448955.1 Burkholderiales bacterium
GCCCCTGGTGCGGACGGTGGTTGTGGTGATCGGGAAATGAAGGCAAGGCAACGATTTTCTTGGTGCGGAATCCTTCAATTATAGAGTTGGCCCATTGGCTTCAAAGTCCTCCCGGCCGCCTGCTGTTGGCCTGGGAGCAGCGCGAACTCGACCGTGCAGTGACCGATCTTTTCGGTTTCCATGCCTTGCAACTGGGGCTGATGGAGCTTCAGGCTTTGCGTGCCAACCGCATGCCGCAGCGCTGGGTTGCCAGCGACAGCTTGCGTCTGGAAATGGCACCGTTGATCGGCCTAGAGCCGGCAACTCTACAAGCGGCGGTGCCGTCCCCGGTCCCGGTCCCGGTCCCGTTCCCGTCCCCGTCCCCGTCACTGCACTGCGACTTCGACGCGCTGCCTTTCCCTGCGCAAAGCCTGGACTTGGTGGTGTTGCCGCACACCTTGGAACTAGCCCGCGATCCGCACGATACCTTGCGCGAAGTCGAGCGCGTGCTGATGCCTGAAGGCCGGGTCGTGATCGCTGGCTTCAACCCGGCCAGCTGGTGGGGTTGGCGCCAAAGCGCGGGCCAAATTCGGCAGCGCTTGGGATGGGGTGGCCAGCTCTACCTGCCCAGTGCGGGCGAGCTGATCGGCGCGGGACGGGTGCGCGATTGGCTGCATTTGCTGGGCTTTGAAGTCGAACGTGCGCGCTTCGGCCTGTGGCGACCGCCGCTGCGCTCGGCACTTGGCCTGTCGCGGCTGGCTTGGGCGGAATCGGTCGGTGCACGCGCTTGGCCGGGCTTGGGTGCCGTCTACCTGATCGAAGCGGTCAAGCGGGTGCGAGGCATGCGGCTGGTGGGACTGGCACGTCGCCGCAGGCTCAGCACCCAGACCGTGCCGTCGGCCGTGGCGCAGCGCCAGGCCTTGGGCCCGACGCCGAGAGAGACTGAATACTTGGAGCAAGACTGAATGAGCGAACGCGTCGTGATCTACACCGATGGTGCCTGCAAAGGCAATCCCGGCCCGGGCGGCTGGGGTGCTTGGCTGCGCTGGGGAGCGCACGAGAAGGAGCTGTTCGGTGGCGAGCCAGCCACCACCAACAACCGGATGGAGCTCACCGCGGTGATCGAGTCGCTGGCACTGCTCAAGCGCCAGTCCCCGGTGGCGATTTATACCGACAGCGAATACGTGAAAAACGGCATCACGACCTGGATCCATGGCTGGAAAAAGCGCGGTTGGCGCACCGCTGACAACAAACCGGTGAAAAACATCGAGCTTTGGCAGCGCCTCGATGGGCTGGTAGCTGGGCATGAGGTGCAGTGGCACTGGGTGCGCGGCCACGCTGGCGACCCGGGCAACGAGCGCGCCGATGCGTTGGCCAATCGCGGTGTCGAGTCCCTGCGCGCAGCGCGCTAGGTCGGCCGAGAACCTTCGCCTGCCCGTGGTTCGGGCCTGTTAACGGTCAGACCAGTCCGTCGAAGGCGATCACGTCAACCAGATCGCCTGCCGCCACATCGCCCTGGTCGTGGTGTAGCACCACCATACCGTTGGCTTGGCTCATGCTGCGCAGAATGCCCGAACCCTGGGACCCCGTGATCCGCACCTGCCAGCGGCCGTCTTCGCCTTGGCTGACGATACCGCGCTGGTACTCAGTGCGGCCGGGCTTCTTGCGCAGCGTCGCCTGGCTGACCGCGCGCAGCGGCGCGAGCGGCTGGGGAGTAGCGCCGCTCATCGCCAGTAGCGCATCGCGGACGAAGGCGTAGAAGGTCACCATCACCGCCACCGGGTTGCCTGGCAGGCCGAACAGGATCGCCTGGTGGCCGGCTTCGCCGATGACCGATGATGATTCGCCGTTCTGACTGCCGCTGCCAATGCGGCCGATCGCCATCGGTCGCCCAGGGCGCATCGCAATCTTCCAGAACAGCACTTCACCGAGCTGGGCCATGATCTGCTTGGTGTGATCGGCCTCACCGACGCTGACGCCGCCCGAGGTGATCACTGCGTCGGCGCAGGCTGCGGCCTGGGTGAAAGCCGTCCGCAATGCTGCGGGTTCATCGCGCACCACGCCCAGGTCCAGCAACTCGACCCCCAGCCGGGTCAGCATGCCCCAGATCGTGTAGCGGTTGCTGTCGTAGACGCAACCTGCTGCCAGCGGCTCACCGACGGATCGCAGCTCGTCGCCGGTTGAAAAAAAGGCCACTCGAAGCCGGCGATAGACCGCCACCTCGGCGTGCCCAAGCGAGGCGAGCAGCCCGAGGTCGGCTGGGGTGAGAATTCGGCCTGCCTTGAGCGCGGCCTCGCCACGCGCCAAATCCTCGCCGCGCAACCGGCGGTTGTCGCCAGGCTTCACACTGCCCTGAGGGATGCGGATGCGGCCATCGGCCTCGGTTCGGGTGAACTCCTGCGGCACCACGGTGTCGAGTCCGTCCGGCATCACCGCGCCGGTCATGATGCGAACGCCCTGACCGATCGCCACCGTGTCGCCGAACGGTGTGCCGGCAAACGCGGTGCCGGCAACGCCGATCAAGGTGTCAGCGGCGCCGAGCAGATCGGCAGAACGCAGCGCATAGCCATCCATCGCCGAGTTGTCGTGCGAGGGCACATCAATGCCTGAGACCAGATCGTGCGCCAACACTCTGCCGAGCGCGCTGCGGATGGCCAGGCTCTCGACGGCTTGCACCCGCGGTACCAGTCTGGCGATGAACTCGCTGGCCTTGGTCACAGGTAGTGCGTTGGGGTCGTAGCCAGCGACACAGGCCGCGATCTGTTGAAGACTTTGCATGGGGAGCCCGGGTGTCAACCGCCGATGTAGTGCATTTCTACGCGCTTGGCGCCGGTGGACGCATCGTTGGGCTGCGCGGCACGAAGCTCGGAATAGCGATCGTCTCGCCCGGCCCACACCATCGCCAGCGCGCTGCTGATGTCGGCATCCGACGTGCCATTGCGCAGCAGTGTTCGCAGGTCGTGGCCGCGGGTGGCGAACAGGCAGAGAAACAGTTTGCCTTCGGTCGACAGCCGGGCCCGGTTGCAGTCCTGGCAAAAGGCTTGCGTGACACTGGAGATCAGACCGATCTCGCCGCCACCATCGGCGTAGCGCCAGCGCTCGGCGGTTTCACCGGCGGTCGAAGCCTGCAATGGGACCAACGGCCACTCGGCCTGCAGCAGGCGCAGCACCTCGGCCGAGGGCAGCACTTCATCCATGCGCCAGCCATTGCTCGCGCCCACATCCATGTACTCGATGAAGCGCAGCACGATCCGTCCGCCGAACTGCTCACGAAAATATCGCGCCATCGGCACGATTTCCTGTTCGTTGGTGCCCCGTTTGACGACCATGTTGACCTTGATCGGCCCGAGACCCGCTGCATCCGCTGCTGCGATCCCGGCCAGCACATCGGCGACCGGAAAATCGACATCGTTCATGCGCCGGAAGACCGCATCGTCCAATCCGTCCAGGCTGACGGTGACGCGCTGCAGCCCGGCCCGCTGCAGCGAATTCGCTTTACGCGCCAGCACCGAGCCGTTGGTCGTCAGCGTGATGTCGAGCGGCAGACCCTCCGGCGTTCGCAGTTCGGCCAACATCGCGATCAGCGACTCCAACCCCTTGCGCAGCAGCGGCTCGCCCCCGGTCAAGCGGATTTTTTGCACCCCATGGGCGACGAACAATCGCGCCGTCCGGGCAATCTCCTCAAAGCTCAGCAGCGAGGTCTGCGGCAAGAACACGTAGTCCCGGTCGAAGATCTCTTTGGGCATGCAGTAGCTGCACCGGAAGTTGCAGCGGTCGGTCACCGAGATGCGCAGGTCGCGCAGCGGCCGACCCAGACCGTCGGCGAGCAGTCCCGTGGCCGCAATGGCCAGACTCGGAATGGCTGGCACTGCTGCGGCGTAGCGCAGGTCTGCCAGCGGGATCACAGTTTCGCCCATGGGGCCGATTGTGCCGTGGGGCCAAGCCCTGGTCTTCTGGCTAGCCCGCTATCCCGTCATCAGGGCATCTCGCCATCCTGCCGGTCCTAGCCGGCCTTCGCCCAACGGCCGCCGTCGATCAGCGCTGCGAGGGCAGCAGCGGCGAGGCTGCGCTGAGGTCGGCGCGCCTTGCGCCTGTGTAGCGCTTGGCCCAGTACGATTCGCGCATGTCCTCAATTCTCACTTCGCCCCCGGCACGAGGCGAGTGGATGAACTTGTCGTCGCCGACATAGATGCCGACATGCGAGAAGGTGCGTTTCATGGTGTTGAAGAACACCAAATCACCGGGTTTGAGTTCCTGCCGA
>CANFPU010000265.1 GCA_947448955.1 Burkholderiales bacterium
CTGATCGGCTTCCTGCTGGGCAGCCTCTTCGGCTTTGTCGGAGGCTACTTTCAGCGCGCCTGGCCTGACCGGCTGGCGTCGCTGCTGGCGGTGCTGGGCGTCAGCGTGCCGCACTACTGGTTGGGCATGGTGATGGTGATCGTGTTTTCGGCCATCCTGGGCTGGCTGCCGGCCACCGGCGGCGGGCCCGACGGCGGTGCCTGGGGCTGGGACTGGAACCACTTTCAGTACATGTTGCTGCCGGCGATCACGATGAGCGTGATCCCGATGGGCATCATCGCCCGCACCGTGCGTGCGCTGCTGGCTGAGATCCTGGTGCAGGAGTACATCGTCGGCCTGCGCGCCAAAGGGATGACCGACTTGGGCGTCTTCTTCCACGTGGTGAAGAACGCTGCGCCCACCGCGCTGGCGGTGATGGGCCTGCAGCTGGGCTACCTGCTCGGCGGTTCGATCCTGATCGAGACGGTGTTCGCCTGGCCGGGCACCGGCTTCCTGCTCAACAGCGCGATCTTCCAGCGCGATCTGCCGCTGCTGCAAGGCACGATCCTGGTGCTGGCGATGTTCTTCGTCGTCTTGAACCTGCTAGTCGACGTGCTACAAACTTTGCTCGATCCGCGCATTGCGCGGGCGTGACATGCCGTCCAACATGAGCGTACTCGCCGCCGCGATCACCACCGCCACGCCGGCCGAAGCCCAGCGTTCACCCGGCTATTGGCAGAACGTGCTCACGCGCCTGCTGGCCGACAAGCTGGCGATGGCCGCTGGCGGGGTGGTGCTGGTGCTGCTGGGCTTGGCCCTGTTCGGCCCCTGGTTGGCGCCGGCCGACCCCTATCAGGCGTCGATGATGAAGCGCTTGGCGCCCATTGGCAGCCCGGGCTACCTGCTGGGCAGCGACGAACTGGGCCGCGACATGCTCAGCCGCTTGATCGTTGGTGCCCGGCTGAGCCTGTTCATGGGTCTCACGCCAGTGCTGCTGGCCTTCGGCATCGGCTCGGCCATCGGCATCCTGGCGGGTTACGCGGGCGGCTGGCTCAACGCCCTGATCATGCGCACCATCGACGTGTTCTACGCCTTCCCGTCGGTGCTGCTCGCCATCGCGCTGAGCGGCGCGCTGGGTGCCGGCATCTTCAACTCGCTGCTGTCGCTGACCATCGTCTTCATCCCGCAGATTGCCCGCGTGGCCGAAGCCGTTACCGCCCAGGCCAAGGGGCGTGATTACGTCGAGGCGGCACGCGCCTCGGGCGCCAACGCCTTGGCCATCGTGCGGGTGCATGTGCTGGGCAACGTGCTCGGGCCAATCTTTGTCTATGCCACCAGCCTGATCGCGGTGTCGCTGATCCTCGCCTCGGGCCTGAGCTTCCTGGGGCTGGGCGTCAAGCCGCCCGAGCCCGAGTGGGGCCTGATGCTCAACACACTGCGCACGGCGATCTATGTGCAGCCGTGGATCGCGGCGCTGCCGGGGGTGATGATCTTTATCACCTCGATCGCCTTCAACCTGCTGTCAGACGGCTTGCGTTCGGCGATGGACAACAAGGCATGAGCACCACCCCTGCCGACATCGGCGGCCCGGCGCAGCCGCTGCTGACCATCCGCGGCCTGAGCAAGCACTTCGCGCTCAAGAAGGGCTTGTTCGGCGCCGGCGGTGGCACCGTGCGTGCAGTCGACGGCGTCGATTTCACCGTACTCAAGGGCGAGACCCTGGGCGTGGTCGGCGAGTCCGGCTGCGGCAAGAGCACCACTGCGCGGCTGTTGATGCAGTTGATCGCCCCCACCGCCGGCGAGGTGGTGTTCGACGGCCGCACCGTGGGCGGGCGCGAACTGCCGTTGAAAGAATTCCACCGCCAGGTGCAGATGGTGTTCCAGGACAGCTACGCCTCGCTGAACCCGCGACTGACGATCGAGGACTCGATCGCCTTCGGTCCGATGGTGCATGGCGTATCGCGGCGCGACGCGCTGGGCCGCGCGCACGACCTGCTCAACCGCGTGGGATTGAGCCCGTCCCGATTTGCCGGCCGTTACCCGCACGAACTGTCGGGCGGCCAGCGCCAGCGCATCAACATCGCCCGCGCGCTGGCGCTGCAGCCTCGGCTGATGATCCTGGACGAGGCGGTGTCGGCGCTGGACAAGAGCGTCGAGGCGCAGGTGCTGAACCTGTTGATGGACTTGAAGCAGGACTTCGGCCTGACCTACCTGTTCATCAGCCACGACCTGCAGGTGGTGCGCTATTTGAGCGACCGGGTGATGGTGATGTACCTCGGCCAGGTGGCCGAGCTAGGACCCAGCGAGGCGCTGTTCTCGCAGCCGCTGCACCCGTACACCCAGGCGCTGTTGGGGTCGATCCCGGCACTCGACCCCGATCACCGTACCCAGGAAGCCCCGCTGGCTGGCGACCCGCCCAACCCCATCAACCCGCCCAGCGGCTGTCGATTCCACCCGCGCTGCGCGCTGGCGGCGCCTTTGTGCAGCCAACGCGTGCCGCGACGGGTGGCTGCCGGCGCCAGCCATGCGGCGGCCTGCCTGGTGCACGAGCCGGGCAGCGGGCATCCGATGGCCATGCCGGGGGCGCGCGCGGCATGAGCGCCGCTCGGCCGCCCGAAGGCGCTCGCACCACAGCGCACAGCGCGAAGGATCCCCAATGAGTGGCCTCGTCTCCGAGATGAGCGACGAAATCCTGGTCGACGTGCAAGACCTGCGGGTCACCTTCACTGGTGGCCCACAAGCGGTGCAGGCGGTCAACGGCGTCAGCCTGCAGGTGCAGCGCGGCGAGGTGGTGGCGCTGATCGGCGAATCAGGCTCGGGCAAGAGCGTCACGCTGCGCACGCTGCTGCGGCTGCACAACGAACGGCGCAGCCGTATCGAAGGCCGGGTGCAGGTGGCCGGCCACGATGTGCTGGCGTTGGCACCCAAGGCGCTGGCCAACTACCGAGGCAAGGTGGCGGCGATGATCTTCCAGGAGCCACTGCTGGCACTGGACCCGGTCTACACCTTGGGCGCTCAGATCGTCGAAGCGATCCGACGGCACGAGCCAGTGAGCGCGGCGCAGGCCCACGCCCGTGCACTGGCCTTGTTCGAACGGGTGCGCATCCCCAGCCCCGAGCGCCGCCTGGCGGCCTACCCGCACGAGATGAGCGGTGGCATGCGCCAGCGGGCAATGATCGCGCTGGCCCTGGCCTGCCGGCCGCAGTTGCTGCTGGCCGACGAGCCGACCACCGCGCTTGACGCCACGGTGCAGATCCAGGTGCTGCTGCTGCTGCGCGAACTGCAGCGCGAGCTGGGCCTGTCGGTGGTGTTCGTCACCCATGACATCGGCGCTGCGATCGAAGTGGCCGACCGCATCGCGGTGATGTATGCGGGGCGGATCGTCGAAGTCGGCACGGCACGCCAGTTGATCCGCACGCCGCGCCATCCCTACACCCAGGCGCTGCTGCGCAGCCGGGCCCATGGTGCCTTGGCGAGGGGTGGACGGCTGCCGACCATCACCGGCAGCCCGCCAGATTTGGCCATGCTGCCGCCCGGTTGCGCTTTTGCAGAGCGCTGCACGCTGGCCACCGAGGCCTGCCGCAGCACCCAGCCCGAACCGGTACTGCTGGCGCCCGGCCACCAGGCCCGCTGCCTACGCACCGAAGACACCGACGACACCGACGACACCCACCATCGCGTCTAGCCTGCGCTAAACCGAGCCCTTATGCAGCGGGCACCTTGTGCGCCGAACATGCCGCCGTGGTCACGACGCTGGCAGCCGCCCTGATGGATCGACTTCTTGTGGGCAGTCGCGCACCTCAGCGATTCAACCTTCGCCGGGCCATTCTGGCGTTTGGATTCATCAATTCTGGTTTGTCACGCTGGCGACTGCGGGGTTAACTCAGGATGCGTCCTCACCGGCAAACCCCGAACAGTCTTCGTCCGAGATTTCACCTTTTTCACACGCACGCGCCAGCGCAGCCCTACACACGGCTCAAAACCATGCTGTCGCCACCGCGCGAATCCGCCAAAGTGGCAGCGCAGCGGACTCGTAACGGACCGAAAGGATGAACACCCCGCCGAGGATGGCGATAACCCACTAAGCTCTTCCCATCAAGTTATTATCATCAAAAGCTGAACTTGTAGGTTGTTCCGAAATTCGAAATGATGTGATCAACATCCGCCTCTAGCTCTACAGAATTTCGACATTTGACAGCCATCCAAGTATATTTCATCTTGTGCCAGAGCC
>CANFPU010000266.1 GCA_947448955.1 Burkholderiales bacterium
AAGGTGAACACGCCAGGACGCAGGTGCGCGGCGGCGGTTTTTTCCGGGTCATTGTGGAAGACGATGCCGCGGCCGGTGGTGTCCCGGAAATAGAGTTGACCCACGCCACCCTGCGGCAATTCCTCGCCGTCTTCGCCGATCACCAACAACTCGAACGGCGGCAAGGTCTTGCCCACCGACCCGGGTTTGCGCAGCCATTCCAGAGAAGTGATCGAGTTGGTGGTGCCGGCCTCGGTGGCACCGTAGGCCTCCATCAGCACCGGTCCGAACCAGTCAATCATGGACTGCTTGACATCTCTGGGGCACGCAGCGCCGGTATGGGCCACCGAGACAAGGCTTGAAACATCAAATTTTGCCCGCACGCCGGCAGGCAAGGCCAACAGCCGCTGGAAATGGGTCGGCACCATCAGCACGCTGCTGATGCGGTGGTGTTCGAGGGTCGCGAGCACCGTCTCCGGATCGAAACGCTTGACCGTCACCAAAGGCTTGCCGCCACCCAACTGGCGAATCGACCCCAATGGACCCGTGTGGTAGAGCGGACCGACGACCAGACCGGGGCCCGGCGCCGCCAGTGCGACCTGTTCGCGCAGCGCTTGGAAGAATTCAGCGACGCTCGCGGTGGCCGGAAACATGTTGGGCGGGGTCACAGCGCCTTTGGGTCGACCGGTGGTGCCTGAGGTGTAGTGCAGGTAGGGTCGCGGGGCTTGATGGGTCGGCGGCTCCGCATCCCGGCCGCTGGCCATGAAGTCTTGCCAGGGTGTCACCCCCGCCGATGCGGTCCGCCAACCGACCACCCGCGGCACGCCGGCCATGGCCGCCGCAGCCAGGCCGACCTGGGCCGTTTCAGGGCCTACGAACAACAAGCCGGCGCCGGCATTGGTCAGGATGTAGGCAAGCTCCTCCGCGGTGAGGTGGAAGTTGATGGGGACCAAAGAGATCCCTGCGTGCAGACCCGCGAGGTAGGCCAGCGCGGTCTCGGCGCTGTTGTGGGCAAAGACCCCGACCCGCTGATCGGGCTGCAGACCCAACGCCAGCAGGGCGTTGGTCGCCCGGTTCAACAGGCCATCGAGTTGGCGCCAAGAGATCGCGCCTTGCTCGTCGGCCAAGGCCAGATCGTCCGGGCAAGTGATGAGTTTGTGCGCAGCAGCGAGCGACATAAGGGTAGATTCCAGCCGTTATTGAACAAGGTCTTTCAAGCCAGATAACGCGCTTCAAGATGGGCCTTGAAGTGCGCCGGATTCAAGGTCTCGCCGCTGGCGCGTCGCACCAGTTCTGGCGTTTCCCAGCGTGAACCCTGACGCCAGATCCTGCTGTGCAACCAGTCGAACACCGGCTGCAGCTGGCCGGCGGCGATCTGATCATCCAGCCCGGGCATTTCGCGCCGCATGCTGGCAAACCATTGCGCCGCATACATCGCCCCCAGCGTGTAGCAGGGGAAATAGCCGAACAGCCCAGCGCTCCAATGCACATCCTGCAGGCAGCCATCGCGGAAATTTCCACGCGTGTCGATGTCCAGCAACGCCAACATCTTGGCATCCCATAGCGCGGGAATGTCTTCGCATTCGATTCGGCCTTCGATCAGAGCGCTCTCGATCTCATAGCGCAGGATCACGTGGGCGGGATAAGTCACTTCATCGGCGTCGACGCGGATCAGCCCTTTGCTGACTTGGGTCAGCAATCGGTGCAGATTGGCCTCCTCGAAGGCGGGCTGATCGCCCAGGTGTTTGACCAGATGCGGCTTCAGCAGCGCAGCAAAGGCCGGATGGCTGCCGAGTTGCATTTCGAAGGACAGGCTTTGGCTTTCGTGCAAGGCCATCGATCGGGCCGACGCCAAGGGCTGACCCAGCCATTCACGCGGCAGACCTTGTTCATAGCGACCATGGCCAGTTTCATGGATAACGCCCATCAGACTGGGCAGAAAGCTGTCGTCACGGTAGCGCGTGGTCATGCGCACATCCTCGGGCACACCGCCGCAAAATGGATGCGCACTCTCGTCGAGTCGGCCAGCCTCGAAATCAAATCCCATCAGCCGCATCGCATCCAAACCCAGTGCACGCTGAGCGGCTTTGGAGAACGGCCCCTGCGGCTGCAAGGTCTGTTGTTGGGCCTGTCTGGCCTGCGCTGCCCGGATCAAGTCCGGCAACCATTGGCGCAGATCGCCAAAGACCCGATCGACCTCTTCGCTGCGCATGCCGGGCTCGTACTGGTCCATCAAGGCGTCATAGAGTCCGAGCCCGCTGTGGTCTGCGAGATAGCGCGCCTCTTCGCGCGCGAGTCGAACGACCTCGCGCAGGTTTTCCAAGTAGCCCGGCCAGTCATTGGCGGGGCGCTGGCGGCGCCAGTCATGTTCGCAGCGCGAGCTTGCGAGCGATTTGGCCTCGACCAGCGATTGCGGCAAGGCATTCGAGGCGCGCCAGACGCGACGCATCTCGCGCAGATTGGCGCGCTGGTCGTCGTCGAGCGATTCGCCCTCGGCCTGCTCGAGCAAACTTTGCAGCGCAGGCTCGGTGGCGAGTTGATGCAGCAAGCCGCCCATTTCGGCCAACGCCAGCGAGCGCGCCTCGTTGCCCTTGGCCGGCATGTTGGCCGACTGGTCCCATTGGGCGATCGATTTCAGATGGGAAAGCCGGTGCAGGCGCTGATGGCGTTGGTACAAATCGGCGTAAGCGCGCATGGGTGATGCCATTCGGTGGGGATGAGAGCCCACATTCTCGCCGTTCCGTGACGGCGGCCGATGCCGTTGCGCCCGCAAAATACAGCCCTTGCGGCGTGGGTTCGGGTTGCCCTGCTGAGTCCGATCACCGAATCCGCTGTGCTGGAAACCACCCATGAAACTACGCACGCCGCACGCGTCCATCCTGACCGCCCTCAGCATCGCCTGCATGCCCTGCGCAGCCAGCGCCGTTGAGGCGGCGCCCAGCAAACAGTTCTCGACCTGCATCGACAAGGCCGGCGGCGTCACGAGCAGCATGTTGGCGTGCATCGGCACCGAAAACAAGTTGCAGCATGGCCGGCTCAACAAAGCCTACCAAGCCCTCAGCGCCAGCCTGCAGCCGGCCCGCAAGACCCTATTGCTGGAGGCCCAGCGAGCCTGGATCAAGTTTCGGGACACCAACTGCAGTTTCTACGGCGACCCGGATGGGGGCTCGATGGCCCGCGTCAGCGGCCAAGACTGCGTGATGCGTGCCACCACCGAGCGTGCGCGTGAACTGGAATCGCTCAAGCCATGATCCAGCCCTGGGGTCTGGCCGTGGGGTCTGGCCCTGGGGTCTGGCCGTGGGTCCTGGCACTCGGCGACCAAGCCTGCGCCCCGATCGTTTGACATGAAGGCTGACCAGGCGGCACAGCCGGCAAGGCACCCCCTCGATGTCGTGCCTAGCGGTCAATGACACCACACGCAACCCGTGCGCCGCCGCCACCGAGTGGCATCGGGTGGTCCGAATGGTTATCGCCGCCCGCGTGGACCATGAGGGAGCGATGGCGCACATCAGACAACCTCAACCGGGGCGCGTGCACGGGGCTCACCGATGTCCCGTCCGTCGCCACAGTCAGCGGCGGCAGATCGCCCAGGTGCCCGTCGCCCCATGGTTCACCATGCTGCTTGGTTTCTTTCGGATCGAAGTGTCCGCCGGCAGCCAACGCAGGCACCATGACGCCGTCCTTCTCGGCTGCAGCGCAAGACGGATGCTCGTGGATGTGAAAACCATGCAGCCCTGGCGCAAGCCCGTTCAGCGCCGGATAGAACGCTAGCCCGTACCGGGTTTCGACAATCCGCACAACACCCACCGCCGCGCCGACACCCTGCTTTTCCGCGACATTCACCGGCACCGTGATTTCGGCCGCCGATACGGCTGCAGACGCTAGCAGGCACAGCATCAACCAGGGCTTGTACTTCATGTCTCTACGCTTCCGGGTTAAAGATAAAGACAGGCTTGTGAGCTGACCACCTTGGTCGTGCCGGTTGGGCAAGTCGCCGAGCACGACGATGATCCCGCTTTGGAGTACATCCTGGTCGGGCTAGTCGGGCATTTGGTTTGTGAGGTGGCACCGGCCGCAGCGTAGTAACCCGCATCTGCAGGCATCACCGCGCCCATGCCGCTGCTTGGGATGTAATAACCGTCTTTGGAAGTGCAGGTGCTGGCCCCGGCTGATGAGGTGCTGCCGTCCG
>CANFPU010000267.1 GCA_947448955.1 Burkholderiales bacterium
ACTCGCCAGCCGACAGAGGTGGTGATTTCTGACGATGGTTCTGACGATGGCACCTACGAACTGATTGAGCGCTTCGCGGCCAAAGCTCCGTTTCCTGTGCGCTTGTTGCGCGGGCCCGAACGGCTGGGTGTGACGAGAAATTTCGAGCGCGCTATTAACGAATGCAGTGGCGAGCTGATCATACTTGCCGACCAAGATGATATTTGGCTGCCGTCCAAGATAGAGGTTATTACCGACACATTCCATCGACTTCCTGAGGTGGCTTATGTCTTTTCCGACGCTTACCTGATCGATGAGAAAGGGGCGGATCTGGCTGGCACACTTTGGCAAAAGACAGGTTTGTCATCGGGGCGCCTGCTGGCCTACCAGGAAGGAGACCAGATGCTTGCTCTTTTGCGCGAGCGCAGTTTCATTTATGGGATGACCATGGCTCTACGGTCCTGCTTCCGTTCGTATCTACTGCCGATTGCCTCGAACTCGTCCTACTGCACGCATGACACCTGGACATCGTTGCTGCTAAGCGGCTTAGGGGCGCGTGGCCGTGGTCATGCCATACAGACCCCTCTCGTTCGATATCGGCAACATTCAAGGCAGGAGGCTGGGGCCCCGAGAGAGGTTTTAGGACTCCTGGACGCCGTTTTGGTGTCTTTACGGTCCAAAACACGGTTCGATCCAACGCTATCCGACGACCTGATGGCGATCGCCGATCGGATTGATTTCCACTTGAACCAGCAGGGCAAATCGGCCATTTCGGCGAGCCTCTTGAGACAGAAGGCCATGCACCTCAACGCCCGTCGGGCGGCCAGCGAATCAGCGTTCGGAGCCCGCCTTTACCTGATTGCCAGAGAGTTCAAGACTGGCCGTTATGCATTGTTTGCTTCGCCGGTCAAATCGATGATTCGAGACCTTATTTCTTGAGTTGATACCTCAGTGCAAGCGTGGAACATGTGTCAGAAATTTCCCACGATAAGTTGCTAGAGTGTTTTATCGAGGACCGAATATTTCAAGTGCTAATTAAGCCTCCGAATGCCTCGATTTAAGATGATTGTCAATGTATAAATAATTGCTGATGCAATCAAGGTAAGCCATATGGGGCTATGGATGGAAAAGAACCAAGTGAAGAGACAAACAGCCACCGCCCCATAAGTCGCAGCGCGAATCGCGAACCACAAATCTATCCACCTAACATTTATGATTTCTCGAAGTGAAAAGTAAATCGAGACTCGATGGCCAATTGATGTCAGTAGAAAAGCAAAACCTGCCCCAGTCAAGCCCATCTTAGAAGTTAGTATAATCATACTAGGAAGCGCTAGCAAGAGTGTATTGTGAAAGGCGGTTCGCAATAGCAGTTCAGGTCTGCCAATAGCTTGAAGAACTTCAGCGCAGGGCCCAAAAGCCGCAAACACCAGACCACCCGCAGACAGGATGCGCATTGGCGTGGTCGCCTCGCCCCAGTTTACCCCAAGAAAATTTGCTGTAATGAAATCTGCGTGTAAGAGGATGATCAATGATATTGGAAACAAGGCGATAGACATTGTCCTACAACCGTTCAAATACGCCGAACGAACCATACCCAGGTCTGATTGAATTCGGCTGAACAAAGGAAGTGTGAGCCGGCTGATGTGCGCGCCAATTTGACTGCGTATGAGTTCAGTCAGACTGAATGCCATTGTGTAGATACCTAGCTGCCATGTTCCTAGGGTGACTCCAATAACGAAAGTGTCTAAGCTGCTTCGGGCGTAGGTCAATGACTTGGTACCTGTGATGGAGGTGCAATATCGACTGATCTCGCGAAGCACAGACCAGTTGCAGTGCAAACTGGGAAGCCAACGACTCGCCCGCCATTGCAATGACATTGTGACCATCGCAGAAACTAATTGCTGAGCAACCAAAGTCCAAATTCCCGCACCTTGTGTTGCGAGCGTTAACGCTAGTGCGGCGCCAGCGACAGTACCTATTGACTCGGTAAATGTAAGTTTTTTGAATTCCCTGCGACGAATCAGGAGGGCAGTGGGAATGATTCCAAAAGCTTGAATGAGAACACCGAATATCAGTATTCGGGCTGGCGCTATGAAATCAGGGTCGATGAGTCGCCCGCCCAAAGCTGGGGAAAGCGCGAATATCGCCGATAACATGATGCAAGTCCCGAAGGCGACGATCAGCCAATGTCCGCTGCTCGCTATAGCACCCTTTTGTCTGCCCTGCCGTTGAATCAGCGCGCTTTGAACCCCCAGATCAACAATGGTCGTCGCTAGACCAATGAAGAGCATGATCGACGCGAACACGCCGAAGTGCTCAGGTAGCAGTATCCTTGCCAATATTACACGGGTTATAAGCGATATTCCTCTACCGACAATGAGGTGAAAAAAGTTCCATGCTGCGCCTTTCGCCATGCGCGATGTTTCTCTGTTCGCTGAAGGAAAACGCATGTTGGAAATGTTTGTCTGATTATTATTTTAGCTTTTATTAACTAAAGACCGCGAGCCAATCAAAGTGTGAATGAAAAGGTTTCGCAGCCCTACCCATCAAGCGGCCGCTGTGAATATTTTTTCAACCCGATGAGCGACTGCGCTTTTGTGGGCCAGAATTGGGTTTTTGGCCCAAGCCCTCATGATTTGCCGCGATGGCGGGCAAGGATTGTCGCCGCAGCGCTGGCGCGCCTGGCCGTGGCCCAGGTCAGGTGCTCGCGCAGCGCAGTGGCCAGCTGGGACGGGTCGAAATGCTCGCGGTAATGCTGCTGGCCGGCACGGCCGAAGTCCCATCGTTGCGCGTCGCTCATCGCGTGCAGGCGGCGCACGGCGTCGGCCAGCGCTTGAGGTTGGCCTGCGGCGCAGGCGATGCCCGCGCCGCAGGCTTGCACCAGGCGCGCACCCTCACCATCCAGTGCTGCGATGATCGGTTTTCCGGCTGCTAGGTAGCTCTGTACTTTGCTGGGGACGGTCAGCCGCATCGCCGGATCGTCGACCAAGCTGACCAAAAGTGCCGAGGCCTGGGCCAGGATCGCCGGCATCTGCTGCGGGTCGAACCTACCCGCCAACTGCACGTTGCGCAGCCCGCGTTGCGCCACCTGCTCAGCCAGCCAAGCGCCGCGCTGGCCGCTGCCCACCAGCACCAGCCGGAAATCCGGCAGGTCTTGCAGCAGTTCGGCAGCGTCCAGCACAGAGTCCAGCGCCTGGGCCATTCCCAGGTTGCCAGCAAACACCAGATTGAAGCCCGGCTGCAGGCGCAGCGCCGGTGCTGCCGAGTCGACGCCAGGCTCCGCCGGGAACTTGCCGATGTCTTGCGCCGCCACTTCGCCCGGGTTGGGGTGGTAGCGCACCGGTGTTTGGCCCGCCAGCGGTAGCACGCGGGCGGTGAAAGCCTCAGACTGCACCAGCAGCAGGTCGCAGCGCTGGTAGATCCAGCGCACCACCCAAGACACGGCTCGCAGCAGCGATGGGCTGCGCACATAGCCGGTGACCACCAGGCTCTCGGGCCACAGGTCTTGCACCCAGGTGACCACGGCGCAGCGCTTGATTCGGCCGAGCGCGATGGCGCCGATAGCCTGCAGGATCGGTGAGGTGCCGTAGACGAAGATCACGTCGAATGGCCGGCCACGCAGCCGCCAGGCGCCGACCGTGGATGCCGCAGCGATGAACGACAGGTAGTTGACCACCAGACGCAGTGCGCCGCCGCGGCCGCGTGGCACCAGTGGCACGCGGTGGATCGTCAAGCCCCGGTGGACTTGGACGCCGGAGGACAGTGCCCGGTAGCCCTCGAACACCTGGCCGCCAGGGTAGTTGGGCTGGCCGGTCAACACGCTGACTTGGCAACCCGCGCGCTGCAAATCCAACACTACATCGTTGATGCGCAGGGACTCGGGCCAGAAATGCTGGCTCAGTACCAGAACCCTGGGGCCGGATGGAGCGGTCGGGTTGAGAGGTGGGGGCATGGCGTTGAGGGTTTGGCGGCGCCGTGTTGGGCCGTCTCAGTCCGATGACGAGTTTGCCATGGTGCGAATGACAGCCCGATTTGGCGCCTGCGCAGGTGCTGCCCCGCGCAGCGGCGACAATCAGGGCCGCAGAAATTTATCCGGGCAAAGAATTTCAATGACGACCGTCGCAGTGATCGGCTTGGGCTACGTGGGGCTGCCCCTGGTGGTGGCTTTCGGCAAGCAGATGCGAACCAT
>CANFPU010000268.1 GCA_947448955.1 Burkholderiales bacterium
ACCATGTGCAGGCTGCGCTGGCAGACCTGGGTGTACGCCACCAGCGAGGTGGCACCTACCTAGCGATGGAGGGGCCGCAATTCAGCACGCTAGCGGAGTCGCAGCTCTACCGCAGCTGGAACTGTGATGTGATCGGCATGACGAACATGCCTGAGGCCAAGCTGGCCCGAGAGGCTGAGCTTTGCTATGCGACGGTGGCGATGGTCACCGATTTCGATTGCTGGCATCCGTCTCACGATGACGTCACGGTGGAGGCGATCGTCGCGGTGCTCAGCAGCAATGCCGATGCTGCGCGCGCGCTGGTCGCCCGTGGTGCGGCTGCGATTGCACACGACTCGCATGGCCCGGGCTGCGCTTGTCGGCGCTCGCTGGACCATGCCTTGATCACAGCACCGGCTGCGCGTGATCCTGACATGGTTCAGCGTTTGCGCGCTGTGGCAGGGCGGGTGTTGTGAAGGTTGCCGGCCAGCAAAGGCGCAGCCTATGGCCTTCGCCCGAGCGTGACGCGGTATGGGTGATCGACCAGAGGGCGCTGCCGCACTCGCTGGCGATCCAGCGCTTGGCCAGTGTGAGCCAGGTGCGTGATGCGATTGCCGAGATGTGGGTGCGTGGTGCGCCACTGATCGGCGCAACCGCGGCCTACGGTATCGCGCTGCAGTGCAGCGCAGCGCCAGACGACGCAGGCTTGCGTCTAGCGCAGGCCTTGCTGGACGGTGCAAGGCCTACCGCGGTGAATCTGGTCTGGGCGACGCGCCGCATGCTCGATGCGCTGCTGCCGTTGCCGCCTCACCAGCGCGCTATGGCCGCCTGGTCACTGGCCGACGAGATCGCCGAAGAAGACGTCGCGGTGAACGCCGCCATCGGCCGTCACGGACTGGCCTTGATGCAGGCGCTCGCGGCCGCGCCCACCCGGCCGGGCGTCGCACCGTTGGCGGGTCGCGCTCTGAACGTGCTCACGCATTGCAATGCCGGTTGGTTGGCCACCGTGGACTGGGGAACTGCATTGGCGCCGGTCTACCAGGCGCAGGCTGCAGGTCTGGCGGTACATGTCTGGGTTGACGAGACCCGGCCGCGAAACCAGGGTGCCAGTCTGACGGCTTGGGAACTGGGGCAGCAAGGTGTGGCGCACACGGTGATCGCCGATAACACCGGTGGGCACCTGATGCAACGTGGTCTTGTCGATCTGGTGATCGTCGGTGCCGACCGGGTCACCGCGCGGGGTGATGTTTGCAACAAGATCGGCACCTACCTCAAGGCGCTGGCAGCATTCGACAACGGCGTGCCGTTCTATGTCGCGATGCCTTTTTCGACGCTGGACAGGTCGATCCAGGACGGTTTGACCGAGATCGCGATCGAGCAGCGATCACCGCGCGAGCTGACCCACATCAGCGGCCGCGACGCGCTGGGCGTGGTCACCGAAGTGCAACTGATGCCTGATGGCAGTCCGGCGCTGAACCCGGCTTTCGATGTGACGCCGGCTCGTTTGGTCAGCGGTCTGATCACCGAACACGGTGTGTTGTCGGCCGATGATTTGGTACTTCGAAACGCGGGACGAGGCTGAACCAGGGTTCAAGCCGGCCGCGATGGCCAAGTCGCGAGCAGCAAGCCCAGCAGTGCCAAGGTCAACGCGACGAAGTGACCGACGCCAACCGCCTCACCGAGAAACAGCACGCCGACCGCTGCCGCGGCCAGCGGCAGCATCACGGTGAAGATTCCCGCTTGTGGCGCAGGCACCCGGACCAGCCCTTTCATCCACAACCAAACGGTGGCCACGCTGGCAGCCAACGCGTAGCCCACCAGCAGCGCCCAGATCGACGCCTTGACACTGCCAAAGTCGAACTCTATAGCTTGCCAGAGCCCCAGCGGTGTCACCAGCGCCAGCCCCCACAGATTGATCAGTGCGCTGATCCGCCGCGGCGAAACGCTGCCGGTCAGGCGCTTGCCGATCACGACATAGGCGGCTTCGCAGAACACAGCGCCCAGCAACAGTGCATGACCGGCCCAGGGCGCCCAGGCCTGGGGCCAGGTGGCGGGCCAGCCGTTGGTGTCGGTGGTTGCGAGCGCTGCGCCGATCGCACTGCCGGGTTGCTCAGCTCGGGTGAACGCCAGCAACACGATACCCATCGCCGCGCAGACGATCGCCAACAGGTTGCGTCCGCTGATGCGCTCGCCCAGAAAGCCGCGGCACAGCAGCGCCACCGCCGCCGGTATCGCAGCCATCACCACGCCGGCAGACAGCGCTGAAGTCAGTGCCACGCCCGAGAGCATGCAGATCGAAAACAGAAAATTGCCGAGAAAACTCTCCCAGAACAGCAGTCGGCGGTCGCGCTTGGTCAGCGGCGCCTCCCCGGGCGAGCGCCTAACCCAATGCAGCATCGCGAGCGCGGCAATGGCGAAGCGCAGCCAAGCCAGCAGGAACACTGGCAGCGCGGCCACTAGCAGGCGCGACGCACCGACGTAGCAACCAACTAGCATCATGCTGGCGGCCAAGCACAGGTAGGCAAGAATTGGTGGGCGCTGCGCCTTCATTGACTACACCGCCCTATGGGCGTAGGCGTCCACCCGCCCTGTCACCGTCGTCGATGGGCTTGGGTATCGGCCTTGGTCACCACCTGTGAACTCTTCGTGGACAGCGCACCGCCAGCGCTGGAAAGCACTGGAACCCATCAATCAATGCGCGGCTGCATAGCGCTGCAATTCCCAATCGCTGACGTGACGGGCATGCTCGGCGAGCTCAACGCGCTTGAGATCGATGAACTGCTTGCAGAGCATTGGGCCGAGCGCCGCATTGATCACTGGGTCGGTGGTCAGCGCGTCGAGAGCTTGGCCTAGACTTTGCGGCAGCAGCGCAATGCCACGCTCGGCGATTTCGAATGGGCTGAATTCGGACAAGTCATCGTCGATCGCATCGGGCAACACCAGCGAATGCTCGATGCCGTCGATTCCGGCAGCGATCAGTGCCGCGCTGGTCAGGTAGGGGTTGGCACTGGCATCGGGCAATCGCCATTCAAAGCGGCCGCTCAGCGTGCTCAGCAGTGCTGTCCGGTCGTCGGGCCCATGCGTCACATGGGTGGGTGCCCAGCCGGTGAGCGAGATTGACCTGTCTGCGGTAAGCCGTTTGTAGCTGTTGATGGTGGGGGCGGCCAGCGCGCACAGTGCGGCCGAGTGCGACAGCACACCTGCGGCGAACTGTCGGCCCAAGGCTGAAAGCGGCACCGTGGTGTCGACAGAACCGTCTGTGCGATGCGCGACGAACAGGTTGCGTGCGTTGTCATGTCGGTCATGAGGGTTGCCGGACCACATCGAGACCTGCATCTTCATGCCGCTGCCGGATTGGTCGGCAAAGGGCTTGGGCATCATCGAGAACACCATGTCTTGGGCCTCGGCCAGTAGGTGCGCCGCGTGCTTGAACAGCATCAGGTGATCGGCGCTGGCCAGCACCTCATCGAAGCCGAAATTGAATTCGAACTGGCCATGCGCGCCTCCATGGTCAATCTCCAGCACGTCGACACCGCAACTTGCAAGGGCTTGATGCAGGGCTTGAAGATATCCGCGTTGTCGTCGCAGGCTCTTCAGATCATGGCTGGGATGGCTCAGCCGGTCGACGTCTTCGGCCGGCAACCATTGGCCGGCGACGCACTTGAGCAGAAAGAATTCGGGTTCGATCGTGGTGCGCAGGTGCCAACCCTTGGCAGCAAGTCTGGCCATCTGGCGGCGCAAGACCTGGCGTGGACACGCTTCGAAGGCTTCATTGGCGACGAAGCCGTCACACACCACGCTTGCAAAGCCTGGCATCCAAGGCAGGGCTTGGGTGGTGCTGGCCGATCCTCGCGCCCAGTAGGCCGATCGCAGGCCGCTGCGCGGCAGATCAAAGCCCGAGATGGACGGACCGGAAAAGGCCACGCCCTTGGTCAGCAAGTCATCCAGGTGGGCCAGCGGCACCAACTTGCCCCGCCCAACACCGTGGATGTCGGTGAATTGAGCCATCAGCGTGTGCACGCCTTGAGCCACAAGTTGCTCTTGAAGGTCCTTCATCCGGGTTCTCCCGCGTTGTTTGCTGCCCCGATTCTGATCTTTTGTCCAGAGGCTTCGTGCGGAAACCTCATGGACAGGGCATTAGACGGCGGGGTCCAGAGCCGCACTTTCGGGGTGCGCCGGCTGCGGCGAG
>CANFPU010000269.1 GCA_947448955.1 Burkholderiales bacterium
ATACCAGCCGGCTCGCGCGCAGCCTAGTCTTGTCCACAGTAGACCCGTATTTCACCGTGGACGGCATCTCGCGAGCGCTCGACCTCTACTACCGCACCTCGCGGCCGTACAACAGCCTGGGCGACCAATACCAAATCACCAACCCTGGCGGATCTGTTCGTTTCGGCGTGCCATTCTCAGAGTACGACACCGTGTTCTTCGGCGTCGGTGTCGAGCAGACCAACATCGGCTCTTCGGCTGGTATCCCGAACCAGTACTTCGATTACCGTTTTCTCTATGGTCCGGTGTCGACGGCCGTGCCGTTGACCCTGGGTTGGGCGCGAGACCAGCGCGACAGTGCATTGACGCCGACCGCAGGCCGCTACCAACGAGCCAACGTTGAATGGAGTGTGGCCGGCGATGTACGGTATGTGCGCACGAATCTCCAATACCAGCAGTTTTTCCCCATCTGGCAACGCATAACGCTGGGTATCAACAGCGAACTGGGCTGGGGCTCGGGGTTGGGCGGGCGGCCCTATCCGGTGTTCAAGAATTTCTACGGTGGCGGTTTGGGCTCGGTGCGGGTGTTCGAGCAGAACTCGCTGGGCGTGATTGACCCGACCGGCGCCTATGTCGGCGGCGCCAAGAAGCTCAACATCAATGCCGAGTTGTACTTGCCGGTGCCTGGAACCGGCAACGACAAGTCGCTGCGCATCTTCGGCTTTGCCGATGCCGGCAATGTCTGGCGCGATGGCGAGCGGATCACGGTCGACAGCCTCCGTTCTTCGGCGGGTATCGGCTTGTCCTGGATTTCGCCGGTCGGCCCACTCAAACTGAGCTGGGGTTCGCCGATTCGCAAGCAGGCGACAGATAGAATCCAACGTTTCCAATTCCAGATCGGGACCGCGTTCTGATGACCAAGAAGACCATGAAGTCGTGGGCCATGCTGGCTTGCTTGCCTCTGCTGGCTGCCGCCGGCGTCTCACAGGCGCAGGAACTCAAGATCGGCTATGTCAACAGCGAGCGGGTGCTTCGCGAGGCGACGCCTGCCAAGGCTGCACTGGCTCGAATGGAGTCTGATTTCAGCAAGCGCGACAAGGACTTGAACGACCAGGCTAACAAGCTCAAGGCCGCAGCCGACAAACTGGAGAAGGATGCGCCCGCGTTGGCCGAGAGCGAGCGCAACCGGCGCCAGCGCGACTTGGTGGAGCAGGACCGAGACCTGCAGCGCAAACGTCGCGAGTTTCAGGAAGACCTCAACCAGCGCCGCAACGAAGAGACCGCGGGTATCGTCGAGCGTGCCAACAAGGTCATCAAAGGCATTTTCGAAGGTGAGAAGTACGATCTGATCCTGCAGGACGTGGTCTTCGCCAGCGGGCGTGTCGACATCACCGAGAAGGTGATCAAGGCGCTCAACGCCGCGCCAGCGGCCAAGTAACCGATTGGCTGCCGAGCCGCTGCGGCTGGCCGACATCGTCGCCGCGCTAGGTGGCGAACTGTGCGGTGATGGTCAGACCGTCATCACGAGACTGGCGCCGCTGGAGTCCGCCGATGCCGGCAGCCTTTGTTTTCTTGCCAACCCACGCTATGGTGCCCAGCTATCGGCTTGCCTAGCGGCTGGTGTGATTGTCTCGCCAAGCATGCGTGAAGCTGCGCTGGCACGTGGGCCGGCCATCGTGGCTGCCGACCCTTATCTCTACTTTGCACGCCTGACCCAGTGGTGGGTGGCGCGCATGCGGCGCCAGCCGGTGCCTGGCGTTCATTCCAGTGCGGTGGTTGAACCCGGCGCTCGGCTGCACCCTAGCGCTTCGGTGGCGGCCCAGGCCTACATTGGGGCCGGTGCCGTGATTGGGGCCGGTGCGGTGATCGGTAGCCATTGCTACATCGGTGAGGATGCGTCGGTGGGTGAGGGTACACGTCTGGCAGTTCGTGTCACGTTGGGCGAGGCCTGTCGGATTGGCGCCCGGGGCATCGTGCACTCGGGCGTGGTGATCGGCGCCGATGGTTTCGGTTTTGCCCTTGATGGCCAAGGTGACGAGGCGTATTGGCAAAAAATCGAGCAACTCGGGGCCGTGCGCATTGGCGATGATGTGGAGATCGGTGCCAACACCTGTATCGACCGCGGTGCACTGGCCGACACGTTGATCGACGAGGGTGTCAAGCTCGACAACCTGATCCAGATCGGCCACAACGTTCGCATTGGGGCGCACAGCGCGATGGCCGGTTGTGTCGGTATCGCTGGCAGCGCCAAGATCGGTCGCCATTGCACGGCGGGTGGTGGCGCAATCATCCTGGGTCACCTGGAACTGGTCGACCATGTGCACATCACCGCGGCGACGGTGATCACACGCTCGATCTTGAAGCCTGGTCAGTACAGCGGCCTGTTTCCCTTCGATGACAATGCGTCCTGGGAAAAGAACGCGGCCACGCTGCGACAACTTCATGGCCTGCGCGATCGCTTGCGTGCGCTGGAGAAGAAACAAACATGACTGCCGCCGTGCTCGACATCCACCGCATTCTCAAGTTGCTGCCGCACCGATACCCATTCTTGTTGGTCGACCGGGTGATTGAATTCGAGCGCGACAAGCGCATCAAGGCCCTGAAGAATGTCACGATCAACGAGCCCTTCTTCAACGGTCATTTTCCGCACCGTCCCGTGATGCCAGGCGTGTTGATGATCGAGGCCTTGGCGCAGACTGCTGCGCTACTGTCTTTTGAGTCGATGGGCGAGGCGCCTGACGAGGACACGGTGGTCTACTTTCTGGGTATCGACGGCGCACGCTTCAAGCGCGTCGTCGAGCCCGGCGACCAATTGATTCTTGAAGCCAACCTCGAGCGCGCCAAGGCTGGAATCTACAAGTACAAGACCCGCGCCAGCGTGGATGGCCACACAGCAGTTGAGGCCGATTTGATGTGCACGATGCGCAAGCTGAGCTGAGCACGGCCAACCATGAGTCGTATCCATGCCACTGCGGTGGTCGCGCTGCGGGCTGAACTGGCGGACGATGTCAGCGTCGGCCCGTATGCGGTGATCGGCGCTGACGTTCGTATCGGACCTGGTAGCAGCATTGGTCCGCACTGCGTCGTCGAAGGTCACACCACGATCGGCCGCGACAACCGGATCTTCCAATTCGCCTCGATCGGCGGCGAGCCACAAGACAAGAAATATGCCGGTGAGCCCACGCGCCTTGAAATCGGCGACCGCAACACGATTCGCGAGTTCGTCACGATCAACACCGGCACGGTGCAGGACGCGGGACTGACAGCCCTGGGCGACGACAACTGGATCATGGCCTATGTGCACATCGCCCATGATTGCCGGATCGGCAACCACACCATCATTGCCAATGCGACCCAGCTCGGAGGTCATGTGCATCTGGGTGACTGGGCGTTTCTCGGCGGGCTCTCGGGTGTGCATCAATTCGTTCGTGTCGGGGCCCATGCGATGACGGGCTTCCAGACCCGTTTGTCGCAAGACCTGCCGCCCTATGTCACGGCCGCGGGCAATCCCGCCAGCGCCACCGGCATCAACGCCGAAGGCCTGCGCCGGCGGGATTTTTCGACTGAACGCATCGCGCAGGTCAAACAGATGCATCGACTGCTTTATCGGCAAGGACTGACATTGACGGACGGTGTGAACGCGATCGCCGCACTGAAAGGTCAGCTTGAGGGCAGCGATGGCGACATCGCGCTGATGCTCGATTTTCTGGCTCATGCCGATCGCGGCATCGTCCGTTGAGGGCTTGGACCCGGGCCCGCTGCGGCTGGCTCTGGTCGCGGGTGAAGCATCGGGGGACCTGCTCGGTGGTCTGATGTTGCAGGGCTTGAAATCCCGTTGGCCCGACCTGCGGGCCGTCGGCATTGGTGGCCCCAAGCTTGTCGCGCAAGGCCTGGACGCTTGGTGGCCGCACGAGCGGCTCTCGGTATTCGGCTATGTCGACGCGATCGGGCGCTTGCCCGAGTTGCTGAGAATCCGCCGTCAGTTGGGTGATCGTTTGCTGCGCGACCGGCCTTCGGTCTTCATCGGCGTCGATGCACCCGATTTCAATTTCGGCCTCGAAATGCGGTTGCGTGAAGCGGGTATCAAGACAGTTCACTTTGTCTGCCCATCGATCTGGGCCTGGCGCGGCGAGCGAGTGGCCAAACTCGCTCGTGC
>CANFPU010000270.1 GCA_947448955.1 Burkholderiales bacterium
AATATTTTTAAGCACCAAGACTGCGTTGCGACCCATGATTTAAAAATAAAGTTACGGTCGCATATTATATTTTATATCTCAAATAAATTCAACAACAACGGCATTTTTTTCGAATAAATATGGTAAATAATTTAGCGGGAAGAGCTTACACGATGAATTTTTTCGCTGAAGACCTGAGTTTCTGGTGCTCAGCGGACCGGGTACAGGCAACCTAGGATTCGCGGTCCGACCGCGCCAGTGACTGCTGGACAATTGCCGGGCTGACGATTGATATATGACTGGGCAAGCCACGCGAAGGCTGCTGCCTCTACTTGTTGTGCTGGCAAGCCGTAGGCCTCTGTGCTGGAGACTGCCACCGCAGGCAGAAGGTCACAGAGTCTTCGCATCAATGCGCCATTGAACGCCCCGCCGCCGCATACCAACAGGCGTCTTGTTGTGGGCATTTGTGCCTGAACGGCTGTTACCGCTACGCGCACGGTAAATTCCACCAATGTGGCCTGGACGTTCGAGGCCGTAATGTCTGTCGTGGCTTTGGCCAAGATACGGGTTAGCCAAGGCAAGTTGAAAAGATCTAGGCCAGTGCTCTTGGGGGGGGGCTTGTGGAGATAGGGCTCTTCGAGCAGTCGCTCCAGCAACTGGGTGTCGATGCGGCCTGTCATTGACCAACTTCCGTCATCGTCATAGGGTTCATCCCGATGCTTCTGGCACCAGAGATCCAACAGGGCATTGCCAGGTCCGCAGTCGAAGCCTAGCACGCCACCGGCGCCGTCTAACAGCGTGACGTTGGCGATGCCGCCTAGATTCAGAATTGCCTGCGGCAAGCCGTCGATACCAAACACGGCAGCGTGAAAAGCGGGTACCAAAGGCGCGCCTTGCCCGCCAGCGGCGATATCGCGGTTGCGAAAGTCGCAGACGACGTCGATGCCGCACCTTTCGGCCAAAAGGGAACCATTGATCAATTGGATGGTGTAGCCCGCGCGGCCGATTCCGCCGGGACTGTGTCGGACGGTCTGTCCATGAGCGCCTATCGCGCGGACTGCCTGTGCATCTTGGGAGCATTCACGCAGCAGTACCGTCACCGCATCCGCATAGGCTAGGCTGATTGCATTGGAGGCCAACGCTGATCTGTGCAGCTCGTCTGGACCTGTGCTATTCAGCGAGATGAGCGACTTGCGTAGGCTTGGGCCAAAGGGTCTGTGGACGTGCCCGTGCAATCGAAGCTTCTCTTGTGCAGTGCCAGGCGTCGCAAGCACCGCATCGACACCGTCCATCGATGTCCCTGACATCAAGCCGATGTAAAGATCCGACATCTCTCGTCAGGTTACACAGAGGTATTTGAAAGTTGACGTGCTGGTAGGGTGCACGCCAGCAAGCTCACTCCGCATCCCTGTTGAAACCCACCATGGCCGTCGCGGCGGCGAGTTGATGCTTCGCCAAGCTGGCCAACTTTTGAAATTGAGGTCTAGCCGAAGGGTCTATCGTCAGACTCTCGCTTTCTCGGGCGACTTTCAGCGGATCCTGAAACTGTCCCCCAACTCGTAATTCGAAATGTAGGTGTGGTCCAGTAGCCCAACCTGTGGCGCCCACTGTACCGATACGTTGCCCTTGTTCGACACGCTGCCCTTGGCGAACGTCGATTTTGGTGAGGTGTGCATAGAGGGTGGTCTTACCGGCACCGTGTCGCAATTGAACCAAATTGCCATAACCGTTTTGATGGCCGGCGGTCTCCACCACGCCTTCAGCCACCGACCGTACCGGTGTGCCAGCCGGGGCGCCATAGTCGACGCCGTTGTGGGCACGCCAACTCTGCAAAATGGGGTGGAGGCGCATCGCGAAGCCTGACGTCACGCGCGAAAACTCCATCGGACTTGCCAAGAATGACTTGCGTAGACTGCGCCCATCGGGACCGAAATAACCGCCTTTGCCTGCACCTGGGTACCAGACGGCTTGTAGGGACCTGCCGTTGTTGATGAACTCCGCCGCCACGATGCGCCCCGTGCCCTGGTTCCAGGCGATCGGTTGATCGTCAGCAGTCATGGCTTCGAAGGCGACGCTGAAGGTATCGCCTTTGCGGAGTTGGCGATGGAAATCGATGTCGCCTGAAAAGATATTGACCAGTTGCATGGCGATCGCATCGGGCAGTCTTGCGTCGTCAGTGGCCGCCCACAAGGAACTGCGCACGGTGCCACTGCCCAACCGGACTTGCGGCACGAGTGCCGCAGTCTCAAGGGTGGCTCTGAGTTTGCCTTGTGCTCGCTTCACGGTCAGTCGGGTGAAGTGGCTTGCGGCTCGAGAGGTATCGAGAGCGGGGAACCTCGCGATCAATTCGATCAATGTGCCGTCGGCTGCACTTCGGATCTGAACCATTTTCCCAGGCGAACCTTCAAGCAGCAGCCTAGCATTCCGGTCAAGGCGAAGGAATGTCGCCGCTGACGGATCATTGACCCCGAGCCGACCCAGCAAGCTGTCAGCTGTATCTTGGCCGCGGGTCAGGCCACTGCGGTTGAGCTCAAGGGCTTTTTCTGCAAGTTGGACCAGTTGACGATCGAGACCTGGGATCTGCAAAGTTTCGCTGACCAGACGTTGCGGCAAATTTGCGGCATCCGGCGCCAGAGGTGCAATGCCAAAGGCTGTTACCGCGAACCCTCCCAGCAGTGCAGTGAACGCAGCGCTGAGCCTGCGCGTGTGCCTTACGACAAATGCCTGGGCTTGCGACAACCAATTTTTGGCGATGGGCGGTACCGAGTCCAAGGCAGTCAATTCCGAATTCGGCCAATCCGATCCCGGAATTGCCCTTGATTAGCGTTTGTAGGCCTGCGCCGAACCTGCTTGGTAGACGGATCACGTCGCCTAGAATCCTCAGCTGTTCCCGAAGCCCGGCAAGGCAAGCTTGATTCACAACGGGAAGGTCAGTATAACCAGTGCGCGCCGCCGGCCCAGGCCCAGGTCAGCCATCCATCGAACAACATGTCTATGCCCGAATCCGCAGGCCTTGCTGAGTCTTATCCCATCACCGATAGGGTTCGCGAGGCGATGGCAGTCTCGCTTCGCAATTGCGAGGAACTCCTGCCGCAGGCAGATTGGCTCAGGAAACTCGCGCGGGCTGAAGCCACTGGTCAGGCGTTGCGGATCAAGCTCGGTCTCGACCCCACCGCGCCCGACATTCACATCGGTCATACCGTCGTTCTCAACAAGATGCGACAACTGCAAGACCTGGGGCACCAAGTCATCTTCTTGATCGGCGACTTCACCTCGATGATTGGCGATCCGTCTGGGCGCAACAACACCCGACCGCCGCTGACGCGCGAACAGATCGAGGCCAACGCCAAAACCTATTACCAGCAGGCCAGCCTAGTTCTGGATCCCGCGCGAACCGAGATCCGCTACAACAGCGAATGGAGTGATCCTCTCGGTGCCCGTGGGATGATCGAATTGGCGGCTCGTTACACCGTGGCTCGGATGATGGAACGAAACGATTTCCACGAGCGTTTCAAGGCCAATACCCCGATCTCTGTTCACGAGTTCCTGTATCCGCTGATGCAGGGCTATGACTCGGTTGCGCTCAAGAGTGACCTTGAGTTGGGTGGCACAGACCAGAAGTTCAATCTTCTGGTCGGGCGCCATCTGCAGCAGGAGTACGGGCAGGAGCCGCAGTGCATCTTGACGATGCCCTTGCTCGAAGGTCTGGACGGCGTCGAGAAGATGTCGAAGAGCAAGAACAACTACATCGGCATTGCCGAGCCTGCCAACAGCATGTTCGCCAAAGTGCTATCGATCAGCGACAGCCTGATGTGGCGCTGGTTTGCGTTGTTGAGCTTTCGCAGCGAGTCGAGCTGTGCGGCGCTGAAGGCCGAGGTCGATGCAGGTCGCAATCCCAAGGATGCCAAGCTGCTGTTGGCGAGAGAGATCGTCACCCGATTCCACAGCCTGGCTGCGGCAGAGGCTGCGGAGGCTGATTTTGCCCATCGTGCTCGCGGAGGAGTTCCTGACCAGATCACCGAAGTGAGCCTGTCCGGTGCGCCGATGACGATAGGCATGTTGCTCAAGCAGGCTGGTTTGGTCCCCTCGACCAGTGAAGGATTGCGCCTTGTTGACCAGGGTGGTGTCCGGATCGATGGTGCGTTGGTC
>CANFPU010000271.1 GCA_947448955.1 Burkholderiales bacterium
GATGGCGATCACCAGCAGCGAAATTGCCGTCGTCGCGGTGCCCAGCGCGTAGATCGCCGGCGAGGTGACGGTGGTGGTCAGCCCCTGCAATTCCAGCGGCAGCGTGTTGAGGTCGCCGACGGCCTGCGACGATCGTGCGATCTCGTCCCAGCTGAGGGTGAAGCCGAACATACCGATGCCCACGACCGACGGCGCGATGATCGGCAGCACGGCATGCCAGAAGGTCTGCCAAGGGGTAGCGCCCTGATCGCGCGCGGCCTCTTCAAAGGCCGGGTCGAAGCGGTTGAAGACCGCGAACATGATCAACAGGCCGAAAGGCAGTGTCCAGGTCAGGTGCGCGCCCAGGCCTGAGCTGAACAGGCCCAGCGAAGTGGTGTAGGACTCGAGCGCGTCCATCGCGCCCAGCGCTTCCAGCAGCCATTTGATGACACTGTCGAGCAGACGGAACTGCAGGCCGATGCCCAGTGACACGATGATCGACGGCATGATCAGGCTGGCCACGGTGACATGGAACAGCGCCTGGCTGCCGGCAAACTTTTTGCGGAATGCCATGCCCGCGGAAAGCGACAGAACGACGGTCAGGACCATCACTACCGCGCCCAGCGCCAGCGAGCGCCGCAGCGCAGCACCGATGTCGACCACGCCCAGTCCCTTCCACAATTCGGCGTACCAGTGCAGCGAACTGCCGCGCATCGGGAAGGTCAGGCCGCCCTCTGGGCCTTGGAAGCTGAGCACGAAGATCGTGATCACCGGGCCATAGAGAAACAGCACAAACAGCGCGAACACGAAGGCCAGCGGCCAGAAGCCTTGGCGACGGCGGTCCTTGGCCATCTCACAGTTCCTTGCGCAGGTCGACCAGCCGAGTCAGCGCGACGATGATCAGCATCACCACCGCCAGCAGCACCACCGCGTTGGCTGCGGCGAGTGGGAACTGCAGGTACGAGGTCTGGACCGGGATCACCTTGCCGACCGAGGCGATCTGTTGCCCACCCATCACGCCGACGGTGACGAAGTCGCCCATCACGATCGTGATGACGAAGATCGAGCCGATCAGGATGCCGGTGCGTGACAGCGGAATGATCACGTTCCACAAGGTCTGCCAGGCGCTGGCGCCGGCGTCGTCGGCGGCTTCGAGCAGCGCTGGGTCGATGCGCATCATCGAGTTGAAGATCGGCACCAGCATGAACATGGTGTACAGGTGAACGAAAGCCAGCACCACCGAGAACTTGGAGAACAGCAGCCAGTCCAGCGGCGCATCAACCCAGCCCAGCCCCATCAGGCCCTGGTTGACGAGGCCGTTGCGTCCCAGCAGCGGTAGCCAGGAAACCATTCGGATCACATTGGAAGTCCAGAACGGGATCGTGCAGACAACGAAGAGCAGCGTCTGCAGGCCAGGCGATCGGACATGGAAGGCCAGGAAGTAGGCGATCGCAAAACCCAGCACCAAGGTGGCGCCCCAGGCCAGCAGGCTGAATCCCAGCGTCGAGGCGTAGGTCTTGAGGGTGACGCAGGGCTCGGCAAGATTGCCGCAGCCCTCGAAGATCGAGACATAGTTCTGCAGCGTGAAGCCTGGATCCAACGCGTAGTCGCTGGTGGGCCAGAAACTGACCGCCAGGACCAGCAGCAGCGGCAGCACGAAGAAGAACCCGAACACCGCGCCGAACGGCCCCGCCTGCAGCCAGGCCTTGGGACCGTTCTTGAGCGCGTAGGTGTCCATGCAGGGCTTGCGCCGATCAGTGCAGATCGTCAGGCCGCGACGAACTCATTCCACTTCTGCACCATGTAGGTGTTCTCGTCCATTAACGCGTTCCAGCACGCGATGCCCCCCATGCGTTGCTCATAAGAGCCGCCGTCTCGCACGCCGCCGGCCTTGTGCAACAGGTCGCCATTGGGGCTCTTGATGTCCTTTTCGGCCGGCTTGCCTTCCATCCAGTAGGCCCATTCATAAGCTTCCATCTTGGCCTTGGCGGTCTCGAGTACCGCGCTGTAGTAGCCCTGTCGGTTCAGGTAGGCGCCGGCCCAGCCGTCGAGGAACCAGTTGATGAACTCATAGGCGCCGTCCAGCTTCTTGCCGCTCAGCGTGGCTGGCAGACCGAAGCCGGCGGCCCAGGCGCGATAGCCTTCCTTGAGGGGTTGGAAGGTGCAGGCGATGCCCTTGCTGCGCACCGCGGTGACGGCCGGCGACCACATCGACTGGATCACCACCTCGCCCGACGCCATCAGGTTGACGCTCTCGTTGAAATCCTTCCAAAGGCTGCGGAACTGGCCGGCCTTCTTGGCCTCGATCAGCGTCTTGATCGTCAGGTCGATTTCCTTTTTGGTCATGTTCCCTTTGTCGGGGTATTTGTAGAGACCCATCGCCTCGACGACCATCGCCGCGTCCATGATGCCGATCGACGGGATGTTGAGGATCGCTGCCTTGCCCTTGAATTCAGGATTGAGCAGTTCCTTCCAACTCTCGATCGGGCGCTTGATCAGGTCGGGGCGGATGCCCAGCGTGTCGGCGTTGTAGACCGTGGGGATCAGACTCATGAACTGGGTCGGCGACTTGGCGAAGACCTTGCTCTTCTCGCCTTCCAGGTAGATCACCTTCTTCGGTGCAGTACCCTGGTCGCCGACCGGTTTGCCACCGACCATGCCGGTGGTGAACAGCGGCGTGATCTTGTCGGCGTTCTTGATGCGCTTGGTGTCGATGCCTTTCAGGTTGCCGGTGGGCACGATCTTCTTCAGCGAGAAGTACTCGGTGTCGATCAGATCAAAGCTGTTGGGCGAGGTCACCGCGCGTTTGGTCACTTCGTCGGTGTTGACGGCGACATACTGGATCTCGATACCGGTGTCGGCCTTGAACTTCTCGGCGATCGCCTTGTCCTGGTTGACCGCAGTGCCCAGGTAGCGCAGCACGATCTTTTCTTGCGAATGCACCGCCGGGAAGCTGCCGGCGGCCAGGATGCCGGCCAGGCCTTGCAGCACGCTGCGCCGGGGCAGGCCCAGGGTGTCGGAGGTCTTGGTGTGGTCGGTGTGGTTTGGCTTGGGGTCATGAGGCATGGTGATCTCCTGTGTCGTGGGTTGATGGCTTGAGGGGTCTTCGTTGGCAGGGTGACGGCAAAGCGCGATAGCGCGGATTCAAGCCGCCAGCGGGTGCATGTCGGCCTCGGTCCAGTGGGCGACAGCGGCCTCGCCGCGCTGCCAGGGCGCGGCGTCGAACTCGGCTTCGGACAGCATCACGCTGAACTCGGCCAGGTTGGGGGTGACCAGGGCCAGCAGCACATGGCTGCCCTGGTATTCGACCGCGCTGATGGTGGCGTCCAGCCGGGTCGGTGCTGCGATGTCGCCGAGCTTGACCGCCGTCGGTCGCGACAACTGGGTCTTGTCCGTTCGCACTGCCACCGCACCGCCGTTCAGCGGGATCACGTTGTGGCCGCCCATGAAGCGCGCGACAAACTCATTGCGGGGGGCATTGAAGACCTGGTGTGGCGATCCTTGCTGTTCGATCCTGCCCTGGTTCATCACCACCACCTGGTCGGCCAGCGCCATGGCTTCTTCCTGCGAGTGGGTGACGTGGATGAAGGTCATGCCCAGGCTGGTTTGCCAAGCTTTCAACTCGGCCCGCATGCGGACACGCAAAAAGGGGTCGAGCGCCGACAGCGGCTCGTCGAGCAGCAGCACCCGGGGCTCGGTGATCAGCGCGCGCGCCAGCGCCACCCGCTGCTGTTGGCCGCCTGAAAGTTCAGCCGGCTTGCGCTGCGCCAGCGCACTCAGCGACACCCGCTCGAGCAGGGCTGCCGCTTTGGCCTGGCGGGGTGCCTTGGCCATGCCGCGCATCTTCAGGCTGAAGGCCACGTTGTCCAGGGCCGACAGGTGTGGGAACAAGGCATAGCTCTGAAACATCATCGCGGTGCCACGCTCTGCCGCTGGCAGCCGGGTGATGTTTCGCGACCCGAGCACGATGTCTCCCTCGCTGGCGGTTTCATGGCCGGCGATCATCCTCAGCGTCGAGGTCTTGCCGCAGCCCGACGGCCCGAGCAGGCAGCAGTAGGTGCCGGCCGGGACCGTCAAGTCGATGTGGTCGAC
>CANFPU010000272.1 GCA_947448955.1 Burkholderiales bacterium
ATGGGTGACGAGGAATTGGCTGAGCGGGTAGGCATGGGTAGTTCTCCATCCGCCGGACACACTGCTGCGCAGTCTTCTGGCGGAAAAAAGGGTCACACCCGAACTACACGCAGATTTTGCTCGCCGCTGCTGAGAAAGTCGAAATCCCCCGCAGGTTGAAGGATTCCACTTTGCGCTCAGCCGCGCAGTCAGCCTAATCAGCTCTTGCGCGTCGTGGGTTCCGTCCACGGCCCGGCGCGGTTCTTGGCTCCGCGATGCACTTGCGCCTTTTTCGGGAGCGTGCCCGTCTGTAGAACGCCAGATGCGAATTTGACCGCCGAAAGCCCTGCGTGCGGGACAACCAGCGCCATCAAGATTTCACTATACCCCACGGGGATCTTGGAGTGTGTTGTTGCATCAGGGCCAGTTGCTGACCGTATTCCATGTCATGCAGCCTTGAGCTTCAGTACTTTTGCGCCGGACTTCAGCTTGTCCAAGTAGTTGGCCCAGGTCGCCATCATTGCTCGCCGTTGATCCATGAACTCGGCCCGGTCATAGGCCATACCTAACGGGCCGGACTTGCCATGCGCCAGCTGCGCCTCGATCACGCCTTCGGGGATGCCCGGCAGGCGTTCGATGATGAGCGTTCGAGCCATCGCTCTGAACCCGTGGGCTGTCATCTCATCGTTGCTGTATCCCATGCGCCGCAGCGCCGCCGTGATGGTGTTGGCGCTCATGCAACGCGCTTCGGATCGTTGCGAGGGAAACACGTACTTGCCATCCCCGGTCAGGGGACGTAGATCGGCCAGAATCGCCAGCGCCTGTGGTGCCAGGGGCACAATATGGGGTCGACCGTTTGCCTTGCGGTACTTTGTACCTTTCATTTCCCTGCTGGGGATAGTCCACACCGCCAAGTCAGCGTCAACGTCTGACCACTCCATCGCCCGAATGTTGCCGGGCCGTTGAAACAGCAGCGCCGATAGCGGTAGCGCCGCGCGAGTAATGGGGTGACCCGCGTAGGAGTCGAACGCTCGTAGCATCCCGCCGGCCTGGATTGGGTCCAGCAAAGCGCCCATGTGTTTGACGACGAATGGACGCAGGGCGCCACGAAGATCGCTGGCCGGGTCGCTCTGGCAGCGACCTGTGGCAATCCCGTAGCGGAACACCTGCCCGGAGGATTCGCGCAAATCGTGAGCCATACGAATGGAGCCGCGCGCCTCGACCCGCCTCAGCGCGGCGAGCAGCAGAGGCGCCGACACGTCTGCCAGTGGCAGCGATCCCAACCAGGGAAATACATCCTTTTCGAGGCAACGCAGCCATTGCGCCGAATGGTGTACCCCCCAACCATCCGCCGTGGCCTTGGAGGCGTGCAGTTCCCGTGCCACTCCTTCGAAGGTAATCGCGCCAGCGGCTGCCTTGGCGGCCTTTTCGGCACGCCGCTTCTGCACCGGGTTTGTGCCGTCTGCTTTAGCTTTGCGTGCGTCGTCGCGCGCAACCCGTGCGGCCTTGAGCGTGACCTCAGGGTAGCTTCCCAGCGCCAGCCGCGACTCTTTGCCATCAGGGTAGAACTTCCAGAACCAGCGTTTGGCGCCGGCAGGGGAGACCTCCAGGTACAGCCCGGCAGCATCGGTCAGTCTGCGCCGCTTCAGGTCGGGCGGGCAGGTGGCATTCTTGCAGTCGGCGTCGGTCAGCAGCATCATGAGCCCTTCAGAAGTTCCGGGAGTTCGTCGAGCTCTTCCCCGGTCAATTCGAGGCGCTGCGACAAGAAGATCGGGACTTGTTCCCCGGTTTTTGCCCCGGGATCCCGTTTCGTTCCCCGGATTGTTCCCCGGAATCCCTTGCGCTGTCTAGCTCGTTTGTGCGTCAACTAGACATGAAAAAGGCCTCTAAGTGATTGATTCACCTAGAGACCTGACTCAACATGCGTCAACCTGAAAAGCTCATTTGGTGCGCAGGACGGGAATCGAACCCGTACGCCCGAGGGCTGCGGGTTTTAAGCCCGCTACGTCTACCAGTTCCGTCACCCGCGCAACCAGCGGATGATAGAGGGCTGCGGCCGACCATGGCCTTGGCCTTGCTGTGGGCTTGGCTGAGCCTGGCGTCATGGCCTAAAATAGCACGATCGTTCGATTTTCTGCCATGTTCCGCGCGAGGCCGGCGGCTTAGAATCGAAATCAGCTTAGATCAACGACAGTCCAACCAGGCCAGGAGCCGCTCGACATGAAGGTATTGGTACCCGTGAAGCGTGTTGTCGACTACAACGTCAAGGTGCGCGTGAAGTCCGACGGCACCGGTGTTGACATCGCCAACGTCAAGATGAGCATGAACCCCTTCGACGAGATTGCAGTCGAAGAAGCGGTTCGTTTGCGTGAAAAAGGCGTCGCCACTGAGGTGATCGTCGTGTCGTGCGGCGTCACGCAGTGCCAGGAGACGCTGCGCACCGCGATGGCGATCGGCGCCGACCGTGCGATCTTGGTTGAATGCGCGGATGAGCTGCAACCGCTCGCGGTGGCCAAGTTGCTCAAGGCGCTGGTCGACAAGGAGCAACCTGGGTTGATCATCCTGGGCAAGCAGGCGATCGACGACGACTGCAACCAGACCGGCCAGATGTTGGCCGCGCTGGGCGGTCTGTCGCAAGGTACTTTTGCCAGCAAGGTCGAGATCGTTGACGGCAAGGCCCGGGTCACGCGCGAGATCGACGGTGGATCTGAGATCCTCAGCCTGAGCCTGCCGGCGGTGATCACCACCGACCTGCGCTTGAATGAGCCGCGCTACGTCACGCTGCCCAACATCATGAAGGCCAAGAAGAAGCCGCTCGAGATCGTCAAGCCGGCCGATCTGGGCGTTGATGTGACGCCGCGGATCAAGACCCTCAAGGTTGTCGAGCCGCCCAAGCGCGGTGCCGGCATCAAGGTGGCCGATGTCGCCACACTCGTGAACAAGCTCAAGAACGAAGCGAAGGTGATCTGAGATGGCTGCATTGGTGATAGCTGAACACGACAACGCGTCGATCAAGGGCGCGACGCTCAACACGGTGACCGCTGCGCTGCAGTGCGGTGCCGAGGTGCATGTGCTGGTGGCAGGCCACCACGCCGGGGCGGCTGCGGCCGCTGCGGCGCAGATCGCTGGTGTGACCAAGGTCTTGCACATCGAGTCCGCGGGCTTCGCCCAGGGCTTGGCTGAGAACCTCGCCGCGCAGGTGGTCGCGATCTCGGCGGGCTACGGCCATTTGCTGTTCCCAGCCACGGCAGCGGGCAAGAACGTGGCCCCGCGCGTGGCCGCCTTGCTCGACGTGGGCCAGATCAGCGACGCGACCAAGGTGGTCAGCGCCGACACTTTCGAGCGCCCGATCTACGCTGGCAATGCGATCGCGACGGTGCAGAGCATCGATTCGATCAAGGTGATCACGGTTCGCACCACGGGCTTTGATGCCGCAGCGGCGACCGGTGGCAGCGCGGCGGTCGAGGTCTTGCCGGCCGTGGCCGATTCGGGCCACAGCAGCTTCCTGGGCAGCGAGATCGCGCGCAATGACCGGCCTGAACTCACGGCGGCCAAGATCATCGTCTCAGGCGGCCGTGCGATGGGCAGTAGCGAGAAGTTCAACGAGGTGCTGACGCCATTGGCCGACAAGCTTGGCGCGGCCATGGGTGCCAGCCGCGCGGCGGTCGATGCGGGCTACGCCCCCAATGACTGGCAGGTCGGACAGACCGGCAAGATCGTCGCGCCGACGCTGTATGTGGCCTGTGGCATCAGCGGCGCGATCCAGCACCTGGCCGGCATGAAGGACAGCAAGGTGATCGTCGCGATCAACAAGGACGCCGAGGCACCGATCTTCAGCGTCGCTGATTACGGGTTGGAGGCCGATCTGTTCGCTGCCGTGCCGGAGTTGGTCGCCGCGCTGTGATGCGCTGGCGCTGATGCCTGTTATCCCCTTGTTGGACCCTGTTCTGGGCGCCTTGTTTGGCGCCCTTGCTTTTTCTGGAGATTGCAATGACCTACCGCGCCCCTGTCAAGGACATGTTGTTCGTGATGCAAGCGTTGGCCGGCTTGGCCCAGGTGGCCGAACTGCCCGGATTTGAGGAGGCTGGCC
>CANFPU010000273.1 GCA_947448955.1 Burkholderiales bacterium
AAAGCGATCGCACTCATGATCGTGACCTTGTGCGCGGCGTCCACACCCTCGATGTCGAAGGTCGGGTCGGCCTCAGCATAGCCCAGCGCCTGAGCCTGCTGGAGCACAACGCCGAAGTCCAAGCCCTTGTCCCGCATTTCACTCAGGATGAAATTGGTGGTGCCATTGATGATGCCGGCGATCGACTCGATGCGGTTGGCGGTCAGCCCCTCGCGCAGCGCCTTGATGATCGGGATGCCGCCGGCCACCGCTGCTTCGAAACCGACCATCACGCCCTGAGCGCTGGCTGCGGCAAAGATCTCGCTGCCGTGCACCGCCAGCAGCGCCTTGTTCGCCGTGACCACATGCTTGCCCGCAGCGATCGCCTCCATCACCAGCGTGCGGGCGATGCCGTAGCCGCCGATCAACTCGACGACGATGTCGATCGCCGGGTTCGCGATCACAGCACGGGCATCGCCAACCACCTGGATGCCTTCAATACCGGCCTCATCAACCAGGGCCTGGGCACGCGCGGTGTCGAGATCAGCCACCATCGTGATCGCAATGCCGCGGCCAGCGCGGCGGCGGATCTCCTGCTGGTTGCGCGCCAGCACTTTGAAGGTGCCGCTGCCGACCGTGCCGATACCGAGCAGGCCGACCTGAATGGGTTGGGCTTCGACATCAGGTCGCTGCGCGACAGGCGTCTGCACCGAAACACTTGGTGTTTTCATGGAGGCTTTCAAGCGAAATGGCGTTTGCGGTAATGCGACAGGAAGCGCTCGATACGTCCAATGGCCTCGGCCAGGTCGTCCGAGTTGGGCAGGAAGACCAGCCGGAAATGGTCAGGGGTGATCCAGTTGAAACCGGTGCCCTGGACGATCAGCACCTTTTCATCGGCCAGCAACTCGTAGGCGAACTGCTGGTCATCGGCGATCGGGTACATCTTGGGGTCGAGCTTGGGAAACATGTAGAGCGCGGCTTTGGGCTTGACCACGCTGACACCCGGAATCTGGTTCAACAACTTATAGGCCAGATCGCGCTGGCGGCACAAGCGGCCGCCGGGTGCCACCAGGTCCTTGATACTCTGATAGCCGCCCAGTGCGGTCTGGATCGCCAACTGGCCGGGGGTGTTGGCGCACAAGCGCATCGACGCCAACATGTTCAGGCCTTCGACGTAGTCCTTGGCGTGACGCTTGTCCCCCGAGACGACCATCCAGCCAGCCCGGTAGCCGCAGCTGCGGTAATTTTTGCTCAGGCCGTTGAAGCTCAAGAAGAGCACATCGTCGGCAAGCGAGGCCATGCTGGTGTGGGTGTGACCGTCGAACAGCGTCTTGTCGTAGATCTCGTCGGCAAACACGATCAGCTGGTGTGCTCGCGCGATCTCGACAATCTCACGCAGCACCGCATCGGGGTAGAGCGCACCAGTCGGGTTGTTCGGGTTGATCACGACGATGCCTCGGGTATTGGGCGTGATCTTGCTGCGAATGTCGGCCAGATCGGGCGTCCAATCGGCCTGTTCGTCACACAGGTAATGCACCGGCGTGCCGCCTGACAGCGCCACCGAGGCTGTCCACAACGGGTAATCGGGCGCAGGCACCAGGATTTCGTCGCCGTTGTTGAGCAGCGCATTCATGCTCATCGTGATCAACTCGGAAGCCCCGTTGCCGAGGTAGACATCGTCGACGGTCACGCCGGCAATCTTCTTTTCCTGGCAATAGTGCACCACCGATTTGCGCGGCGCGAACAAGCCTTTGCTGTCGGTGTAGCCTGCCGCATGCGGCAGGTTGCGGATCATGTCCTGGACGATCTCGTCTGGCGGCTCGAGACCAAAGGCCGCGATATTGCCGATGTTGAGCTTGATGATCTTCTGGCCCTCGTCCTCCATCTGACGAGCCTTGTCGAGCACCGGGCCGCGGATGTCATAGCAGACGTTGGCGAGCTTGGCAGACTTGACGATGGGCTTGAGCAAGAGGGACTCCTGGCAACGCGGCGAACACAGGTTCGGCAAACCAGCCCGCCGAACCGCAAAACCTATAATTTTAGCCTTTGAGCGGTTTGGGTTCGGTTTGGGTCCGCCCCATTGCTCATGCCTTCGCTGGTGGCGAACGGACGCTTTGGTCTGACGCTCAAACCAGACACCTGAACCAACCACCCGAACGTTGGCACCCTGGCAATGGCGCTGGCTCGCCACACACCAACTCACTCTGACCGCAGCATTCCCGTGAAGTTTCAGCCTGACCAACTAGAAGGGACCAACGTCATCAGCCGGGTCGACACCGATGCGCTGTGGGTCGGCAAGCAACGCTTTGGCCACAGTCTGCTGGTGCCCTGGACCGGCCAGGTGCTGCACTGGTCGCCGGTCCGTCCGGCTGATCTGACGCCAGCTGACTTCGAGGCCCTGCTCGCATTGCAACCAGAACTGGTGATCTTCGGCAGCGGCACACGCCATCGATTCGTCGCGCAATCCTTGATGCGGGCGCTGATCGAGCGCGGCATTGGCGTCGAAACCATGGACACACCAGCGGCCTGCCGGACCTACAACGTACTGGTGGCCGAGGGCCGATCGGCGGTGGCCGCCTTGCTGCTCGAGCCCGCGACCTGAGCGTCTGTCCGTGCGCACGAACAGCGCACGAACAGCGCACGAACGGCGCATGAACGGCGCCCGACCGGATCTAGACCGGCGCCAACGCGCGCAAACTTTATAATCCTGCGTTACGCCTCAAGACTCGATGCTCGACCCAACCGTCGCCTAACGTTCGCCAGATCGGCCCGCCCATGACGCCTGTCCTCAACAAGAACCTGCCCGAATTTGAAGCCCTTGCCACTGGCAGCGTGAAGTTCACGCCGCAGGCCTTTGCAGGTCGCGCGGTAGTTCTTTACTTCTACCCGAAGGACCATACCCCCGGCTGCACCACGGAGGCCATGCAGTTCCGCGACATGCATCCTGAGTTCCTGCAAGCCGGTGCGGTCGTCTTCGGCGTCTCTCGGGACAACATGGCTTCGCACGAGAAGTTCCGCCAGAACTTGGAACTGCCCTTCCAACTGATTGCAGACACCGAAGAAAAGCTCTGTCACATGTTTGGCGTGGTCAAGAACAAAATCATGTACGGCAAAAAGGTCAAGGGCATTGAGCGCAGCACTTTTCTGATTGACGCCAGCGGCGTGTTGAGGTCTGAGTGGCGCGGCATCAAGGTCGCCGGGCATGTTGAAGAAGTGCTCAAGGCTGTCAAGGAGTTCAGTCCCAACGCCTGAGTTCGGCGCAGGTCGCAGGGTCAAGGAGTCTGTCCGGAATTTTGTGTCCGCGGCCGCCCTCATTCCATCAGAAGCTTCAGAAGCTTCAGAAGCGCCAGAAGCGCCAAGATAATCGTCACAAAGTCTTCACAGCGCACCTCAAGGGCTTGGGCATAATGATTTGATGCTTGCAAGTCGCCCGAAGCGCAGCACCTGACGAAGCCGTACAGCCGCCTGTGCGGCTTTTTTATTGGTCGAAACTCTTACCCACCCATGCCACTGCCCAAGCCGCCCGCCTCCAAAGCCGCTATCCTGTCGCCCATCGATTTTGAATCGCAGGCCGCACCGCGCAGCGAGCGACGCGCCAGCAAAGCACGCCACGATCCGGTCGAAACGCAGGCACTGGACTTGTCAGACGGCGGCACCAGCCTGGCCGCACCACCGCGCAAGAGCAGCAACGCAGCGCCAACCACCCCCGCCCGCAGCGCGGTCGGCATGCCGACCAAGCAAGCCACGCTGGCCAGCGCGCCAACTGCGGCGCCCAAGGCTCGCGTTCGGACGCCACGCGGGACCGGTCCGGCCAAGCTCTTCGTGCTGGACACCAACGTGCTGATGCACGACCCGATGAGCTTGTTCCGTTTCGAGGAGCACGACGTCTTCCTGCCGATGATCACGCTAGAAGAGCTCGACGATCACAAAAAGGGCATGAGCGAAGTGGCGCGCAACGCACGCCAGGTCAGCCGCGAACTCGATGCACTGGCGGCTTTCCCCAAGGATCAGTCCAGCCCGGATATCCAAGCCGGCATCGCGCTGGCCAAGACCGGTCACAAGGACGCCGGCGGCAAGCT
>CANFPU010000274.1 GCA_947448955.1 Burkholderiales bacterium
CGATCGAGGGTTTCGTGATCGGCGGTGACGAGCGGTTGCGAAGCTTCAACCGCGAACTCGGCGAAGCGCTGCGGAAGAGCCTGCAGGCCCCGCCGGCCGGCCCAACCGGTCCGATCACACTGACCGCACCGACCGTTGGGCACGAGAGTTCGGGGCTGGAAGACCACAGGGTCGACCGTGGAGACGGCGGCAAGGACGACAGCGCAGGCATCAACGCAAATGCCAACGCAGATGCCAACGCAGACGATACCGCGGACGACAACGCGGACGACAGCGATGACGATGGCGCAGCCGAGGACCAGCCGTTGTTCTTTGAGCTGCCGCTCTCAGCGCCCGGTCCCGACTGGCGCGAGGTGTCGCTGGCGCAGCTGGCCGAGTTTTTCCGCAACCCCTGCCGCTACCTGTTGCGTCATCGTCTGGGCATGGACTTACAGCGAGACGCCGAGGCCTTGCTCGACGACGAGCCCTTCGTGACCGACCTACCCGCGCGCAGTGCGCTGGCACGCCGCTTACTGCCTCAGTTACTGCAAGGAATCGATGCCGATGCACTGCAGCTTCTTGCGCGGGCCGGCCAGGAGATGCCCAACGGCTCGCTGGGCGAGCGCGAGCTCGACCGGGAACTGACACAGCTGACCGCTTATGCGGACCGGGTTCGGCAGGCTTGCGCCGACCCCTGCCTGCCGCCGCACCAGATCGCCCTCGCGATTGACCTGCCGACCCACGATGGCGGCGGCACTGAGACGTGGCGGCTGAGTGCCAGTCTGGCCGACTTGCGCGCCTCGGGGCTGGTGCGCTCGCGCTACGACCAGCGGCGCGTGGGTGACGCGCTCGAGGCCTGGCTACACCATTTGGCGCTGTGCGCTAACCCTGCACCCGCCGCCGAGACCCGCACACGCTGGCTAACGATCGACGGCGAGTTGCGCTTCAAGCCCCATCCGCAACCGGACGCGGTGCTGAGCGATTTGCTCGGTATGTACCGGCAAGGGCTGAGCCGACCGCTGCACTTTTTCCCGAAGTCGGCCTGGGCTTGCTGGGAGAACCACCTCGAGACCGGCGGCTCTGCCGCTGCGGCCAGGCGCAAGTGGCAGGTCACCAAATCGGTCCCTCATGCCGAGGGCGCGGACGCGGCCTACCGGCTGGCGCTGCGGGGTTGCGACGATCCTCTGGACCGCGAATTTTTCGATCTGGCCGAGCGCGTGTTCCGGCCCTTGTTGACGCACATCGATGACGCCCGCTGAGATGACGAGCCTCCCATGACCGCCGCCCCGCTCGACGTCTTCAACTGCCCACTCGACGGCATCAGCCTGATCGAGGCCTCGGCCGGCACCGGCAAAACCTGGAACATCTGCGGTCTTTACCTCAGGCTGCTGCTCGAGCGCGGGCTCGAAGTGCAGCAGATCCTGGTCGTGACCTTCACCAACGCCGCCACCGCCGAACTGCGCGACCGCATCCGCAGCCGTATCGTCGAAACCCTGGCCAGGCTACGCGCCACCGGCTCCACCGAGCCCGACGCTTTCGTCGACACCTTGCTGCAAACGCTTCGCTCGCGTCCGGCGTCAGGCTCGACGGGGGCGTCGACCGACGAGCACCGGGCGCTGCGCCTGGACCTGGCGTTGCAGACCTTCGACGAGGCCTCGATCTTCACGATCCACGGCTTTTGCCAGCGTGCGCTGGGCGACACACCGTTCACGGCCGGCATGCCGATGACGCTGGAACTGCTCACCGATGATGCTGAGATGCGGCTGGAGGTGGTGCACGATTTCTGGCGGCGGCGCATCGCCGGCCAGGCTTTGGCGCCGGCGCTGGCAAGCCACCTGCTCGACAGGGGCGACTCGCCCAGTCGCTATGCCGAGTTGCTCAAGCGCCAACTCGCCAAGCCCTTGTCGCGGCTGATCTGGCCGGCCGCCATCGACCAGCCAACCCTACTTGACATGCCGACGCTCACTGCGGCCCACGCCGCCGCGCGCGCGCAGTGGCAGGCCGACCGCGACGCGATCCTGGGCAGCGTCATTGACGCGCTGCCCAGCCTGAATGGCACCAGCTACAAGCCAGCATCGATCGAAGCTGCCGCGACGGGCTGGGACAAGCTGATGGGACAAGCCGATGCACTGACGCCGTCGGTCAAGGCAGACAAGCTCGAGTTGCTCACGGCGGACAAGTTGAAGCCCAAGAAGGGCAAGCTGCCGCCGCGGCCGCATCCATTCTTCGACCTGGCCTCAAGCTTGCTCGCGCTGCGTGAGACCGCTGCGCGGTCGCTGGCACTGGACCGGTTGTGCCTGTTGCGCGACCTGCTGACGCAGGGCCCGGCCGAACTGCGCCAGGCCAAGCGGGCGCGCCGGGTGGTGGCGTTCGACGACATGCTGTTCAACCTGCACGAGCGACTGATCAACAGCCCTGGCCTGCCCGCAGCGCTGAGGGCTCGGTTTCCGGCGGCGCTGATCGACGAGTTCCAGGACACCGACCCTTTGCAGTTTGCAATCTTCAACGCGATCTATGGCGACGCCAGCAATCCGCTGTTCCTGGTGGGCGACCCAAAACAGGCCATCTACAGCTTTCGCAACGCCGACCTGCCGACCTATCTGCAGGCCCGCAGCCAAGCCACGGCCCAGTACACCTTGGGTCAGAACCAGCGTTCGAGCCAGCCGCTGCTGAACGCCTTGAATGCCTTGTTCAGCGCCAACCAGCGCTCGTTCATGCTGCCTGGACTGGACTTCTTGCCGGTGGGCTACGGCGACAAGCCGCGCCAACCGCTGCTCGACCAGACCGGGGCCGCCAGGGCTGCGCTGCAACTCTGGCGGCTGCCGCGCGATCTGCGAGACGACCCGCTGGCCAAGCATCAGGCCCGCCACGCCGCCGCCCGTGCCTGTGCGGCCGAAATCGCGCGGCTGATCGGCCAGGCCCAGCGCATCAGCATCGGTGGGCGGCCGCTGTCGGCCGGCGACATCGCGGTGCTGGTGCGCAGCCATTCGCAGGGCCGCGAGATGAGGCGTGCGCTGGCTGCACTGGGCGTGGCGAGCGTCGAGTTGTCGCAGGCCAGCGTCTATGCCAGCACGGATGCCGAAGATCTGGCCCGCGTGCTGGCGGCCATCCTGGAGCCCACGCGGGAGCGATTGCTGCGCGCAGCGCTGGCCACCGACTTGATCGGACTGGACGCCAGCGCGATCGAATCGGTGTCGGCCGATGAAGCCAGTCTGTTGCGCTGGGTGACGCGATTCGCGGACTACCGCGAACAGTGGCTGCAGCGCGGCATCGGCGTGATGCTGCGCGCGCTGATGAACGACCTGGGTGGACATGACCTCAGTGAAAGCCTGAGCGAACGCCTGCTGCGCCGTGCCGACGGCGAGCGGCGCATGACCAACCTGCTGCACCTCGGCGAATGCCTGCATGAGGCGGCCCAGAGCCAGTCCAGCCCACAAGCCTTGCTGCAGTGGCTGCAGACCCAGCGCAGCGAGGACCGACGCGACGACGCGGCCCAGTTGCGCCTGGCGTCCGACCGGCACCTGGTCCAGATCATCACGGTGCACAAGGCCAAGGGCCTGGAGTACCCGGTGGTGTTCTGCCCTTTCCTCTGGGATGGCCACCCGGGTAGGTCGTCACAAAGTACGGACGGCAACGAGTACCACGATGCCAAGCACCAGCCCGTGATCGACTGGCGCAGCGGCGACGAAGTCAAGTCTGAGTCGGCGGCCATCAAGGCACAGGTCAAGCTCAACCGCGCCGCCGAAAACCTGCGACTCATCTACGTCGCGCTGACCCGCGCCGTACACAGCTGCTATCTGGTGGTGGGTAGCTACCAAAGCGGCGAAAAGAAGTCGTCGACCACCGAGAGTTGCCGCAGCCTGCTCAACTGGCTGGTGGCGGGCCAGGGCCAAACACCCGCCGAATGGATGCTGAACAAGTTACAGCCAGCGGACATCGCCAGCGCTTGGGACGAGTTCGCCCAACGCAACACACCGCAGATTGGCTTGGCGACCTTGCCGCAAGACCCACCGGTGCCGTTCCAACCCACCCGGCCCGCGCCCGAGACACTGGCCGCGCTGGCACCCCCGACAC
>CANFPU010000275.1 GCA_947448955.1 Burkholderiales bacterium
CAATCCCAGACGAACGATGGCCTTCGCCAGCCTCCTGGCGTGCAGACCGCCAGCGCGGTCTGCCTTGAAGAAGTCTTTGCCCGACCATGCGCCGCCGCCGATGGCGACTCTTGGGCCATAGGCGTCGACCACGAGTTTCTTGCCCGACAGGCCGTTGTCGCCCTCTGGCCCGCCCACCTCGAATGAGCCCGCGCCGTTGACCGTCATCTGCTTAGGCAGCGTGGCGCCGAAGCCTGGCAGTTCTCGCGCGGCAAGGGCGAGCTCGTCTTGCAGCGCCAGTCGCACTGCACGGTGTAGCGCCACCTCGTCCGATGCGGTCTTTTGCTGCAGCGAGCAACTGAAGCCGGCAAGTCTCCAACGACAGCGGTCACCCGCGTCGTCCTGCTCGATGATGATCATCACCTTGCCGTCCGGGCCGAGTTGCAGTTCAGGGCTCAGATCTTTCAGCGCATAGAGGCGCTTGGCGAGCCTGCCGACCAACCATTGCTCGACCGGTAGATGGTTGGTCGCAGTGATGTCGTTGGCGTAGCCGATGCAGATGGCCTGGTCATCGGACAGGTCTCTGAACTCAGCTTCTCCGTCCTCAAGCGGCCCCAGGCAAAGTTTGGACACCACCTGCACGGCGGCGGGCGATGGATACCAGCCCTCGTGGTAGCCCGCGCTGCGGTACACCTCGCGGACGATTGCCGCCACGTCGATGCTTTGCGCGTCGGTGCAGCCAATGCGACCAGTCACGTACGCATGGTCGCGGTGGACCGCGACCTCCACACCGACCAGTGCACGGGCCTGCCTGCGCCAGGCTTCAAGCACCAAGGCGTCAGCAATCGCGTCGCTCAGCTTGTCGGGATGCCCAGGAAAAATGAATTCAGCCGGGAACAGTTGTTTGGTCATGCTTGATCTCCGATCTTCAGGTTTGCTTGGTGGTCTGCGACCTCAGCCAGGTCGTGTTCGTTGATGTTCTGGCCCAGGTAGGCGACGCCCAGGCGCATCGATGCCAGGGTTTGCTTGTGTTGGCCGCCTGGAATGCCGACCCACCCGTCGGTGATCACGACAGCGCGTGCCACCTTGTTCCTGTGCATATGGTTGGCGACACAGGCGATGTCGGTTCCGCCGCTGGACTTGCACGTTCCTGATCGAAGCTCGCGAAGCGTGATGTCGGCGATCACCGTCGAAAACAGGTGAACAGTCGGGAAGACCAAGCCCGCGCAGTCCAGAACGGCGCCGTACAGATCTCGCAGCACCCGGTCCATGCTGCCCGAGACGTCGAGGTAGATCCGAACCAACTCGCCGGTGGGGCGGTGGCGCGTCCAGGGCGCTGTCCTCGCGTGCAGCAGCGGCTCAAACCCCAGCGCTTGCAGAACCGTTGATCGTCGACCCCCAGAGGGAATCGGGCTTTGCACGGTCGTGGCGTCGGATGAAAGACGCCTGACCCGTCCCGTGGCCTGGCTGCCGGCGACCTTGCGAATCAGGCTGCGAAGGACAGCGCGGTTTGAAGGTGTCGTCAACGGCGTGACCGATGATGTTTTCAGCACATCGGCCAAGGACCGGCCCTTGATGGGATCGGGTGGCTGCGGCCACTGCTCGACCAAGTCGCGAACGATTTCGAACATCAACGGCGACTGCTGGGCGAGTTCCGAATTCGCGTCGCCCTGGTCTTGGTGTCCACCCAGAAGCGGGATGCCCAGGCTGCCTCCCTCGCCGAATTCGGCCAACACGGTGGGCAACAGGTTGTAGACCTCGTAGTAGCTGGCGCCCGCAGCAGAGTACAAGGCCGCATGCACCTCGATCGCTTGCCGGCGCAGCGGCTCGGGCAGCAGCGCAAACCCTGGCGCCGGGCCGGTGGATCGGTGCGGCCAATCTTTTGCAGGCCTGAGCAGGCACTCCGGGAACTGGTCGTCTCGATAGTATTCCGTGAAAAACGCGGTGTAGTCGACCTTTGGAAACATCCGGCACACCACGCCGTTGATCACCGCATCGAAGACGAAGTTCTGTACCTCGGTCAGACGTGGAAACAGCGTCGTGTGCCCGAGCAGCACATGGTGCAGTTCGTGCATCACCAGCATCAGCAGCTTCTCTGGCGTGGCTGCATGCTGCTCGACGAACCGCGGATTGATCAGCATCCGCGGCTGCACCTTGCACTCCACTGCGGCTGTTGGCACCTCCTCGGTCTCGACGATGTCGAGCAGCCTCAGAAGTCCGGCCAAAGCGTAAGAGCCGCTCGGGAACGCATCCAAGATCCGTTCAGCAAGACCGCTCTCGCGAAAGGTTTCTGTTTTCATGGGCTGGCCTCCATCAATCGATCGATGAACGCAGGCGGAATCAGCAACGAGACGGCGCTTCGTTGCAGCGCCCAACTGAAACTGGGTGACTTGCTGCGCAGCCAGACGGTGTCGGTCGACTTGCTGAAGATCGCCAGGGTCGACAGCAAGTCGCCCCACAGCACCTCCTGCTTCGGTTCCACCTTGATCACAGCGCATCCATCGGGCAAGGGCAGCTCAGCCGCCCGCCGATTGATCAAGGCCATCAGGCGGCGATCGGGCGAGGTTCGCGCATCGACCTGGGCCTGTGCCTCCAAGGCGGCGAGAACTTTTGCAGTGCTCGCCCCTCGAAAGGCCGCAGGCAGGTTGAATCGCACCGCTTTGCCGAACGGGCTGCCACTCGAGTCACGGGGTGACACTGCCTCTGCAAGCTCGGGTCTGCTGCGCGACAGTGCACCGCCAAGGCCCGTGTACTTCACGACGCTCTTGGGCGGTGTGCTCATGTTGTGCAGCCATTGGGTGTGCTCGCTCACGCCAGCCTCACCCGTCGGTCGGTCGCAGAGAAGGCCGCGAACGATTTGTCCGCATCTTCCGGTGTTAGCAACTGCTTTCTGGCGAACAGCGATGCCACCGCGTTGGCATGAAGATGGGCGCGCGGGTCCTGGGGGTTCAGTCGCGCCAGCAGGTCTTTGATCCGGCCCCAGGTGGTGTACCGACTGCTCGACGCATGCAAGGTTTCGCTGAACTCCGGGGGCGTGGCGATGTCGCGGTAGATCTCACCGATTTGAGAAGCAACGGCCGCATTCAGTCGTCCGACCGCCCCCGTCTCAAACAGGTGGACGATCGCGGCTTCTCTGGCACCGACCGGCAGTTGTGCCAGCACATCGGCTGTGACTCGAGAAAACTCTCCCTTCGGCAGTCGATTGGCCTGGATCGCGAGTTTCAACCTGTCCAATGGGTCGGTCGCTGCCAGGATCGCGCGCATCGGGTCATTCGGGCTGAGTTTGACCGCACGGATCGCCTCCCGATGGGCGGCAAGCAGTTTGACTTCAGGGACCGGAATACCCTCGGCTCGCTGCGGCAGGCAAGACCGCAGCGCCAACAAGACCGAGTCAGACACCTCATTGCCCGGGTCGATAGCCTGCGACGCCGCGTTGACCGCCAGCACGGCCCGGTACAGCAGGTTGGCACGGCGCGGGCTCAGTGCGATGCCGGCCTGCGCCAGCAAGGGCAGCAGGGTCTGCACATAGTCGGCGATGCCGTCCTCAAAGTCGGCCGACATGCCACTGAGCAGTTCTTGCGTGCGTCCCAGAAGGTCGGCCAGGTTCTTCCGGCCTTCAGCGCTGACGGCGTCGTCGCCAGCGCGGATGACGGCCAACTGCTGGTCTTTGCTGAATCCGCTCCACGCAGGCATCTGGACCACAAAGCCAAAGCGGTCTGCAAGCGCTTTGTCCAAGGGCTCTGATCCCGCGTAGCCGCTGTCCTGGTCTTCCGTGGTCGGCGGGTTCATGGCCGCCCAACGGTGTCGCAGGTCTGACAGCAGCAAGCCTTGCACCCGGCGCTCATGGATGATCGGGAACAGCTTGTTTTGGACGTCCGGACGTAAGCGTCCGGCAAAGTCATCTTGAATCGGCGCCTCATGTCGGGAAGGATCGTGTCCATCTATTTTTAGGTGGACACGATGACAATCGAGAAGACTCAGGTGCGGCGGAGGTACACCGCGGAGATG
>CANFPU010000276.1 GCA_947448955.1 Burkholderiales bacterium
ACTGCAGCGCTTGCCTCCTGGCTCAGGGTCTGAGCCCTGGCCGTCTCGCTGGCCAGATCTCGCGTCAGTTCATCAAGGGCGGCGGCGTAGGGCTGGATGGTTGCGGCCAGACGGGCCTTGTCGAGCCGGACGCGGCGATCTGCCCAATCGGCTTGACGTGACTGAAGCAACGCGAGCGCCTGAGCCGCCTTGTCGAGTTCGTCAAAGCGAGAGGCGGTGCTGCGCGCTTCGGTGAGTGTGCGATCGGCCAGCTGCGCGGCAGCGTCCGCCGACTTCTCGGCGGTCTGCTTGTCTGTCAGCTCCTGGGACTGCTGAGCAAAGCGTGCATCAAGCGCTGCTTCGTCTTCGACCTGGGCGTGGTCGAGCAAAGTCTTGCGCCGTGTGCTCGAAGTGGCGGCTTGCTGGCTCACATCGGCGGCCATGCTTCTGAGCTGCTCTTCGATGCGCTTGTAGATCTCGGTGCCGAACAGCGATTGCAAGATCTTTTCGCGCTCTTGGGATGAGCTCTTGAGGAACTCAAAGAACTTGCCCTGCGGCAGCATGATGACCTGGCGGAACTGGCTGCTCTCGAAGCCGATCAGCTTTTGCACCGCGTCGGTGACCTTGCTCCAGCCCGACTCGATGGCGCGTGTGACTTCTTGATCGCCGTCGAGCTCCACTCGAAAGAACTCGGCCACCTGAAGCTGTTTGGTGTCGCCGCCGCCGCGCCTGGATTTGCGCGTCTGCTCGGGTACGCGCCGGACGCGGTAGCGCTTGTCAGCGAGTTCGAAGTCGAAGGTGACCTCGGTGAGGGTCTCGGCGTCGGCATGATGGCTGCGCATTTGCCGGCCCTCGCGCTCGCCGCCCGAGGCATCGCCGAACAGGGCGAAGCACATGGCATCGAGGATCGTGGTCTTGCCCGAGCCGGTGGGGCCGTGGATGAGAAAGAAGGTCTTGTTGCCCAGCAGCCGGAAGTCGACCACCTGCTGCGCACCGAAAGGCCCGAAGGCCTGCATCTGAATGATCAGTGGCTTCATGGGGCGGTGCCCTCGTTGCTTGTGGCCACCGAGCGGGTCGCCGAGTTGAAGAACTCGAGCGCAGGCTCGTCGATGTCCTCGCCGACCATGTCGCGATAGAACGCGCGAAACAGATCAGCGGGCTGCCGCTGCCGGTGGTCGCCACCGCTGAGCGATCCGCCCTCGCCGGCTTGGCCGGTGGCCGCGAACTTCAACTCCATCATGCGCGGGTAGACCGCACGCAGGCGCAGCAGCGGATCGAGCACCGGGTCGGTGTCGGTCAGGTGCGCGCACAGATAGTCATGGCGCGCCAGATCCGCATCGGGCTGCACGAGGAGTTCAGCCAGCCTGCCCTTGATGATGCGCACGTCCCGCAGGGGCGTCAGCGCCACCCTGCGTACCAACGGCACGCCATCAGCGCCCAGTTCGACCAGCGACACGCTCTTGGCGTGGCTGACCTCGTTGAACGAGTACTTCAGCAGCGAGCCCGAGTACTGGATGCGATCGCCGCTCATGGCCTGAGGCCGGTGCAGGTGGCCCAGCGCCACGAAATCGAAGCCGTCGAAGGTGGCGGTCGAGACCATGCCGCTGCCGCCCACCGACAGCGGCCGCTCCGACTCGCTCTCGGTGCCGCCGGCCACGAAGGCATGTCCCAGCAGGACATTGCGCTGGCCGGGCTGGCACTGCGCGCGCAGCAGCGAGACCACGTGCGACATGGCACTTTGGTGATCCAGCGACGCCTCGGCTCCGGGCAGGTCGCGGGCGAAGGCGGGTTCGACGTAGGGCACGGGGTGGATGGCCACGGTGCCGTGCTCATCGTTGAACAGCACGGGCGCCAGGTTGCCCAGCGTGCCGCGAAGGTTCAGCCCGGTCTTTTCGAAGATGCGCCCGCCGAACCCGATGCGCTCGGCGCTGTCGTGATTGCCGGCGATGAGCACCACCGGAATGGACGCTCCGACGACCAGCCGCCACAGCACGTCGTCCAGCAAGGCCACGGCCTCTGCGGGCGGTATGGCGCGGTCGTAGACGTCGCCTGCGATCAGGACCGCATCGACGTTTTCAGCAACGGCCAGCGCCACCAGTTGATCGAGCACGTGGGCTTGGTCGTCGAGCAGTGAGGTGCCATGGAAGTAGCGGCCCAGGTGCCAGTCGGCGGTGTGGAGGAACTTCAAGTACCAGACCCCTCACGCTGGTTTGCTGCCACGGCCATGAGCCGCAGCTCATCGAGCGTGCCGATGTGGCACTTGCCGCCTTCAAAAAGCGAGTTGCGCGCCAGGAGCTTCGCCACGTCAGCATCCGACAGTTCGACGCCTTGCCTGCGGGCCAGCAACCGCGCAGCACAAGCCAGCGCTTCTGACTCGATGACGTACCCCTTGGAGGGCGACTCGGGATCCTGGTTCTGAAAGGCTTGCTTCCAGTTGGTGGCCGGGTCCAGTTCGGTCTCATCAAAGGTGGCCTCCTGCAGCACGACCTTGCCCTCGTCTTCGTAGACCCAATAGCCTGGGAATTGCATTTGGTGTTCCTTTTCAGTTCGGTCAGGCGGCTCACTCAACCGATGGGCGAAGTAATTGTTGACCCCGAGGGCTCAACAGTTGATCTTGCCCAAGCCCAGATGAGTCGGGACTCAGGCACTGGCCACTCAGAGGCCGGCCATCGCATCCAGCAGCCGGCGCATTCTCGAACCCCTCTCTGCCGAATTGACGAGGCTGCTGAACTTGTCGTCAAAGATGGCATCGGCAGCGCTGATCACCTGCGGGTCGATGGCGGCCAGAGCGGCTTGAAGCGCCGAGTTGATGGCGGCGGGATCGTCCGTGCCGGTATGGGCGTTGACCCAGTGGGCCAGCAGCACCCAGGCCTGGGCCTCATCGATGCCGGACGCGACGACCTCATCGAGCGCCTCACGCTCATCGGGGCGCAAGACCAGTGCCGCACAACGTGCGTTCAGGCCCTGCACGTCACCGCCGCCCGCCAGGTGATCGGCCACGGTTTGCGCGATGACGCGCAGCGATTTCGTGGCGGCCTTGGCGCCGGTCACGGTGGTCTGCGAGTCGTCACTCGAGGACATCTGAATGCCGAACTTGATACCCGACTTGGGCGCCATGCGGCTGACCGCTGCGGGCGACGAACGGGTGCGCCACACGGTGGGGGTGTTCATGCTTCTGAAGTCGGCACCGCTGTCTGCGGACGACATGGCCCGCGGACTCAAATCCATGCATGCAGCTGAGAAATGGGAGTGCTCCACCGAACTCGTCGCACTCCACCCAGCCGCCAGCATGGCCTGCACGCGGTGCAACTCAGCGGCTTCTTGCGGCTTGTCGGCTTCGGCGCGCTGGTGCACCAGGATGCAGTTGGTCTGCGCTCCCATCAGTTGATAGGCCAGCGCCAGCTGCAATGCCTCCTTCTTGCTCAGTGTCTTGATTCGCTCAGCTGCAGCCATGCGCGGCAAGGTATCGCCCGGGCACGCAGGACTGGCTTCGCCACGGGCCAGCGTGGTTTGTTCACCTTTGTCGTTCAGCGCCGTCAGTTGCACCGCAGTCGTCTGGGCATTGGCCGACAGACCGGCGAAGGCGATCACCGTGTCGCCGCCGAACACGCTCAAGGGCACGGCCGTTTGCCATTGGGGCTGGCTGCCCCAGTCGATGCGGGTCTCGCGCCAAATGGGCTGGCGCATGCGGAAGATCATGCGTGCGGCTGCGGCTTCGAGTGCCTCGCCGGGGGTGGCGAACTCGCACGCGCCGCCGGTTTCTTCAGCCAGTGAGCGCACGACGCTGTGAGCCGGTGCCGAACCCACGCCGATCACGAAGATGCGGTGGCCGCTTTTTTTGGCGGCTTCGATCGTTTCTTCGACCTTCCAAGTCTCGCCATCAGTCAGCAGCAGCACATCGGCGTTTCCCATACCTCTGGGCGCGGACAGCTTGAACACCGACG
>CANFPU010000277.1 GCA_947448955.1 Burkholderiales bacterium
AGGCGTTGCCCAAGTCGCCCTGGCGCTCATTCGCCAGCACGGCTTCGCGATCGAGCACGTAGGCACTCATCGAGGTCGCCAATGTGTACAACACCAGAGTCGGATCGGTGGCCTGCAGCAGGTCGATGGTCAGCGTGCGGGCGTCCTCGGTACGGATGGCCATCACGGCATTGGCCTTGGTGAAGCCGTAGCTCTTCCACACCGTGGCTGGCGCAAGATTGAGTGCCAGCACGCGTTGCAGCGACCAAGCAGCATCGCCCGCATCGATCCGGCGGCCGCTGGCAAAGCGCAGCCCTTCGCGCAGCCGCAAGCTGATGCGACGTCCGCCGGCAGCAATCTCCCAGTCCTGCGCCAAGCCAGGCCGCAGGCGGGTGGTGTCCTCGGCATCCACCTCGAGAAGACTGTCGTAGAAGTTGCAGGCCACCGTGGCGGCGTCCAGGCCGGTGGCTGCGGCCGGGTCGAGCGAGAGCAGGTTGTTCATGCTCATGCCCAGCAGCAACTGGTCGGCAGGCGATTCGGACGCTGCCTGGGCCAGCCCACCGCCTGCGGCCGCCGCCGCTGCACACAACCACTGACGGCGGCCGATGGGCATGACATCAGAAGGCGTCATGACAGCCCGCCCGACGGCATCAGTATGTGGCCTCGGTGTGCCGCGCGATGTAATCGAAGTTGATCTGCTCACCCAGTCCGGCGCCAGTGGGCATGGCCACCATGCCGTCGCTGTCCATCGGGTCGATGATGGCGTGCAGGTAGGCCGGAACCTCGTCGTAGTCGAGGAAGGGATGCAGCAGACCGCGCTCGTACCAGCGCGAATTGCGGATGGCGCCGCACACTGCGAGGTTGGGGGCGCCGTTGCCGTGGATCTCGCAATACATGCCGAAGCTCTCGGCCAGATGCGCCACCTTCATCGTCGGCCCGATGCCGCCACAGCCGTTGACACCGGCACGCAGAATGTCGCTGGCACCCGCCATCACCCAATCAGCCCGCGCATAGTGCTTGCCTGACAGGCTCTCCGGGCCCAACAAGGGGATGCGCAACTGATTGGCCAGCCAGGTGTACGAGGCCGTGCTCTGCTCGTTCATCATCTCCTCATACCAGGTGAAGTCGAGCTCTTCGAGGGCACGGCCGATGCGCAGCGCATCGGTTCGGCTGTACTCGTGATAGCCATCGAGCATCAGGGCAATGTCCGGCCCGACCGCCATGCGCACCGCGGTACAGGCCTTGATGTCCATGCCCGGATCGGGCGCAAAGTGCACCGGCGGCATCCAGGTGTGCAGCTTGAGGGCCTTGTAGCCCTTTTCAACCAACTGCACCGCGAAGGCCGCGTACTCCTTGGGCGTGGACAGGCCGCCGGCCAACTCGTCGCCACACATGGTGCTGCCATAGGCCGGGATCTTGTCGCGGTAGCCGCCCAACAGTTGGTGCACCGGCCGATTGAGCGTTCGCCCAATCAGATCATGCAGGGCCGCATCCACCGCGCCCAGCGCCCGATCCGTCAATTGACCAGCGCTGCCGCGCTGCCAATGCTCCAACTCGGCCCACAGCTTTTCGCGCTGCATCGCGTCGCCACCCACCAGCACCCGGCGCACGAATTGGTTCAGCACATGCGGGCGCACAACCTGCGGCGGCGCAAAGCAATGACCCTGCACGCCATCGGTGCTGCGGATGGTGAGCATGGCGAGCCGTCCGGTGCCCAAAGGGCCCGGATGCGAGTGGCCCGCCGCATCCACCGAGCGCTTCGTGGGGTGCGTGAATTCGACGGCGCTGACGCTCTCGATCTTGATCATGTGATAGGAAAATTCATCTGTCGTCTGATGACTCAAGAGTGTATCTCAGGCCTAACATTCATTGATCTTCATAGTGGAAAACCATAGTGGATAGCAAGGAACATCAGCCAGCACAGTCATGGCCAAGAAACCTATAATCACATTAGTCGTCTGACCTCTTGATAGCCATCGCGACCAGGCCCAATACCCAGGACAAGCTCATGTCACAAGCCCCGGACCCTTCCAGCACCCGCGCACCCAGCCAGTCGCAGCGTGTGGTCGATGGCGTGACCCAGCGCATCCGTGCTGGCGAGCTCAAGCCCGGGCAACGTGTGCCACCTGAGCCCGCCCTGATGCGCGAATTCGGCGTCAGCCGCAGCGTCGTACGCGAAGCGGTCTCGCGTCTGCAGGCCAACGCGCTGGTGCGCACAAGACACGGCGTGGGCAGCTTCGTGCTGCCGCCCCAACCCGATGGCAGCCTGATGCAAGCCCCCGATGCGGCGCTGAAGCTCCAGCAGAAGCTGGCTATGCTGGAGTTGCGCCTGAGCCTAGAGTCCGACGCGGCAGCCCTGGCAGCACAGCGGCGCACGCCAGAGCAACTGGCCGCGATGGAGCTCGCCCTCGACGACTTCAACCGCCAGCACACCGCCGGCGAAGGCACGGTCGAAGCCGACTTCCGGTTTCACGAACTCATCGCACAGGCCACGGGCAACGAGTACTTCGTGCACGTGCTGCAATCCATAGGCACGGCCACCATCTTGCGCAGCAATACCCGCGCAAGCCGCCCGACGCCGCCCCCTAAGTCGCCCCGGTTCGGTGAGCCCACACCGCAACTGCGCTCGGGCAAAGAGATCACAGCCCAGGAACACCGGGCCGTGTTCGATGCCATCGCCCGCAGCGACACCGCCATGGCCCGAGCCGCCATGTACATGCACCTGAACAACAGCCGTGAGCGCCTGAAGGCCACGAAACACTGAGCCCTGCAACCAGCACCCGAACCACAAACAGGAGACAAAACCATGCAACCCCGCATCCCATCAATGACCGCGCAGCCCACCGCCATGGCGCTGGCCATCCTCAGCCTCGCCTCGGCAATGCCATCGGCGATGGCCCAGAACACCGATTCGGGCCAACGCATCGAAGTCACTGGCTCGATCATCCGTCGCAGCGTCAGCAACGAAGCAGCCCTGCCGGTGACCACGATCAAGGCGTCCGAGATGGATGCGCGCGTCAACACCGAGTTGAAAGACTTCATGCTGGAACTGCCGCAGGCCAACTCGCTGGGCAGCAACCAAGGCACTGCCGGCCCGATGACCAGCCTGCGCGGCTTCGGACCCATGCGCACACTGACACTGCTCAACGGCAGGCGTCTGGCCAAGGAACCGCTGACCGACCAGTACGTCAGCATCAACGTGATTCCGCGCATGGCCTTGAGCCGCGCCGACATCCTGCGCGACGGCGCATCCTCCAGCTATGGCTCGGACGCCATCGGTGGTGTGCAAGCCTTCTACACCCACAACCAGTACACCGGCGGCACCATCAAGGCCGAGGCCCTTCAGCCGCAGCGCTCGGGTGGCGGCGGCGCCAAGTCCTTGGGCCTGCTCGGCGGCATCGGCAATCTCGATTCGCAAGGTTGGAACGTGTACGGCGCACTGGATGTTCAGCACCGCGATGTGCTGCCCCGCTCGGCGCGACCGGAGCTGACCGACGGATCGGCGCTGAAGCAACTGGGCATCAGCACCGATCCCGGCCTGGGCTCCAGCGCCACGCCCGGCAACTTCACCGACCCGACGAATCCGACCAAGTCGCTTCAAACGGTGCGCTACAACCCGATGTATGCCAGCGGCTGCCTGGCGCCTTATTCGGTGCCCAGCACATCGGGTGGCCGCCAGACCTGTTTTCTGGACGCCAACACCCAGCCCAGGTTCAACTGGTCGTCGCAACACAGGTACGGCTCAACGCGTTTGAACACGCGGTGGCCCAGAATAAGTGAATTGGGTTGCGGTCTGATTTCTCTCTCTTGCATTCGGGCCCCTGCCAGGCCGCCGGAGGCGCCCCGGTTGA
>CANFPU010000278.1 GCA_947448955.1 Burkholderiales bacterium
CGGCATCCCGATCACGCTGGCCTTGCTGTATTGCGAGCTGGCCTCGCAGCTCGGGCTGACAGCGCGCGGGGTGTCTTTTCCTGGCCACTTCCTGATCAAATTGCGCTTGCCGCAGGGCGAGGTGGTGATCGACCCTTTCAACGGCCGCTCTTTGTCGCGCGAAGAGCTTGACGAGCGGCTCGGCCCTTACCGTGCCCGTCAGGGGCTCGCCGGGGATTTCGAGGTTCCGCTGGGTTTGTTCTTGCAGGCTGCGCCGGCGCGCGACGTGCTGGCCAGGCTGCTGTTCAATTTGAAAGAAATCGCGCACACATCAGAGGACTGGCCGCGCCTGCTGGCGGTGCAGCAGCGTCTGGTGTTGTTGCTGCCACAGGATGCGGCGCAACTGCGCGACCGCGGTCTGACGTGGGCCGAACTGGGCCGTCTGGCCGAGGCGGCCGATGATCTTTCGTCCTATCTTTCGGCCCGACCCGATGCTACCGATGCCCCAGACATGCGCGAGCGGCTGGCCGAATTGCAGCAAGGCGGGGCGCCACGTCCTCTCTGAGTGGGCTGGCCTCATACAATGGTGCACTGGAGCTCGCCTCTGGCGCACCGCGCCGAGATGACTTGGCGCAACCGGGTCTGGGCCTGCTCTTGCGGTCGGACCTGACCGAGATCGGGCCGCTGGCCCCAGCCGAGTCGATGAAGTTCATCCCTGCCCAATTTGCCAAATCTGCTCAATGCCCGACCCCGAACCGGACTGAGCCCATCGGCGACACGTCGATGACGCTGTGTCGCTCGGGCGATGCTCGGCAATGAAGCAGTTGCCCTTGCCGATCAGCCCGGCGCCGGCCGACGGCTTCGACAATCTGGTGGTGGGTCGCAATGCTGCCGCTGTGCAGCACCTGCGTGCGTTGGGTTTGAACCGGGTTGCGGTGGCGCCGGTCTACCTCTGGGGCGCTGAGGGCACTGGCAAGACTCGGTTGCTGCGGGCGCTGGCCAGCCAACGACAGGTCGAGGGTGCCCGTGTGGGCTGGTTTGATCCGTCAACACCGCTGCCCTGGGTGCTCGACGAAGCCTGGTGCCTGGTGTTGGTCGACGACTGCGAGGCGCTGGACGCCGAGCAGCAACAGGCTGCGTTTGCACTGTTTGTCGAGGCCGATGCCCATGGCGTGCAGTGGGTAGGGGCGGGTCGCTGGCCGCCAGTGGACCTGAAGATGCGCGACGATCTGCGCACCCGGCTGGGCTGGGGCCACGTCTTTGCACTGCAGGCTCTCGCCGAGACCGAGACCCGGGCGGCGCTGCGTCGCGAGGCCGACCGCCGCGGCATTCTGCTTTCGGACGAGGTGATGGACTACCTGATGACGCATTTGCAGCGTGACATGGGCTATTTGATGGACTTGCTGACCCGGCTCGACGGCTACGCGCTGGCGCATCAGCGAGGGGTCACCGTGCCTTTGCTCAAGCGGATGCTGGCCGAGGAGCGCCCGCCTGCGCTGGAGGCCACCGAATGAAGCTCGCACTGTTCGACCTCGATGGCACCTTGATCCCGGGCGATTCTGACCATGCTTTCGGCGAGTTCATGGTCACCCAAGGTTGGGCCGAGGGTGCGTTGCACCGCCGCCGCAACGATGAGTTCTATCGCCAGTACTTGGCGGGCTGCCTGGATATTGCCGAGTACATCGATTTCAGCACCCGGGTCTGGCGCGATCGAGGTCTGGACGAGCAGCGTGCCGCCAGCGCCAGATTCATGGCCGAGGTGATGGCGCCGCAGTTGCTGCCCGCCGCACGCGCGCTGCTCGACCATCACCGCGCTGCCGGCGATCTGGTGGCGATCGTCACCGCGACCAATGAGTTCGTCACCCGGCCGATCGCCGATGCGCTGGGGGTTGAGCATCTGCTGGCGGTCGAGCTTGAACGCGGCGTGGACGGCCTGGCCACCGGCCGCATCCGTGGCGTGCCTTCGTTCCGCGAGGGCAAGATCGAGCGTGTCCACGATTGGCTGGCCGGCCTGGGCCAGCGTTTGAGTGATGTAGAGCACAGTGTGTTTTACAGCGATTCCACCAACGACCTGCCGCTGCTCGAGATTGTTAGCGAGCCGGTGGCCACCAATCCCAGTCCAGCGCTAGAGGCGATCGCCCTGCAGCGCGGCTGGCGCATCCTGAGGTTGTTTGCATGATCAAGAAATTCATCAGCCGTTTGCTGGGCAAGTCCGCGCCGGCGGCGACACCCGAGGCGGCCGTCGTCGCTGCAGCGCCCGCGATACCGCTAGGCCAGCGGGTCGAGGTGCCTGCCAGTCAGCACGGCATCGATCCATCGCTCGTCGATGAACGGGCAGTCAAGGTCGTTCGCACCTTGCAGCAAGCTGGTTTCCAGGCCTATGTGGTGGGCGGTGCGGTGCGCGACCTGCTGGTGGGGCTGCGTCCCAAGGACTTTGACGTCGCCACCGACGCCACGCCCGAGCAGGTCAAAGGCTTGTTCAGGCGCGCCTTCATCATCGGTCGTCGCTTTCGCATCGTCCACGTCGTCCACGGGCGCGGCCGTGACCATGAAGTGATCGAGGTGTCGACCTTTCGGGCTTACATGGACAACAGCGAGGCCACCCAGGTGGCGGGCAATGAGAAGACCAGCAAAGCCGTGTTGGCCGGTTCAGCCCATGCGGTCGATGCCAGCGGCCGGGTCTTGCGCGACAACGTCTGGGGTCCGCAGATCGAGGACGCCGCGCGCCGCGACTTCACGATCAACGCGATGTACTACGACCCCGAGACGCGGATCGTCGTCGACTACCACGGCGGCATCGCCGATGTGAAGGCCAGGCTGCTGCGGCTGATTGGCGATCCGGCCACCCGCTACCGCGAAGACCCAGTTCGCATCATCCGCGCGGTACGCTTTGCCGCCAAGCTGGGCTTTGAATTCGCGCCCAGCACCCATGCGCCGATCGCCGAGACCGCGCCGCTGCTGGCCAACGTGCCGGTTTCGCGCATGTTCGACGAGATGATCAAGCTGCTGCAGACGGGTCATGCGTTGGCCAGCATCGCCGAGCTCCAACGCCAGAATCTGCATCGCAGCATCTTCCCGGTGCTGGACGCGGTATTCGCCGAGGGACACAGCACGCCGCAGGCGCAGGCCCAAAAACAGGCGTTTATCCGCCAGGCGCTGATGGATACCGACCGCCGGGTTGGCGAAGGCAAGCCGGTGGCACCCAGCTTCTTGTTGTCTTGCTTGCTGTGGCACGACGTGCTCGCAGGCTGGCAACAGCGCCGGGCTGCCGGCGAGCCCACCGTGCCTGCGTTGCAGCAGGCGGTGGATGCGGTCTTTGCCGCGCGTATCGGTGACATCTCCGGTGGCGGCAAACTCGGCGCGGACATGCGCGAGATCTGGATGATGCAACCGCGCTTCGAGCGCCGCCAGTCGAACACCGCTTTCTCGCTGATCGAGCAGGTGCGATTTCGCGCCGCTTTCGACTTCCTGCGGCTTCGTGCCGATGTCGGCGAAGCACCGGTCGAACTCGCCGAATGGTGGGAAGATTTTTCCTTGGGCAGCGACGAGGATCGCGAGGCCCTCTTGGTCGCAGCGCGTGAAGCCCAGCGCCCGCGCAAGGCCGCGCCGCGTGGCGCCAAGCCTGCGGAGGCAGCCGACGCGGCACACGAGACCGCCGTGGCGCAAGGCAATGCTGAGCACGAGCAAGAGGACGACGCTGACGAGGCCGGTGCGCCCGCTGCCGACGCCCCAGCGCGCAAGAGGCGCCGGCGTCGGCGCAAGCCCGCTGGTGCATCGGGGTCGGCTACCAGCACCGCAACACCCGAGACCTGAAACCCC
>CANFPU010000279.1 GCA_947448955.1 Burkholderiales bacterium
GGCACGCTCGCTCGACAACTCCCAATTGCCGTAGCCTGCTGGCCCGCCACCAAAGCGTCGCGAATCCGTGTGGCCTTCAATGCGCAGACGGTTGTCCAAGCCACTGAGCACCTTGCCGATCGTGTTGAGCAATTGCCGAGTCTGCGGCGCCATGTCGGCGCTGCCTGAATCGAACATTGGCCGATTCTTCTCGTCGACGATCTGGATCCGCAAGCCATCGGTCGTGATGTCCATGAAGATCTGGTTCTTGAACTTGTCGAGCGCCGCATCGGCAGCGATCTGCTTTTCCATGTCTTGCTTCAGCTGCTCGAGCTTGGCTTGTTCCGCGCGTTTAGACCGCTCGTCGACCTCTTCCTCATTGCTGATTTTCTTCTGCGGCGTGTTCGAGTCAGCCTTGGCCTCCTGCCCAGCTTGCTTGAAGATGTTGTCGCCACCGCCCTTGATGATGCGGGTGGCGTCGCCAGACCCCGAACCACCGGCCACCGCGACGCGCAATGGGTTTTGAAAATAAGATGAGATGCCTGCCAGATCGCCTGATGTGGTTGAGCCCAACACCCACATCAGCAGAAAGAAAGCCATCATCGCCGTCACGAAGTCGGCATAAGCAATCTTCCAGACCCCGCCGTGAGCGCCGTGGGCAGCTTTCTTAACGCGCTTGACGACGATCGGTGGTAACGCTTTTTCCGGAGCTGTCGCCACTATTTGCCCTTCACGGCCTTGGTCTCGTCATCGAGTTCCTTGAAGCTCGGTCGGAGGTCGGCGTAGAGAATCTTGCGGCCGAACTCAACCGCTGCCGGCGCAGTGAAACCGTTGAGGTGGGCCAGCAACACGGCCTTCACGCACAGAAAACCCTTGGCTTCGGATTCAGCGTTTTGCTCCATCACGGTGGCCACCGGACCAACAAACGAGTAGGCCAACAAGATACCCAGGAAGGTTCCGACCAGCGCCGCACCGATCAGCTTGCCCAACTCGGCGGGCGGAAGACCGATCGATCCCATCGTGTGCACCACGCCCATCACCGCCGCCACAATGCCAAAAGCGGGCAACGCATCGGCGACCTTCTGGATCACCCCCACCGGCACATGCGCCGACTGGTGATGCACCTCGAGTTCTTGCTCCATCAGGCTTTCAATCTGCACCACGTTCAGCGCACCCCCCAGCATCATGCGCAGATAGTCGGTCAGGAACTCGAGCAGGTGATGGTCCTTGTTGATCGAGGGGTACTTCTCGAACAGCGGGCTGGTGTGTGGCTCCTCGATGTCACCTTCCATGGACATCAGACCGTCGCGCCGGATCTTTGACAAGATCTCGAAGAGCAAACACAGCAGATCAAGGTAGAGCCGCTTGCTGGCCGCCGAACCTTTGAAGGCCGTGGGCAGCGCCGCCATGGTCATCTTGAGGATTCGCATGCTGTTGGAGGCCACCATGTAGCCAATGGCGGCTCCAACGATGGTCAGCACTTCGGTCGGTTGCCAGAGCACGCTGATGTGCCCGCCGTGCAGCGCATAGCCGCCCAGTGCGCACACCATGCCGATGATCCAGCCAAGTGGGATGGTCATGTCAGTTCAATTCAATTCAAAAAGAGGTGAGACGTCAACGCAGGACATCGAACAAGGAGTTGGCCTGAATACGGGCAAACATCGAACGTGCAGCTTGTAATTGGGCACTGTAGAGCGCCAAGTCGGTCGCCGATTTGGCGATGTCAGTGTCCATCAGGCCCGACCGGGCCAAATCGGCAGCATCAGACACCGACTGATTGGCCTCCTGGTAATGCGCCACCTGCTGCCAACGCCCACCCACCACCTGACGCGCAGCGAGCGCTGCCGACTGCAAGCCAGCGATCTGGGTGAGCGCATCGGCACGGTCGGCATCGGTGCTGGCAGCCATGCCGGCGGCAGTGGCCCAGGTCGCGGTTTGCAGCGCAGCCAGACTGTCCTGGTCAACCTTTGACAACGTGATCTCACTGGCCATCGTCTGGCCGGGTTGCACCTGCAGCGCAGGGTGGTCGGCATCGACCAAAGCACTTGAATACAAGGGCCGACCTTGACTGTCCCGACGACTCAGCTCGGCCGTGATCGTGGCGATGTCGTTTTGAATGCCTGTGCCAATCGCCGTCAATTCGCTGCCACCCAGCGCACCATTGCGGGACTGAATGAGTGCCGACTGAATATTGGCCAGTGCGTCATGAACAATCGACAGGCTCTGATCCGACTCGCCGTAACGCATGTCAAGCTCGTTGAGGTTGGCGTTGTAGACCGCAGCTTGGGCCTTGACCTGCTGCAGCCGCGAGGCTTGCGTGACTGCGACCGCATCCTGCGACACCGCGTCGATGCGAACGCCCGAAGCGATTTGCTGCTGGACCTTGGTCAATTCACTGCTGGTTTTCGACATTGAACCGGTCGAAACCTGAAACATCTGCGATGTTGAGACTCTCATGTTTACTCACTCACTCATTGGCGACCGACACGTTCAACGCCCGACCACTGCGATCAGGGCTGAGAACATTTCGTTGTTGGCTTGCAGCAGCTTGCTGGCGGCCGCGTAGGATTGCTGATATCGCAGCAGATTGGCAGCCTCCTCATCGAGGTTGACGCCGGACTGCGACTGGAAATCGGCGGCCAACCGGGTCTCGACCGATGTCGAAGCGCTCTGGGCCGCTTGATGGATCGAGACCTGCGCGCCAACATTGCCCTCAAAGGCGCGCCAGGCCGACAGCAAGCCATTTTGCAACGCATCGCCACCCGTGGTCTTGTCAGTACTGTTCGATTGCGAGGCCAGATTGCTGAGCTTGAGGTTGAGTGCCGTTTCGAGCACTGTGGTCTCGGCGGCCGTGCGTGTATTTGGCGCATTGAAGCCGCCCAAAGCAGCCAATGCAGCCGTCAATTGACTGGCACCCGCTGGGCTTTGCCCCGAAGCGGCAGCAAACAAATCGGTGAAAGCGGTCAACCGGCTGTCGGTCATGCCAGCAGGCTGCAACACCATCGAGGGGTCACTTGCCAGCTTGAGTTGGCCGCCGATCGAGCCTTGCACCAAGTTCGCGTCCAGCGCCACATCCACCGGCGGAGGCTCCCGCCCAACGACACCGAATCGCATCGTCAAGGTCAGCGGCGAGGTTGGGCTGGCGTCCTTTGGCGTGGCGCGCAACTCGCCTGCCGCCCCACCGTTGACCAGTGGTTGACCATCGACAAAGATATAGGCTAGCCCTTCAGAGTTGACCCCAAGGTCACCACCCACCAGGCTACCGGCTTGCATCAGGAGCGCATCGCGACGGTCAAGCGTTGACGGATCGGGCTCTGCCCCGGCCACTGACGTGGTGGTCGCCAGGGTCTGGTTGATCATCGCCAACTCGCTGCCGATGGCGTTGAGCTTGGCCAGTCCGTCGGTCACAGAAGCCCTCGCGTCGCTCTGAACCCTGGCAAGACTGCCCTGGAAACGCTGGGCTGCCGCTAACAATACGGTCCCTTGAGACTTGACGGCACTCAGCGCTGTGGCATCGGACGGGCTGCGCGCCAGCGTGGCAAGGCTGGCAAAAAAGTTGTTGACCGGTGTGTCGAGTGCGAGTGCTGGATCGGCGGCTTCGGCGTCAACCGCAGCCAGGCCAGCCACGATCGCGCCGTGGTAAGCGGTGACGCCGGCTTGGCTGACGCGCTGCTGCTGCAGCATCGCGCTCCAGTCCCTGGTGTAACCGCTGACGCTGACACCGCTGCCCAGGTTGGGCACGCCGTTGGCCAACATCTTCTGTGTGCCCAGCTCGAGGCGCCGCCGGGTGTAACCCGCCGCCGACTGGCC
>CANFPU010000280.1 GCA_947448955.1 Burkholderiales bacterium
GCTCGGCCTGCCCCTCGCCTTGTACCAAGGCCCCTTGTCGCTTGCGTCTCGATTCACCCATAGGGTGAGTCTGCCAAACAACCGCAACACCGCGCCAGTGCTTGGTTTCCTCAGGTTCTGCGGGGGTTAACTGCCGTTTCTAGGTTCAAGCATGGGTCGCTCGACTCTGAGGTGCCGGGGGATACTGCGGGCTGCCTCAAGTTTGCCAGCCGGCCGCCTTGCGACAGCCTTGCCGAAGCGCCGATGCCAAACAACCCGCCTGCCGCCCCGATCCCTCGCCGAGCCATCTTGCTGCTGGGCTTGCTGACGCTGTTGTGGGGCACCAATTGGCCGTTGTTTCCGTACGCAGTGCGCGAGATTTCGGTTTGGACGTTTCGAGCGGTGGCGGTGTTGGGCGCCGGTCTGATGCTGCTGCTGATCGCTCGGGTGCGCGGCCAGTCGCTGCGGTTGCCGCGGCGCCATTGGGCCACCGTGGTGGTGGCGACGCTGTTCTACCTGGTGCTGTGGAACATCGCCAGCACCTACTCTGCCGTGATGATCCCTTCGGGCCAGGCGGCGGTGTTGGGCTTCACGATGCCGCTGTGGGCGGCGCTGTTCGGCTGGGTCGTTGGGGGTCAGCGCTTGAGTGCTCGCCTGCTGCTGGCGTTGGCACTGGGCGCGTTGGCGGTGGGCTTGTTGATGTGGCGCAGCCTGGGGGTGTATGCCCAGGCGCCGCTGGGCGTGGCGTTGGGGCTGCTGGCTGGCATAGGCTGGGCGGTGGGCACGATGATCTTGAAGCGCAACGGTGGCGTGCCGGTGTCGGCCTTGGTGCTGACCGGCTGGCAGCTGATGATCACCGCCGTGCCGATCGGTATCGGCGCGCTCTGGCTCGGTGATGGGCACTGGTTCGTGCCGACGGCATCAAGCATCGCGGTCATCGTCTACATCACGCTCGTGCCGATGGCCATCGGCAACGTCGCCTGGTTCACGATCGTTGGCCTGTTGCCGACCACCGTGGCGGGTCTGGCGTCTATCCTGGTGCCGGTGGTGGCGATGATCTCCGGTGCGTTGATCCACGGCGAGCCGCTCGGTCTGGTGCAGTGGATGGCGATGGTGTGCTGTGCCGCGGCGCTGCGGCTGGCGCTGGTGCCATCGCCGGCGGCCATCCCGGCCCGCGACCAAGGCTGACCCGCCAGTCGCGCACTGCAGTCGCGTTCCGCAGTCGCGCAGGCGGCTGCGGGATGCCGTGGCCGCAGCGACACTAGCCCATGCCCACCGCACCCGTGCCTGATCTCGATCGCCATACCGCGGCGCCGGCGCCCTCATCCCACCAGCAGCTCGCGCTGGTCGCGGGCCTCGTGGTGGTCACGGTCTGGGGCGCCAATTTCGCGCTCCAGAAATTCTTGTTCGCAGCGTTGCCGCCGGGCGTGTTTTTGATGATGCGCTACCTGCTGATGCCGACCGTTGCGGCGCTGCTGCTGCTCTACCTCAACGACTGGCGCTGGCCGCAGCTGCCGCGCGATGACAAGATCAAGCTCGCTGGGCTGGGCGTCATGGCCCACACGCTGCACGTGGGCATGGTCACCTACGGGATCCATTGGTCGACCGCGTTCTCGAGCGCGCTGATCATGGCCTGTTCGCCGGTATTCACGCTGCTGATCCTGCACTGGGCCGGGCTGGAGAAGCTGTCGCGGGGCCAGGTCTTGGGCGTGGCATTGGCCTTCGTCGGGGTGCTGATATTCCTGTCGGACAAGCTGCTGGGTCGCCAATGGGCGGCCACCGGTGGCGACCTGATGATGCTGACCTCCGCCGCGATGTTTTCTTACTACACCGTGATGAGCAAGCCGCTGATCCAGCGCCACGGCGGCGTGGCGGTGATGGCTTACGCGACGATGGCAGGCAGCCCGCTGCTGGTCCTGATGGGTCTGCCGTTGGCCTGGGGCGCCAATTGGGGGCTGATGACACCGCTGCACTGGGCACTGATGCTGTGGGCCACGCTGGTGTCGTCCTTTGCCGGCTGGTTGGTCTGGGGTTGGGTCAACACCCAGCGTGGCATCGGCCGGACGGCGCCGCTGCAATACCTGATGCCGTTGGTGGCGGGGGTGTTTGCTTGGTGGGCCACTGGCGAACGCTTCTCTGTGGCCAAGATCGGTGGCGCAGCGCTGACGTTGGCCGGTGTGGCCTTGGCCCAGTTCGCCACCTGGGATGCGAAAGATCCGGTGCGCGAGGCACCAGCACAGATGGATTGAATCAGGCTGCGCCGACCACGGTGGCGCAGCCCGACCTCCCTGCCAGGATCACTCGGGCTGGAAGCCTGCTGCCTTCATCGATGCGGCAAACGACACCAGATCGCGCGACTGACGGGCTGCGAATTCGGCCGGCGTCGAAGTCTGCACTTCCAGGCCCAGGCCGACGAGCCGCTGTCGCATCTCGGGCAATTCCAGCACGGTGCGCAACTCTTTGTTCCAGGCGTTGATCATCCCTGGGTTCATCTTGGCTGACGCGTAGAAGCCGTAGAAGCCGTCGCTGGCGAGTTTCGGGTAGCCGAGTTCGGCGATGGTGGGCAGGTCGGGTGCCCCGGTGGCGCGCTTGGGCGACGAGATCGCGATGATGCGCAGCTTCTCACCGCGGTGATGGGTCAAGAAGTCGGTGAGGCCGCCGCAGCCGGCTGGCGCGTGCCCTGCCGACAGATCGGCGATCAGCGGCGCCGCGCCTTTGTAGGCCACCGGCTCGAGCGGGATGCCGATCGCCTGGCCGATTTCAACACCGAAGAAGTGCGTCGAACTGCCCATCGCCGTGGAGCCGAAGCTGGCCTTGCGTGGATTCTTTTTCAGCCAGTCGATGTACTCGGGCAGGTTGCGCACGCCGATGGTCGGCGACACGACGAACACTGTCGAGACCGTGCCTGCCAGCGTGATGGTGGCCAGGTCTTTCTCTAGGTCGTAGGGCAGCACCTTCTTGGTGACGGTCTGCGCCACGGTTGCCGCACTTGGCGCGTACATGATCACCGTGCCGTCGGCCGGCGCGGTGCGCAGCGCATCGCAGGCCAGCGTGCCGCTTGCGCCGGCGCGGTTTTCGACGATGACGTTGGCACCGATCCGCTCTTTGAGCTTGTCGGCAATGATCCGCCCCATCACATCGGTGCCGCCGCCGGCTGGATAGCCGACCAGCATCCGGATCGTCCCAGTGGGCAGTGACTGGGCCTGGGCGGCGCTGCCAATCGTGGCTGCAGCGGCAGCACCGCCTGCCCAGTAGAGCGCCTTGCGGCGCGAAGGGTCAAAGTTCATGAAACACTCCTTTTGTGGGTTATCAACTCAAAAATTGAAACGGCGGTAGACCCAGCCGCGCGCTATTCAGGCTCGACCCCGGCCGCTTTCATCGAGGCGGTCATGTAGGCGATGAGCGCTGACTGTCTGGCGAACATCTCGGTCGGCGTCGACGTCATCACCTCCAGGCCGACCGCGGTCAGTCGCTGACGCATCTCTGGCGTGTCGATCACGGCCCGCAGCTCCTTGTTCCAAAGCGCCACCAGGGCTGGGCTCATCTTGGCTGGGCCGTAAAAGCCGTAGAAGCCGTCGTAGCTGAGCTTGGGGTAGCCTAGCTCCGAGATCGTGGGCAATTCCGGCGCCGCGATCAGGCGCTTGGGCGATGAGACGGCAAGGATGTGCAGTTTGTCGGCCCGGTGGTGGGTGAGGAAGTCGGTCACGCCACCGCAGCCCGCTGGCGCATGGCCCGCCGAGAGGTCAGCTATCAGTGGGCCTGCGCCTTTGTAGGCCACCGGTTCTAGCGGTGTGCCGATGGCTTGGCC
>CANFPU010000281.1 GCA_947448955.1 Burkholderiales bacterium
CCTGTCGGCATGCAGCTGGGCGTACTTGCCTGGGAACATCTTGAATCTCCTTGAAACTGGAAGGGTGGGCGCTTTGCCGTCGGAGGGCAAGGGTCGCCATTGTGTGGACTTGTCAGCGACTCGGCCTTGCGGGTTTGCCCGCTGTCGGCTCGGTCGTGCTTCGGGCTTCACAAAACCGGGGTGGGCCGCGGGCCAGCGTCAAGGCCCGGCAGGGCAGGGCGCGCCCGGCGTACGGGCGGCGTACGGGCGGCGCATTGCGCAACCCAGCCGTCAAAAGCCGACAGCAGCGCGCCGTAGCGAGCCGGTTCTCGCTCGATCTGCCCCAGCCCCAAGCAGGCGGCCTCCAGCGTCGACCGCTGCTCGGGCCGCTGCGCCTTGCGGATCGCGTAGCGCGAAGGCGGCAGTGCCTGCAGGCTCCAGCGCGGCAAGGCCTGCAACAAGGGGTTGAGCGCCAGCATCTTGCGTGCCTTGCGCCAGGTGGCGTCGATCAGCACCAATTGCCATTCGCCCATGGCTGTCGGATCGGGGGGTTCGGGCGGTACCGCTGGCCCAGGCGCCGCATCGGCAGGCATCTCAAAGGCATCCCGCCCGTTTGCCTGCCCAGGCATCTGCGGCAACGCTTGCGGAAACTCTTGCGAAAACGCTTGCGGAAACGGCGGCGGGAACAGCAGCAGGCTGCGCACGACGCCACCCGCGGCGGTCGCGGCCAGCCAGCCCGCCAAGGCCTCGGGGTCGAATTGTTCGCCCTGCTCGCTGCGGCAGCGCGCCAGGCTCAGCCGCAGCAAGCGGGCGCTGCCCTTGGCCTGGTCGCGCTCCATCGGGTGCTGCAGCACCAGCACCGAGGCCTGGTTCGCGGTCGGCCTGACCCAGGCGCACAGGCAACTCGGCATCGGCAGCGCGCAGCGCGGGCAACCAAGCCGGGCTGCGCGCTGGCATCCAGGCAGCGCTGTGCGCGGGGGCACGGTCTCGGGCAGGGCGGGGTTCATCGTCGGCCTCAAGCTAACACAGCCCCGTACACTGAAGCCCCGTTCCGTGCCGGAACAACCCAGCCCGCCAGTGACCGAAGCCACCGAACCCTGCTCCCCGACCTTCGCTGCGCTCGGCCTGTCGCCCGCGCTGTCCGAGGCCGCAGCGCTGGCCGGTTGGATGGCCCCCACGCCGATCCAGGCCGCAGCGCTGCCCGCCATCCTGCAAGGCCGCGACCTGCTGGGCATTGCGCCCACCGGCTCGGGCAAGACCGCGGCTTTCGTGCTGCCGATGCTGCAGCGCCTGTTGGCCGACCCCGCGGTGCTCGCGCAGCGTCCGCGCCGGCTGCGAGCGCTGATCCTGGCGCCCACGCGCGAGCTCGCGCTGCAGATCGGTGCTGCCGCCAGTGCGCTGGTCAAGTCTCATGGCCTGGCACCAGGGCAGGGCGCGCCGCTCAAGACCGTGGTCGTGGTCGGCGGCCTGTCGATCAACCCGCAGATGATGGCCTTGCGCGGCGGTGCCGACTTGGTCGTGGCCACCCCGGGCCGCTTGCTCGATCTGGTCGACCACGGTGCATTGCGTCTGTCGGCGCTCGAGTTGCTGGTGCTTGACGAGGCCGACCGGCTGCTCGACCTGGGCTTTGCCGACGAGATTGCCCGCCTGTTGACGCTGCTGCCAACGCGGCGCCAGGCCTTGCTGTTCTCGGCCACCATGCCGGCGCCGCTGGCCTTGCTGGCCGAGCAACTGCTGCGTGACCCGTTTCGCGTGGACATGGCCGCCGGTGCGCAAGCCGCAGCGCCCGACATCGTGCAGCGCGCGATCGAGGTCGACACCGCGCGCCGCACACCGCTGCTGCGCCACCTGATCGCCACCGAAGGCTGGCAGCGCCTGTTGGTCTTCGTCGGCACCCAGTACGCCAGCGAGCATGTGGCCGACAAGCTCAATCGCGCCGGTGTCACGTCTGCTGCGCTGCATGGCCAACTCAGCCAAGGCAGGCGTAGCCAGGTGCTGGCCGACTTCCAGGCCGGGCGCTTGACCACGCTGGTGGCCACCGACCTGGCTGCGCGCGGCATCGACATTGCGTCGATGGGCGTGGTCGTCAACCACGACTTGCCGCGCTCGGCGGTCGACTACACCCACCGCATCGGCCGCACCGGGCGCGCCGGCGAAGCCGGATTGGCGCTGAGCTTTGTCTGCGCCGACGCCCCGGGCAGCGAAGCCCATTTCAGGCTGATCGAAAAACGCCAGCAGCAACGCGTGGCGCGCGAACAGATCCCAGGCTTCGAGCCGTCCGCCGCGCCGCAGCCGCAGGCCCACACCCCGGACCCAACTGGCGGCGTCAAGGGCCGGCGCAAGAGCAAAAAAGACAAGCTGCGCGAAGCCGCCTTGGTCCGTACCGGGTCTTGAATCTGAATCCCTATGTTGGCGCTTCTGTGATCGCCTAAGGCACCCTGGCACATGCCAGCACTGATGCGGTGGAGGGCAATCCATCACACGCCGCAGGCCCCGGCTGCAGGTCACGACACGGGGCCATCGAGGGGTTCAGATTTGAGACCCGGTCCCAACCAACGGGTCCCAACCAGGCCGGCGCGTGATGGTGCGCGTGCGGTAATCGATGCCGCAGAAGTCGCTGAAGTCCTGCAGCGTGCGTGTCTGGCCCAGGCCGAACACGCCCAGCGGTGCGCCCTCGTACAGCAGCGCGCGGAGCCGCGCTTTTGATGCCTGGTCCAACTGCCACCAACGCAGTTGGCGTTGCGCATCGTCGTCGGCGTTCCAGTGCACTGCGCGCTCGCCGCTGTTCGCGTAGAGGTGGTAGAGCGGCACATCGGGCAGGTGAAAGATGTCCCAGCCGTGCGTCCAGGCCCGCACCGCCAGGCTCTGCTCCTCGCCCAAGAAGTACACCGCCGGGTCGTAAGGCACTTCAAGAAAAAAGCGTCCGTAGGAAAAGATGCAACCCCCGCCCAGGTGATAGCCCGCCAATGGCAGCAGGGTCTTCACAGGGGTGGCCTCGAAACCGAAGCCTGGGTTGTCGTCACTCATCTTGGCATCGCGGCGCGGCTGCAACACCAGCGCATGGCCCGGCGATGGTCGCTTGACGGGACCTTCAGGACCGCGCTCGAAAGGACACGGATAGGTCGAGATCACCGGCTTGGCCGACAAGCGCTTGAGCTGAGCGAGCTGATCCACCAGCGTGGCGTCCCAGCCAGCGTCGAAAACGGTGTGCGAGTCAATTTGCAGCACATGCCGCTCGCCGCCATACAGCGTCAGCGCCAGCGAGCGCGCCCAGCAAGGCCCGCGGCTGTAGCGGTGGTCGAGATGGATGTAGCGGACCTGGTCGCCAAATGGCCGTTGTTCTGGTGCCACGGCTGCGTCGGACTGGTCCACCACCGCGATCGTGACCGACTTCGGGTCGGCCGCTTGGCGCATGCAGTCGGTGACGGTTTCCCAGAGCACGGGATCCCGGTACGAAGCGACGCTCACGAAGATGGTCATTTTTTCTCTCTATCACGGGTTTGACACGTACTCGTAAACCCTAGTTCAACCAAAAAATTTAGCGATTGTGTTGCATGGGCTCGCCTCATGAGCGTGCGGCGATGTGGTCTGAACAGGCGGTCAATGCCGGCAAGACCGATAACAGCTCGAAGACTGAGTGCTTGCTGAATCCTCGCAAAAAATCCCTTGCCGGCGAGCTGCGTCTGCGTCTGCGTCTGCGTCTGCGTCTGCGTCTGCGTCTGCGTCTGCGTCTGCGTCTGCGTCTGCGTCTGCGTCTGCGTCTGC
>CANFPU010000282.1 GCA_947448955.1 Burkholderiales bacterium
CAGCCTCAGCGTTGAGTACGCTGATGTTGAATGGCGGCCGCAGCTTTTCTACCTCATGGATCAGCTCGCTGCGGCCCATCATGTAGCCAATGCGAACGCCGGCCAGGCCGAACTTGCTCATCGTTCGCATCACCAGCACATGGGGGTGGTGGCGCATCAGGTCCATGCTGTCGCGGTCGGCAAAAGGCTGATACGCCTCGTCCATCACCACCAGACCTTGATGCCGTCCCACGGCCTCGACCAAGCGCGCGATCACCGCGTCATCCCACAGATTGGCGGTTGGGTTATTAGGGTAGGCCAGGTAGAGCAGCGCGGGCTTTTGCTCTTCAATCGCCGCCAGCATTGGCACCTCATCGAGCTCAAAGTCGGCTGTCAATGGCACGCCGATGAACCCCACTCCTTGCAGGCTTGCCGACAAGCCGTACATCACGAAGCTGGGCAGCGGCGACATGAACACCGCGCCCGGAACGGCACAAGCCAAGCTCAGCAAGCTGATCAACTCGTCCGACCCGTTGCCCAGCATCAGCGCGCAGCCCTCTGGCAGCCCTGCATGCACCGCCAATGCAGCCTTCAGTTCGTCACAACGCTCGGCCGGGTAACGGTTGATCGCCACCCGGCCTAGGCGATCCCCGAGTTCGCGCTGCAGCGCTTCTGGCAGGCGGTATGGGTTTTCCATCGTGTCGACCTTGACCAGACCCGCACTGGGTTGGACCGCATAGCCGTGTAGCCCTTGGATGTCAGGGCGGATCACGCGTTGCATGCAGGCTTGGAGCGGGTTCATGGTGTCGCGTCGAGCCTTTCGGGCCCGACCAGGAAAGGGTTGAGGATTCGCACACCGTCGATCTGCAGGTCGTGGGGCAGGTCTTCGCTCAGCAGCCACTCGCAGCCCTGCTGTTGAGCGGCCGCCAGCACCAGCGCGTCCGGTGGGTCAAAACCAAACCGGCTTTCGATCGCCCAGGCGGTCTCCACCGTGGCGTGGTCTATCGGCCAGGGCTGCCAGCGTTGGTAGCGACGCACCTCGGCACGGGCGTCGCCGGCCGGCATCGCGGGCCGCAATCCACGCGTGGCATGGAGGTAGAACTCGCTGAGGACCGGGATGCTCAGGCGGCCGCAGCGGCGTGTCCACAGAGCGTCCAGCCAGTCGACCGCTCGCTGTTGCTTGGTAGCGTTGGCGCTGTCCTCGCTATAAAGCAGCACGTTGCTGTCGACGAAGACCAGGCTCACGGCCGCGCCCCTGGGCATCGGCTCACCCTGGCCTCCGGCTGCCGTCGCGTTTTGGGTAAGGCGTACCGTCAGAGCGATAGACTCGCTGACGGCTACGCCACTCGTTCATCGCCCGCTCGTAGGCATCGTCGTGCCGCATCTTCTCGGCCAGCATCTGCCCCACCAGACGAGACACGCTGGTGTTGCGCCGCGCAGCCTCCATTCGGGCCCATTCGGCGACGCTGTCTTCCATCGTGACGGTGACATTCTTCATCCAGGACCTCAAAATCAACGAACAGTTTACAACACAAACTTCGTGCAACACGAAATCAGTGTACTTTTGACCGGGTGGCCTGCGCCGAACAGCCGATGACGCCTTTGGATGACGATCAGGTGCGATTCAATGGCCGCCGTTTCGTTGAACAGAAGACCCAGAACCTTGCCAGAACCCTTCAAATGCGCCCAACTGCTTGGAAGACTTTTGCTGCCCTGATCGGGGTCGTGTCCTTGATGGGCTGCGGTTCGCCGCCGCCGGCAACGCCATTGCCCACCGTCGCCAAAGTGGATCTCGACCGTTACCTCGGCGCCTGGTACGAGATTGCCCTGGTGCCGAATCGGTTTCAGGCCCAATGCGTCGCCGACACCCAGGCTCGCTACCGGCTCGACGGGGCGGACATTGAGGTTTTCAACCGCTGCCGCCAGGTTGATGGCTCGGTGTCCGACGCCATCGGTGTGGCCAAGGTCGTACCCGGCAGCGGCAATGCCAAACTTCGGGTGAGTTTCTTTCGACCCTTCTATGGCGACTACTGGGTGCTGGCATTGCCGACCGATTACCGCTGGGTGCTGGTGGGCGAGCCCACTCGGCGCTATGGCTGGATCTTGTCGCGTTCGCCGCAGATGCTGCCGGAGGATCTGCAGGCGGCCATGGCAAGGGCCCAAACCCTGGGCTACGAGCGTTCTGCGTTCAGGCTGACACCGCAGACGCAAACGATCCCTTGAGTTGCGCCCGCGAACTGGCGCTCAGTTGCGCGTGCCTGGCACTGGTGTCGGCATGGGGTTGTGGTGCGGAACGACTTGCGGCATGACTTGCGGCATGACTTGCTGCGTGGCCGTGGGAGCGCGCGTCACACGCACCTTGTTGCCGTTGGTCATGATGATCACGGGGTCGCCAGGCTGCAAGTTCTCACCGCCTCTGGCCTGGACGATCGCGCGGCGTTCGCCGTTGCGCAGCTGAACCATGATTTCTTGCGACTCTTCACGCGTGGCGTTGCGCTCAATCGCATTGCCGGCAAGAGCGCCTGCCACCGCGCCCAGCACGCCGCCGACTGCTGAGTCGCGTCGGCCACCGATCGACGAGCCGGCGATGGCACCGACCACGCCACCGGCCGCCGCACCCATGCCGCTCTGGCTGCCATCGATGGTGACAGATCGAATGCTCAGCACGGTGCCGTCGACCACGGTGGCCATGCGCTGCGCGTCATGGCGGCTGACCACATCGGAGCGGCTGGTGGCGCAACCCGCCAGGGAGAAAACCAGACCGGTGGCGATGGCCAGGGAAAGAGAAGAACGGAGCATGGCAATTCCTTGAGTAGTTGCTGTGGACAACGGCAAATCCGATCCCGCCGTTGACCTGACTGATTCGAGCATGGGCCCGTTGGGCGGGTTCCCCATCGACTGGGGGCTTGTTGTGAAGTTGCGTCAATGCCTGGAATTCACCGTTTGAGCAGGACGTCGACTTCGGAAACTGGCGCTGCCCGGTGGCCCCAGGACGCCCGCAACCAAGTCGTCAGCGCCGCAAGGTCCGTATGCGGGAGGTCGAAAGCAGGCATGCCGTATGGCCGCGGATTGCCATCGGTGGCCGGCGGAAAGCCACCAGCGGTGATGGCTTGCAGCAGATTGCGCGGGTTGGCCATCGTCACACTTCGGTTGCCTGCCAGCGCCGGGTATTGTCCTGGTGCGCCTTGGCCCTGGGCGCCGTGACAATCGGCGCAATGGGTGGCGTAGAGGTCCGCGCCTCGCGTCATCATGGCGGTCGGTGGATCGTTGGTGAGCGGCCGAGCTCGATGCTGTGCCGATGAAATCGACCGCAGGTACTTGGCCATGGCGCGCAGATCAGCGATGCTCAGGTGCTGGGTACTGCCAGCCACCACCTCGGCCATCGGTCCCATCACCGCGGCGCGCTGGGACACGCCGGTCTTGAGCAGTTGCACCAGTTCGGCCTCCGACCCCTCGGCCACTCCGGCTTCGCTGGGGTCGGCCAACGACGGCGCGTACCAGTTTTGCGCCGGCAGATGGCCACCGCCGTCGGTGTCAGCCAAGCCGGCGCTGGCGCCCAGCAGATTTTTGCTGGCATGGCAGGCACTGCAGTGACCCAGGCCATTGACCAGATAGGCGCCGCGGTTCCAGGTTGGGGGCTGATCAGCGTCTGGCTTGAATTCTCCAGGACTGAAGAACATCGCGCGCCACAGCGCGAGTGCGGCCTGGGTGTTGTAAGGCCAGCGCAGCGCATGGTCGATTGGCGCTTGGATGACTGCTGGC
>CANFPU010000283.1 GCA_947448955.1 Burkholderiales bacterium
ATGGCCCAGAGGTTGATGTGGTTCAGCGCAAACGGCAGCGGCATGCGCAACCAAAGCACGCCAGGCGCAATTTCGCGAACCTGTCCTGGTGCTGGCGCCTCGCCGCAAGGGTATTGAAGCGCATAGGGCGGCGCATGGGGCGCATCGGATGAAGCATCAGCGCCGGGCTGACGGGGCAAAGCTTCGTCAGGACGGCCATCGGGAGTGGGAGCATCAGGCATGCGTCGATTGTGCCGCTGCCGACCCAAGCCAGTCTGTCACCTGCGCGAGCCATTGGGCTGCGACCAACCCAGCCAGCCTTTCAGCGCCGCCACCACAGCACCGCGCCTCGGTGTGCTTGTCGGTGGGCTGAATTTAGGACTTGATCAAAGGGTGTAAGCAAGCCCTCGAGACCATCGCCGATCAGTCGAGTGCCATCCTGAACGACCGGCGCCCTCGGCCCTGCGATGGATCAACGGCCTTTCAGCACCAGCGCTCGGCCTGCTGTGCGGCGCGGGCGGCCGGGCTGTCACCCAGCACGGTGAGTTGTCGTGAGCCCGCGAACAACTCGCTCGGCTTGAGGCCATAGACATGGCGGATCGAATGGCTGAAGTGTGTCGAGTCGGGGTACCCGGTGTCGAGCGCCACGTGCACCAGATTGGCCTCTCGGGTGACATGGTGCAGCAGGCTGCGCGCCCGCTTCCAGGTCCTAAGACTGCGAAAAGGAGTCCCGACCTCATCCTTGAACAGGTGGAGGAAACGCGAAAACGAGAGGCCTACCGCCATCGCACAGTCCTGCGCCGTGGTGGTGCGCGAAGGATCGTTGCGGATCTCCTCCAGCACGCCAGCGATCCGTGGGTCGAGTGGTCGCGGCGCCAGACGCTGACCGAAAAAACATTCGTCAAAGCTGGTGGTTTGCAGGTCGATGTCGCGACCGTGGGTGCGCAACCAGGTATGCGCCGCACGCACCCGCTGCACGGTTTGCGCCGCATCCGGCCAGTCCCCCGGCACGGCACCGGCATGCAAGCGCATGAAGTCAGGCAGCAAAGCGTCATCCACGGTCTCGGGCTCGACCGTGATGCTGCAGATTAGCCGCTCGTCGCAGACCACTCGGTGCGGCGTGTACGGTGGCACCACGGCCAAGTCAGTGCTCTGCCAAACCGGGTCGGCCGACAGCACGCCCAACGCTGCGTCGCCGACGGCTATCCGGATTGGTGCACCCAACGAGACGTAGACCAGCCAGCCGCCCATCGTGCGAACGCTCATTGCGCCCAAAAGCCCGGCATAAAAGACGCGATCGTTGTTCAGCCACATCACCCGATTGCGCCGATCAGTCAGCGGCAGTGCGACCAGCGGTGTGGTCGCTGTGCTGGCCGGGGACGGCAGGGGTGGGGCTAGGGTTCGGCTGACCAAGGGTGGTCTCTCCTGGGCGATGGCATCGGTCCGGGCCACAAGCCCGGATGATTGGCGAACGAGGTGTGATCACTGATTCGGACAAGACTACCAGCCAATCGGCCGATTGATATCCGGGCAAATCTGGAGGGCTTGCCTCAAGCCAGGCGTGAAGTGTCGGTCCTCGATCCGCTGATGCAGGGGCAGAGCGTCGATCCTTGATGACTGAATTTTCTGCATCAGCCTGCGTCCTCATGACGACAAACCCTGATACCCAAACACTTGTTTGTTTTGTCTCGCTGAAGTAGCCTGCGCGCCATGACTTTGACCTACGACCCAGCCGAGCTCGAGGTGCGGCGCAACCCTTTCCCCGTCTACAGGCAACTGCAGGACGACGATCCCGTGCATTGGAGCGAGTCGCTGCGCAGCTGGGTGCTCACGCGCTACGACGATGTGCGCCAAGTCGCGATGTCCGAAGTCATGTCGCCGGACCGGCTGCGGCCGTTCTACGCCCAACTCAAAGGCGAGCGGCGCGAGACACTGGCGGAGGTGATGCGCTACCTGTCTTTGTGGATGGTGTTCCGTGACCCGCCCGAGCACACGCGATTGCGCCGCTTGGTGGGCGCGGCATTCACGCCTCGCTCGATCGAGGCGCTGGCCGAGCCCGTCGGCCGAGTCGTCGACCACTTGCTTGACGCGCTGCCGAAAAACCAGCCTGTGGACTGGGCACAGCAGGTGGCCATGCCGCTGCCGGCCTATGTGATCCTCGACCTGCTGGGCATTCCGCACCAGTCCTACGCCGATTTGAAAGCCTGGTCGGACGAGTTGCGCGCTTTCATCGGCTCGTCTCGGGCCGACCCTGACCGCTACCACCGGGCTCGCCACGGCGCCACCCAACTGGCAGGCTTCTTCCGCGAGGTGATTGCGGCTCGACGGGCCACGCCCGGCGAGGACTTCGTCAGCCGAATGATCGCCGCGCGTGACGAGCAGGGCTCGCTGAGCGAAGACGAACTGGTCGCGACCTGCATGCTGGTGCTGTTTGCCGGCCATGAGACCACCACCCATCTGCTGGGCAATTCAGCCAACGCGCTGCTCGACCACCCCGACCAGCTGCAGCGCCTGCGCGACAACCCGGCGCTGATCAACCCGGCAGTCGAGGAGTTCCTGCGCTACGACGGGCCCAGTAACGCGATCACCCGAGTCGTCTCAGCCGACCACGAGATCGGTGGCAAGTGGCTGCGCAGCGGCGATCGGGTGTTCGCGATGGTCAACGCCGCCAACCGCGACCCGCGCCGCTTCGATAATCCGCAGGGACTGGACATCGCGCGCCAACCCAACCGCCATCTGACCTTCGGCTTCGGTCTGCATTTCTGCCTGGGTGCGCCGCTGGCCAGACTAGAAGCCCAACGGTGCTTTGCCGGGTTGATCCAGCGCTTCGGCAAGATCGAACGCGCAGCCGGCGAGACCGAATGGATAGACTCGCTGGCGATGCGTGGGCTGTCCCGGCTGCCTGTTCGGCTGGCATGAAAAACCTGACCTGACAAATCTGGGATGACGAGATGAATGACGTTTACCTGATCGGCACCAGCTGCACCCGCTTTGGCAAACAGCCCGGCGCCAGCTTCAAGGATTTGAGCCGCGAGGCTTATCTTGCGGTCCTTCGCGATGCCGGACTGTCCGACGGCGACCAGATCGCCAATGCCTGGTTTGGCAACTGCGGCATGGGCAGCTGGGGCCAGCGCAACATCCGGGGCCAGGTCTGTTTCACGCCCCTGGTGCGCGAACAGCTGTTTCCTGAGCGCGTTCCGATGATCAACGTCGAAGGCGGCTGCGCCACTGCGAGTATGGCGTTGCACGGTGCCTGGAAAGACGTGCTATCGGGCACCGCCGAGTTGTCACTGGCGATCGGTGTCGAAAAGACCTATGTGCCCGACGATCCTTTGCGCACACAGGAGATCTTTGACGGCGGCATCGACCAGCTTGACCCGCAGGACTGGCTGGCCTACTACGCTGCGGCTGGCGAGGAGGCGGGCAAACCTTTCAACCCAAAAGATGCCGGCGGCACGCTGTTCATGGACACTTATGCGATGCAGGCCGCTTGGCACATGAAGCGGCATGGCACGACCGCAGCGCAGATCGCATTCGGTGCCTCGAAAAACCATGCGATGGGCGCGAAAAATCCGCTGGCACAGTACCGCTTCGAGGTTTCTCCTCAGCAAGTGCTCGACGACCGACCGGTCAGTTGGCCCTTGACGCGCGCCATGTGCGCACCGATCGGCGACGGCGCCTCGGCCGCACTGGTCTGTTCGGCGGCCTTCCTGAAGTCTGCGCCGTCGGCGGTGCGCGATC
>CANFPU010000284.1 GCA_947448955.1 Burkholderiales bacterium
CGCGCCGAAGATCGCACCGGGGATCGATGCCAGGCCACCGACCACCACACCGACCAGGAAGGTGATCGACAGGAAGACGGTGAAACTGTCAGGCGACACAAAGGCCACGCAGATCGCGCCCAGTGCACCCGCCACGCCGGTGAAGGCTGCCGAGACGCCGAAGGTCACGGACTTGAAATACGGCAGGTTGATGCCCATCGCAGTGGCAGCGATCGGATGGTCGCGGATGGCAATCATCGCGCGCCCGATGCGTCCGCGCAGCAGGTTCCAGGCCACCAAGAACATCAACGCGGCCACCGCCAGCGTGAAGACATAGAGCCAGCGGTCGGCGCTGAAGGGTTGACCGAGAAAGCGGAAGCTGATCGGCGGCTCGGGCTTGGCCAGCACGATGCCCTGCACGCCGCCAGTCCAGCCTTCGATATTCTTGTACTTCAGCAGTTGCGGCACGGCCAGCGCGAAGGCGTAGGTTGCCAGCGCGAGGTAGTGTCCGCCCAGCCTCAGCGCCGGGAAGCCCATCAGCCAGCCCACCACAAAGCAGATCACCGCCGAGAACGGCAGCGTCGCCCAGTAAGGTATGCCCGCACGGTCCATCAGGACCGCCGCCACATAAGCGCCGACGGCAAAGAAAGCGCCATGACCGAGCGAGATCTGACCGTTGAACCCGGTCAGCATGTTCAGCCCCAGCACCGCCACCGCGTAGACCAGCACCAGGTTGAACTGGAACACCCGGTAATTCTTGAACAGAAACGGCAGGATCAGCAATGCGACCACCAGCAGTGCGCTGGCGATCCAGCGGAACTGTTTGGTCTTGGAGTATTCGATGAAAGTGCTCATACGCGGGTCACCACTTGCTTGCCGAACAGGCCGTTGGGTTTGAGCGTCAGCGTGCCCACGATCAGCACCAGCGCAACGCTGAGTTTGAGCTCGGTACCGATCACATAAGCGCCGAGCAGGTTTTCCAGCACGCCGACAATGAAGCCGCCGATCACCGCACCGCCCGGGTTGTCGATGCCGCCCAGCAATGCGGCCGCAAAGCCGTAAAGCAGGATGCCGCCCATCATGTTGGGGTCAAGGAAGACCACTGGCGCGACCATCATGCCCGCGACCGAGCCGATCGCCGCCGCCAGGCCCCAGCCCATGGCCAGCATCCAACTCACCCGGATGCCGACCAGACGGGCTGAATCCGGATTCTGTGCCGCCGCACGCATCGCCAAGCCGATGGGTGTGAAGCGGAAGAAGGCGTAGAGCGCAAACAGCACCGCCAACATCACGAGCGCCGAACCCACTTCATGCGCAGAGAACCAGCTCGTGACGAGCATGCCTTTCTGTGCGAACGGGCTGGGGAAGGACTTGATGGTGTGGTCGAAGATCCAGCCTGCCATCGAATTGAAAATCACCAACAAGCCGATGAAAACAATCACATTGGTCAGAACCGGCGATTTCTCGACCGGTCGCAGGATGACGCGTTGAATCACGAAGCCGGCGATGAAACTGATGCCGACGGTGACGAAGAAGGCTGCCCAGTACGGCCAGCCCGACTGGATCAAGGCCCAGGCGATGAAGGTGGAGAAAGTCGCCATTTCGCCCTGGGCGAAATTGATGTGGTGCGTGGCTTGATAAATCATCACCAAGCCCAGCCCGACGCTGCCGTAAATGCAGCCGTTGGCCAAGCCGGAGAAAATCTGATGCAGGAATGCGTCCATGGTGTTTGGGTCTCTTCAGGTCGCTTCAATAGCCGAGGTAGGCGCGTCGCACCGACTCGTCTCGTTTGATGTCTTCGGCGGGTCCGGACAGTGCCACCCGGCCGGTCTCCAGCAGGTAGGCATGGTGAGCAAGGTCCAGCGCAAGACTGGCGTTCTGCTCGACCACCAGCATGCTGACACCGTCTTCCTCGTTGATCCTGCGCATGATGCGGAAGATCTCGGCGACGATCAGTGGTGCCAGACCGAACGAGGGTTCATCGAGTAGCAAGAGCTTGGGCCGCAGCATCAGCGCGCGGCTGATCGCCAGCATCTGCTGCTCGCCGCCGGACAGCGTGCCGGCTTGCTGGTTGCGGCGTTCGGCCAGGCGCGGAAAGCGGGTGTAGGCCCGCTCGATGTCGCGCGCCACTTCGTCGCGGTCGCTGCGCACATAAGCCCCGAGCTTGAGGTTGTCATCGACCGACAGCGACGTGAACGTGCCGCGACCGTCGGGGACATGGGCTACGCCCATGCGCACCACATTCTCGGTCGCCTTGCCCACCAACTGCTCGCCACTGAATTCGAGGCTGCCGCTGGTTCGAACCATCTGGCAGATGGCTCGCAGCGTGGTCGTCTTGCCGGCGCCGTTGGCGCCAAGAATGGCGGTGATTTGGCCGGGTTCCAGCGAGAAATCGATATCGAACAAGACCTGTGTGGGGCCGTAATAGGCGCACAGCTTGCGCGCTTCTAGCAATTTAGACATGGGCAGGCTCCGAGGCGCGCGGATGGTCAGGTGCGGCGGCGGGTGCGCCGAGGTAGGCCTCGATCACGTCGGGGTGGCTCTGGATCTCGGCCGGTGTCCCTTCGGCAATCTTCTTGCCAAAGTTCAGTGCGACGATGTGGTCCGAGACGCTCATCACCAAGCTCATGTGGTGTTCGACCAATAGCACCGTGATGCCCATGCGCTTGCGCACGTCGACGATCAATCGACCGAGGTCTTCGAGTTCGACATGGTTGAGGCCTGCGGCAGGTTCGTCTAGCAGCAGCAGCTTCGGATCGGCAGCCAGCGCCCGACCCATCTCGACCCGCTTTTGGGTGCCGAAGGGCAGATCGCCTGCGGGCCGGTCAGCGAACGGCGTGAGTTCGAGGTAGTCCATTATTTGGTCGGCACGGTCGCGCAGCCGCCGCTCTTCGGCGCTGACGCTGGGCAGACGCAGCGCGTTGGCGATGAAACCGGCTGATGTTCGCGAATGGGCGCCGATCATCACGTTGTCGCGCACCGGAAGGGTGCGGAACATCGCCAAATTCTGGAAAGTTCTGCCCATGCCGAGTTGGGCAATCTGGTGGGTGGGTGTCGCGGTGATCGATTTGCCCTCAAACTGAATGTCGCCGGCTTGGTAGTTGTAGAGCCGTGACAGGCAGTTGAACAAGGTCGTCTTGCCAGCGCCATTGGGTCCTATCAAGCCGCACACCTGGCCGCGGTTGACGTCGAAGCTCACGCCGTCGAGTGCCACGATGCCGCCGAAGCGAACTGTGACACCGCGAACGCTGAGCAGGGGGCCTGCTGTATCTGCCATCGTATTCCTGTCCTGCTCCTGATCTTGCTGGGATATTGTCAGAGCGAAGCCCTGCGCTGGGCGAGTTTATAGGTGCACCGCTGACCCGGTGCAAGCAGTGCTTGCCCTAACACGACCGCCACAGTTTCTTTCGCTGGAACAGAGGGCTGGTTGTGAGACGATGACGGCAGCACTTTGGCAGGGGAATATTGAGATGAACGCCATCTACGACCATCAACTCGAGCGCAACGCGGCCAATTTCGTGGCGCTGTCGCCGGTCAGCTTTGTCGAGCGCAGCGCCGAGGTCTTCGGTGACCTGCCAGCGGTGGTGCATGGCGCGCGCCGCTACAGCTGGGCCCAAACGCGCGACCGTTCGGCTCGCCTGGCGGCTGCCTTGCGTGCGCTGGGGGTTGGTCGCGGCAGTACGGTGAGCGTGATGCTGCCTAACAGCCC
>CANFPU010000285.1 GCA_947448955.1 Burkholderiales bacterium
CGCCAGGGCAGAAAGCCCAGCTGGTGCTCAATGACGCTGACCACATGAGTTTCGCTGGCCAGACCGGGCGCGCCGTGGAGATCATCCGGCGCGATGAATCCTCGCGCCATCTGCAGCCGGCACACCACGCCCTGGTGGCCGCCATCACCACCGACTGGTGGCGCGCCCGGTTGCTGGGCGACGACGCCGCGGCGCGGCGGCTGGTCCAGCCCGCTGGTCTGATGCCGGATGACCGCTGGCAGATGGGCTAGCGCTGGCCAAGGGCTTGCTGCGAGAGCGTGTCGACCGCGCGCGCTGGAAGGCGATCGTGCTGGGCTTTGCCGATGTGCTGCTGATCCTGCAGCCGGCCGCTGATGTGGCTGTGCGGGTACTGTTCCTGCGCGCCCTTCGCCTACCGCTGGGCGGGATCAGCTTGGTGAACAGTCTTCAGTCTTAGATCGGACTGGTTGGCGACATGGGCGGCAATCACTGGCAGGAAGCTGTCGCCATCGGGCGCAGCTCTGTCGCCCGATATCGACGTTGGGCATCGCAGGCGAGCATCGACCGACATCGCAGAAGTGTGTAGACTTCCGCACAGGGGGTTACACATGGCCACAAATCTCGCAATCGATCCAGCCCTTCTCGACCGAGCCGTTCAAGTCAGTGGTGAACGCACGAAAAGGGCCACGGTCACCAAAGCCCTACAAGAGTTCATCGCGCGCCGCGAGCAACGGCGCGTAGCCGATCTACTCGGCAAACTAGAGTGGGATCAGTCATTCGACTACAAAGTTGAGCGGTCTCGTCCCAAATGACCTTGCTCGTTGACACCAGCGTTTGGTCTTTGGCCCTTCGTCGGGATGTTGACGCTACTGAACCTGAGGTGCAAGAGCTCAAGGACGCCTTGTTCGGCTCAGACCTTGTAGTCACCACAGGCCTGGTCCTTCAGGAACTATTGCAAGGGTTCTCGGGTGCCAAGGCCCAGACTCAGATCATCGACCGCTTTGCCGCATTGCCTTTGCTGCAACCCGATCGAGATGATCACATCGGTGCGGCAACCCTGCGAAATGCATGTCGCCAAGCGGGCGTTCAAATCGGCACGATTGATGCACTGCTTGCACAACTCGCCATCCGACACGATCTGACGCTCCTGACCACAGACAAAGACTTCACGCATGCGGCCAGGCACTGCCGGCTTCGCGTTTGGCCCGCGAAGGCACGAGCGAAGCGTTGATGCCCAACCCTTCCGTCGCGAAGATGTGCCAAAGCACGTCGTTCATTTCAAACGTTAGGACTCAGCAACAACACATCCTCCTGCGAGAGGGCCTTCAAGTCTGCGGAAGTCTCCTTGGCGAAGGCGCTTTAGGCAACGCGCGCAGCAATTGACGGTGCCACTGGAAAAGGTGCGAGAACGTTGACTGCTTGGCTGACGTCATCGCGATAGGCCGCAGTTTGCCGCTGCGGATGTGTGGCGATGCGTTGCCCAGCGCTTCGAAGATGTGGTTGGCGCGCTGGTCCAAGCGCGCATGACATTCGCTTCAAGCAAACCTGGCATCTTCGCCAGACACTTTCGCCATGAGGCCTTCATCCCGCCCCCATTTCATGCCCGGCCAGCGACAGTTGCTGTGCGCCGCTGCAGCCTGCCTGTGCGCATCCGCTGGCCCGTAACGCCCCTGGGCGAGGCCGCGACAGACACACCGGTCGTGCGGGTCACGCACGGGCTGGGCGGCACCCGCGCAGGCGGGGCGGTGTGGGCGTGGCGGTGTGGGGCGAAGCTTGGGCGGCAGCCGGGTTTGCGGTGCTGCAACTGCAGCACCCGGGGACCGATTTCGAGGCGGTACGCGCCGGGGCGGGTTCGTTTGGCAACCGGGCGGGCTTGGCTTCGGTGGCAGGGCCGGAGCAGTTGCCGGATGACCGCTGGCAGATGGGCTAGCGCCGGCTGTCGTTGCCTGCCGTACCCCAGACTGCAGACCTTGCCACCGTGCTCTACCCGTAGCCGGCCAAGGGCTTGCTGCGAGAGCGTGTCGACCGCGCGAGCTGCGTGGCGATTGCGCTGGGCTTGACCGGTGTGCTGCTGGTCGTTCAGCCGGCCGCTGATGTGGCTGTGCGCGAACCCGTCGTGGTGGTCCGTGAGTTCGTGGGGCCAAGCTAATTGCAAGCGAATTGCAAGCGAATTGCTGGCAATGACAGGTCGATTGCAGGCCAATACTTCGCAAGGCCTTCGTACCATCGGCTCGAATGAATAAATATCAAGCTCGACTAAATAAATATCAAGTCTGCGGTGCCAGAGGGCTCACATTGCGAATTGGTCGCATTAAAGCGAGAAGCCCAGCAAGGTGTTTTGCCAAGCTCACTTGCGCTGCCCCTATTCCCTAATTCGTTGGTTGCTGTGCGTGAAGCGCGCTGCTAGCGTGGTGAGCCCAACCAAAGGAGTGCATGATGTCTTTTACCCGATTATTAATTGGCGCTGCTTTATTCATGGCCAGCCTTGCCGTTCAAGCTGAAAGTTTCAGCAAGGACACAGCGCCAGACCCGGTTAGTCGCGATGTGTTGTCGCGCACCCTGACGCGGCTTGATGAGGGATCGGCCGCGGGCGGAGATTCTGCTTATCGAATTCATCGAAACTTCCCACAAATTATCGAACAAAACTTCGCGAGATTGGATGCGCGTGGCATGGCCAATCTTGTCGAGGTATTGAATGAAGCTGAGCTTTCGGACATGGCGCAGTTGTATGCCAATGCCTCCAGCGAGCGCGGTTTGGCGCCAAAGTTGCTGCATGTGTTGGCGCATCGAATGGATGCGCGAAATTTAGGGAGAATATCGCGGCACTTCGGTTTTGCCCAAGTCTATGGTGCTGTGACCGCAGTGGCGCCGGGCAAGACTCAGGACTTTCTCAGGCATAGCGACACCAGGCATCAAGGCCCTGCACCGGGTGAACTGCGTTTCGGACCCTCGGGCCGATTTGCCCCTGGCGCGGTGCGCACGACACTCACAATGCCCTCAGTTGATCGTTCTGCATGGTCGGGCAGTTTCCGAATGATGCCGGCCGGATACAGGGCTCAGTCCCCCGGCTACATGCTAAAAACCGGAGGTGGTGAATTTCTCAACTACACGCCCTACGAAATCTATCTGAGTTTCCGAACCTCGCCGGTCGGTGCCCTCTCTGTGCAAGGGGCGCTGTGGGAAACGTCAACTGTTCTTTCGAATAAACTTGGGCCTGCTGGATTTACGGGTTATTATATTGGTACATTTCTTGTATTACCACTTGTGCAAGCCTATGCGCCTGATTTCTACAATGCGCTCGGAGGGACGATTGCTAACATGGTCGATATGCTGGTCAGCGGTTTTCAGAACGGCCCGGCCGCAGCAGCCCAAGCAGAAAGGACGACCGCGATACAGATGCAAAGCACACCTGCGCAGATCAATGGATTTTCAAGTTGGGGCGGTGATTACGGCGCAGCAGCGGATTGGGCGTCGTCTTATGGCGGCGGGGGTGGCATGAGGCTTAACCAATATCCTGTATTTTCTCAGTGAGACCGTTATGGTCAAAAACTTACTGACGCTTGCCTATGCAGTAGCGTTGATTTCGTCAACCATCCTGATATTCATCCCAGAATTGCGGACAGCGCCCATTCGCATGACCTTGAAAATATCTTTCGTTACTGCTACGTTGTGCGATCTCATTGCTCTCCACAGAACCGGCATGCTTACG
>CANFPU010000286.1 GCA_947448955.1 Burkholderiales bacterium
GCGTCCAGCGCGGTAGGCTTTCAAATGCAGCATCACTTCATCAAAGGTCTCTGCGGGCACCATCGTGCCCCTGATGCGCGGGTACAGACTGTCGGCAAGGGCATTCCATTCCTGCATTTGTGCGGTTGTCGGGGTGGTAACTTTCAAGCCGCGCTTCTTCATCGCATCCACCGCTTCATCCACCTCTTTGCGGGCTTGTGCTCGTATCACGGTACCCGCTTGATCACTGGCGGATCGCATCGACGCTTGCAGTTCGGGCGACATGTCGGCCCAGGTTTTTTGGGTCACCACCAAGGCCCCCACAATCGGTGCCCAGTTGATTTCCAGCATGTGCGGGGCCGTGTTGTAAATCTGCGTAGCCAAAGCAAAGTAAGGGGTTGACGGCACCACGTTAATCATGCCGGTTTGGATCGCCGGCAAGATGTCTGTGGGCTCCAAAGGCACAGGCGTATAGCCCAGGCTTTTCATAATTGCTTGTTGATCCGCTTCTGCGCCCCAGGCAAAAAATTTCATCTTTTTATAGTCATCAGGCCGCGCGGCGGGCTCTTTAGAGAAAAAGCGCACCCAACCGGCATCCCCCCAGGCCAAGACCACAAAGCCCTTTTCGGCAAATTTCTTTTCCATGGCTGGGCGCATTTTTTCTCGCACATAGTCCACTTCGTCCCAGGTCTTGAACAGCAATGGCATGGCCTGCAAAGCAGCCACGCTGGGCTCAATTTCACGCAAGCCCACCACCGACAGCAGCGCGCCTTGCAGTTGGCCAATGCGCATGCGCCGGGTCATCTCGGCTTCACCGCCCTGGCTGCCATCGGTAAACACGCCAAACTTCGGCGCGCCATCTTGGCCTTTCTTCCAGACTTCACCCAGCTCCAACAACTGGCGGTGATAGAGCGAATTTTTGGGCACCAAACTGCCGATACGTAATTGTTTTTCAGCCGCCCATGCCGTGGGCACGAGCAAACTGCCCAGCAATGCCCCCATCAACACGACCCTGCGCTTGGCGCTGCCATTCATCCACATAACTTGGCCCTTAAAAAATAGAATCTGCTTGGCTTAAAAGCCATCGAGCGCGATCGCGCATGATTTGACTCGACAGGTCACGCTTGCCTGATGAGACTTCGATCGCTTTGTTCAACCACATTTCAAAGGCTGGGCGGTCTTGCTGATCCAATGCCCAGCCCTCGGCTTTGGCCACCCAGGGTCCAGGGCTTTGCCCCTGACTGATTTCAATCGCTTGGTCAAAGTACGCCAACGCTCGGCTGCGCGACCCACCGGGTCGGGCCAACTCCAAGGTCCCCATCAAACTGGCCAAAGCGCCGTCACCATAACTGGGGTTCACCAGCCAGGCGGTGTGCGCCAGCGTGACGGCCAACGGCAAATCGGCCACCACGTCAGGGGAATCGGTGGACAAAGAAATTTGCCCACCCCATGCGGCCGCCGTCCAATAAGCCAAGCCCACAGCTTGTGCCGGCAATTGCATGGAGCGAGAGTTGGCGGACGGCGATAAAGACTGAATGACTTCGGGGTAGTTGAGAGTCAAAGTCTGCAAACCCTGCTTTTTGGCACGCTCGAACATACGCGCCGCGCGTTCACGCAAGGCCTGGGCTTGCTTGAGGTTTTGCGACTCCACGCGGTCGGCCTCGGTCATCAAAAATGCGTAGGCATATTGCGTCAATCCACTGCTCACCGATTGGGCCAAGCCCAGGTGGCTAGGCAATTCGCGCAGCAAAGCCTCTGACATTTTGAGATAAAAGGCACTGGCTTCACGGGCCAAGCCAATGTCTTCTTCTTCCACCGCGGATTGTGATAAGCCATCCGCCACTTGGCGCAGCAAATGCTGCTGCACGGAACAAGCCGATAAAAAACCCAGCACCAAGACCAGTACGAACAAAGACAAAAGACGTTTCAAAAGCAACATGCGCAATGTGAACACGCTGAGTGGAGCATGCCAGTGATTCAAAGCTTGAACTTATCAACTCAATGTGAAAATTTCGTTAAAACCATTTTTAAACTGACATTTTTCTGGCATCAATTTGTCATGAAAATTCTCAAAAATACCCATACGCAAAAGCCACGGGTGGACTTTTGCATATTCCAAAAGGGTTTTATGTCCCGTTCCTTTTACTTCCGTGCCAGCCTGCTGAGCCTGGCTTTGGCGGCCAGTGCGGCGCACGCGCAAAACGTATTTCCAGCCACTTTGGCAGGTCACGCCCTGCTGCCAGCGGCGTCTTATTTGGCTGCGCCGCAAGATGCACCGGCCGACCTGAAGTCGAGCGGCAAGTTCACAACCGGTCAGCGCGTTGAGAAACTGGCCAGCGTGGAAGGCTTGTCTGCAGGCCGTCCTACCGGCGTGTTTTTGCCTTTTGACGGCCAACCTCAGCAAGGTCACTCTGGCATTCAGCGCATGAGCGACGGCTCCTTTTGGGTGCTCACCGACAACGGCGCTGGCTCCAAAGCCAACTCGCCTGATTTCATGCTGTATTTGAACCACTACACGATTGATTTCAAAACCGGTCAGTACACCCGCCTGGCCACCACCTTCTTGCATGACCCCGACAAAAAAGTCCCTTTCAGAATCGTGCACGAAGGCACGCGAGAGCGCTATTTGACCGGCTCTGACTTTGACACCGAGAGCTTTCAAATTGTGGGCCAGCACCTGTGGATCGGTGACGAGTTGGGCCCCTACCTGATCAAGGCCGACCTGAAAGGCAAAGTGCTAGCCGTGTTTGACACCTTGGTCGACGGCAAAGTCGTGCGCTCGCCCGACCATCCTGCGGTGAGCACACCGGCTTTTCCCGCCGATTTGACCAAGTTTGAAATACGTCGCTCCAAGGGTTTTGAGGGCATGGCGTCCTCCAAAGACGGTCGCAAGTTGTACCCCCTGCTGGAAGGCCCCGTTTGGAATGAGGCAGCCAAGTCCTTTGAAAACACAGATGGCAAACAATACCTGCGCGTGTTGGAGTTTGACATTGCGTCCGAAAAATGGACCGGCCGCCACTGGAAGTACATGCTCGAAGCCAACACCCACGCGATTGGCGACTTCAACATGATCAACGAAACCACCGGCTTGGTCATTGAGCGCGACAACGGCGAGGGCACTGCCGCCCACGCCTGCCCCGCAGGCCAGCAACGCAAAGACTGCTTCCACGATCTGGCCAAGTTCAAGCGCGTCTACAAAATTGAAATGACCGAAGGCAACGTCGGCGGTCCGGTGCGCAAGATCGGCTACATCGACCTTATGAACATTGCCGACCCGAACAAACTGGCCCGCAAACCCTTGGACAACGGGGTGTTCACATTCCCCTTCTTCACGATTGAGAACGTCGATGTGGTCGACGCCACCCACATCGTGGTGGGCAACGACAACAACCTGCCGTTCTCCAGCAGCCGCTTACCCAACAAGGCCGATGACAACGAAATGATTTTGTTGGAAGTGGCTGAATTTCTGCGCGCCAAGTAATCTTTTATGAACTCTTTTTTTGAAAAATAATCTATGTCTTTATTTAAATCACGTCGCAAATTCCTCGCCACCACCGCCGGTTCTGCTGGGGCCGTGGCCCTGGCTTCCTGTGGCTCTTCGACGCCCCTGCCTGCCGAATTTTTATACGGCGTGGCCAGTGGCGACCCGCTGACCGATCGCGTCATTTTGTGGACTCACGCCAAAGTCAAAGATCA
>CANFPU010000287.1 GCA_947448955.1 Burkholderiales bacterium
CGTGAAGTGATCGGCAGAGTGGTGTTTCTGCCGCGCACCGGCCAGTAAGCAGCATGGCACGGGTAAATCTGCCTCAACTCAAGCCCAACCCAAGGCCAGCACGGCAACTCAGACAGAGGCTCACAGCAAGCCTTAGAAATAGCCACCCCTGGTTCGGGAGGGTCGTTTTGACCCGCCACTCGACGATGAGGCTCTCGTTCGGATCGCGGCCTGCAGACCTCCATCCTCGTAGCTGCCGCACCAATCGAGCGACGGACTCAGTACTTGTGGTCGCGCAGCACAGAGATGTCGGCGAAGAACATCGACACCCCGTAGTGATCGCCGAAGGCCGCGAGCACCGCCTGGCCGATGCGGTCGGCGACTTCGGCGGCGCAGATCACCTTCATCTCGATCGTGCGGTCAGCCTCCCAGATCCCTTCTCGCGCGCCCCCCGCGCCGGCACCGCGAACGTCATGGACGGTGTAGCCATGCGCGCCCAGTTCCATGACCTGCCGCACCAATGCCTTTTCAAGTGCCGCCTCGGCCACGATCACCAGCAGCTTCTTCGGGTGTTTGGTCATGTCGTCAACGCCTGTGCGAGCCGGATGTAGAGCGGAATGCCGAACACCACGTTGAACGGAAACGTGATGCCCAGCGCGGCTGTGATCGAGAGTGCTGCATTCGCCTGCGGCACGGCAATGCGCATCGCGGTGGGTGCGGCGATGTAGCTGGCGCTGGCAGCAAGTGTCGCCAGGATGGCCACACCGCCGGTCTGGAGCCCGAGCATGACGCCCACCATCGCACCCGCAACAGCCAGCAGTGGTGGCGCAAGCAATCCCACCGCTAGCACCGGGGCACCGAAGCGCCGCACTTCGCCCAGCCGCGCCCCCGCGACCAGGCCCAATTCGAGCAGGAACAGTGCTAGCACGCCCTTGAATGGATCGATGAACACCGCCTTGATCGGTGCGGTTCCGGCCTCGCCAGCCGCCGCGCCGATGGCTAGGCCCCCCATCAGCAAGAGCACGCTCTTGCCGAACAGCACGTCGTGCGCCAGTCGAGCCCAGCGCGTGGTGACGCCCAGGCCCACTTCGTCTCGCATCGACCAGCGCGCCAGGACAATCCCGGCGATCAGACCTGGCGCCTCCATCACAGCCACCCACAGCGGCGCATGACTTTCGAAGGCGATCCCTGCGCGCGTCAACGTAGCAACGACCACCGCGAAGGTGACGACACTGACCGAGCCGTAATGCGCTGCAAGTGCGGCGCTGTCGGCGCCGTTCAGCCGTAGCCTTCGCAGCAGCGGGAAGAGCGCGAACGGGATGGCGAAGCCGAGCGCCATCGTCGCTGTGACCTGCGGCGCCAACGCGGTCAAAGGCTGCTTGCTCAGCTCGATGCCGCCCTTTAGGCCGATGGACAGCAAGAGGTAGATCGACAACGTCTCGTACAAAGCTTCTGGGAGCCTCAGGTCCGACTTGACGAGCCTCGCGAATACGCCGAGCAGGAAGAACAGAACCACGACATCGATCATGGTCGGCGATGCTGCCATAGATGTGGCATCCGCGAGCAAACGATCGAGTTTGACGACCTGGCTGCCATCCAGAGCGCGGGAAGTCGCCAGTTTTAAGCACAACTTCGGCGTGGACGGAATTTCGAGGGGCGAGAGCGCAGCTGCCGCTGGTGGGCTGAAGATTTCAGGTGCCCGCAGCAGCTGCGGCTGTAGATCGGCGATGAGTACACCGCTACCCTTAAACACCCGCCCAATTCTGAGGCTTGCTGTCCTTTAGGCGAATTCAAAACAAGGCCTGCCGAGGGTGAACGACCGACCACCGGTAGCCTCGCAGCGCTGTCCGAACCGGGTGCTAGCGAGACGATTTAATCTCTCACCTGGCCTTCTCCAGCGCTGCGGTGCGCGTTGGTATCTGCCGCAGGCGCATCGACGAACAGAACGCTCATCTCGGCGATCAGCCGCTCGCCAGACATCAGCCGACCAAAGGCGAGCGTCTTGCGTCCGTTCTCCTCGGTCCGGTCCAAGAGCACGTGCAGCCATTCGCCTTGCTCGGCTCCGCTTCGGTAATCGATGGTCATTCGCGCGGTCAGCCTTCTGCGACCGCCTGTTCGGGCAGAGAGCATGTAGCCTGTCGCCACGTCCAGCAAGGTCGCCGATACGCCTCCGTGCAGACGGCCGCGGGCGTTTAGATGGGTCGGACCAACCAGCAATCCGACTTCGAATTTTTCCCCTTCGCCGCGACTCATGAACCCGCCCAGCGCATCGAGCACCGGACTGCTGCGCAGGATGGGGCCGAATCCTGGCGGGACGGGGGAAATGGGTTTTGTCATGACGGGTCCATCGAAACGGGTTTCAGGAAAGATGGCTCAAACTGCGCGAGGCAGCTTTCAAATAAGACGTAGCAACGTGGCGCGATGCCGAGCCTGCCAGCGATCAGCATGTCACGCTGGCTGAGGTGACGCGACCGGAATACTTGACATTGACGGACGAGACCATCGGCTGTGGTCCACGCCACAGGTTCCATCGCGACATCTGCGGGCTTCATTGGGGCCGTCCCGGCTGCATGAATCCTTCATGGGTCAGCACGGCAAGAAGGGCGTGACGCATGCTTTCTGGCGCGCGGTAATCGGGATGCGCACGAAGAATGGCTGCCGCATCGCAGACTCTTGTGAAGGCAGCGAAATACCGTTCTGCCTCTTGCATTTCGCTCTTGTGAATCGCAATCACCGCTCCCCGGTCGATACCGCTTGACTTGGCAAGATAGCGAACGGCAGGCAACTGGCGTTCGCAACGGCACTTGGCATCCGGATTGGCCAGTCCGCAGGATCGACCCATGAAAGTGTCTAGACGCGCCCGGGCACGCGACAGCCGCTTGCGGTAGGCCGCCGGTGTGATGCCTGCCAGAGCCCCGCCCTGGCCAGAGTCGAGCCCAAACACGGTATCGATCACGTAAACCAGGCGATGCTCCCTGTCCAGGGCCATCAGCATCGACTGGGTGCAGGCCAATGCAAGCTGGCGCGCTTCCAGCTTGTCCTGTGGACTGAAGGCTACCGCCTCTGCTCTGTCTTTGGCCAAGAGCGAGGCGAACGCCAATCCCTGTTCAAGGCGCTCCGCAATGGCCTCCAGCGACACCTCCGGCGACTCCGCCTTGCGCGTGCGCGCCGTCATGAGGTGGTTATGGGCCACACGCCATACCCAGGTCGAGAAGGCCGATTCGCCCCTGAAACTAGCAAGATGCGTCACGGCCTTCAGCAAGATCTCCTGCGTCGCGTCGGCGGCATCTTCACGATGGCCCAGCACATGGACCGCCAGCTTGTAGATGCCCGGCTGGATCGTCGTGATCAGCGAATCGATGGCCGACAGACTGCCGTTGAGTGCATCGCGGATCGTCGAGGCATCAGGCTCTGCAATTTTCATGGTTGGTTGGACTCTTTGGCCCGGATGCCGTTGCCTTCTCCGCCCGCCAGCAAGATCGGCGTATCGAACCATTCAACGGTGGCGGCTTGCCCGTACTCCCGCTTGACGCGATCACTCCAAGCCTCGGTGAACCAGGCTTTGGCGCTGGTCTCATCCTTCCACAGATAGATGCCGCCGAACTTACCCTGAGGCGTTGTGATGAAGTATTTGCGCAGAAGGCCAGGCACCCTCTGAAAGGTCGAC
>CANFPU010000288.1 GCA_947448955.1 Burkholderiales bacterium
GGCTCTGGCACAAGATGAAATATACTTGGATGGCTGTCAAATGTCGAAATTCTGTAGAGCTAGAGGCGGATGTTGATCACATCATTTCGAATTTCGGAACAACCTACAAGTTCAGCTTTTGATGATAATAACTTGATGGGAAGAGCTTACCGGCCTGCCAGTAGGCGAGTTATTCATTCACCAAGCGCCATGTAGATTCGCGATGACTCAGTCCTCGGACCGACGCGATGACCAATTTGAATGATCTGCCGACGGCGCTACCGCGTCTAGAAAGGCAGCACCTAAACCCATAGGTGATTTGTAGCAGCACTGACCGCGGTCCAAGCGCATCCTAGAGCGCCATATTGGCTGGGCAAGAGGTCGCACCTCAATGGATTGCCGCCCTTGGAAGGCGTCAACGCCGCTCACTCGCAGGGCTTGGCTCAATCAGGAGGAAAATGCCCTCGTAGGCCCTCTGTGAGGGCTCCGCATGAAAAGCCCACGCCACCTTGTCCACCCGCACCCTACTGATTGCCCTGGTCACCGCCTTCCTCGCGGTGATGCCGGCCCACGCTGCCCGGCAGGCGCTGGTGATCGGCAACGCCGCCTACGCCAATGGTGCGCTGAAGAATCCGGTGAACGACGCCAGGGCGATGGACGGCAAGCTCACGGCGCTGGGCTTCAAGGTGATGAAGGTCGAGAACCTCAAGCGCCAGCAGATCGGGCGCACCCTCACGGCGTTCGCCAACACGCTCAAGCCCGGCGACGAGGTGGTGGTGTTCTATGCCGGGCACGGTGTCCAGGTCAAGGGCATCAACTACCTGCCTGCGGTCGATGCCGACATCCAAAGCGAGGAAGACGTCGCGCTCAACAGCCTGAACCTCAACACCTTGATGGAGCGCCTGGACGAGGCCAAGGCCGGGCTGAAGCTGATGCTCCTCGATGCCTGCCGCAACAACCCCTATGCACGCAGCCTGCGCAGCAATGATCGTGGGCTGGCACGGGTCAGCGCCGCGCCATCGGGCACCTTGATCCACTTTGCCACCCGCCCAGGCAGCGTGGCGGCGGACGGGACCGGTAGCAATGGCCTGTACACCAGCCAGTTGCTGCGCTTCATCGACTCGCCCGATCTGCCAGTGGAGACCATGCTGAAACGCGTGTCGGCGGCGGTGACAGTGGAGAGCAAAAAACAGCAGGAGCCGTGGACAGAGGGCAGCATCGTCGGCGAGTTCTACTTCAAGCCCGGTGCGGTTGCGACGACGGTCAAGCCTGAGCCCTTGGACAACGCGGCGCAGGTCGAACAGCAAGGCTGGGCGGCGGCGCAGAGCGGCAATACGGTTGCGGGCTACACGGCTTACCTGCAGGAGTATCCACAGGGGCGATACGCAGCGGCGGCACGGATCGCCATCGCCTCTTTGCGGTCACAGGTCGCTGTCGTGCAGGCACCGCCAGCACCCACAACATCATTGGCAGCCGGTCAGAGCATCAAGGACTGCGCTGACTGCCCGGAGATGTTGGTGATCCCGGCGGGCAGCTTCGAGATGGGATCCACCGAATCTGCTGACGAACAGCCGGTACATCGTGTCAATGTGCCGGCATTTCTGCTGGGCCGTACCGAGGTGACCCAAGGGCAGTGGGTTGCGGTGATGGGCAGCAACCCGAGCCATTTCAAGCAGTGCGGCATGGATTGCCCCGTCGAGAAAATCAGCTGGGTTGATGCGCAGGAATTCGCCAGAAGGTTGAGCCAGAAGACCGGCAAGACCTACCGACTTCCGACCGAAGCAGAGTGGGAGTACGTGGCGAGGGCCGGCAGCGGCGGCAAGTGGAGCTTTGGCGACGACGAGTCGCAGCTTGGTGACTATGCTTGGTTCAGAAGCAACAGTGGGATGATGATGCATGTCGTGGCTCAAAAGCGGCCAAATGCATTCGGTCTTTATGACATGCATGGCAACGTCTTTGAGTGGGTGCAGGATGTCTGGCACGAGAACTACCAGGGCGCACCCAGCGAAGGATCAGCTTGGGTCAATGGCGGTAATCAGTCGTTGCGAGTGCTTCGCGGCGGCACCTGGGGCGGCTTCGCCGGGAACCTGCGCTCGGCCCACCGCGGCAACTACGCGCCGGGCGCCAGCATCAACTTCACCGGCATGCGTATCGCCAGGACCTTTTGAGTCCATCGTCAAGATGACATGCCTTGAATCTCAAGTGCAGAAATGTTGAAAAAACTGACGTATTGGTTAAGCTTTAAATATAAACCTCTTGAAGATATTTAATCAATGCAAAGCCTAAAGAATATAATCTTAAGCATCGTTATATCAATATTTATTGTTGGGTTATTGTTTGGCGCACTAAATGCAATACCGGAATTCAGTCTAGTCACGCCCGATATTTCAAAAGGTTGCGCTTGGCGCTCCGTACCCTTTTTTGCAAACGCTGATGGCATTATATCTTATACCGATGTGTATTCGTGGCTGTCCGGCATCTACTCGAATTTCCAAAAATTTCTAATTGCCTTCCTGTCGGATAGCTTCATCGGCAGGTTCTTGGAAATCCGTAAAAACTCTTGCATTAATATTAAATCTCAGGTCATTAATTTCATATTTTTTGTTCTCGCCAGCGTAGGCTTATCGAGATGCGTCCTGAGCATCATTAAGCTGGTGACCCCTCTATTTTCCGTCGCGAGCGCGAAGAACACAAATTCAACAAGTGTCAGCTATCTAAATAAAAACAAAAGTGCCATTGATGCGATTTGGTCCGCACACTTAAAGATTATGCTTTTTATTATTATAATAATATTCCTTGCGATTAATATAGGCAATAGGAAAGAAATGCCTGCATCACAGATGCCGCAAAAGGATGCCGCGACGAATAAGGCAAAGCCGAAAGAGAAAAAATCTCTAACGGATGAAACAAAAATTATTGAGAGCAGCAAGAAAGAACTAGCAGCCAAAGAAGAGGAGCAACAACGGCTCGCTGCAAAAGAGGAGAGGGATAGAAGTGATGCAGCGAATCAGGAGGCATTGAAAGCGACCCAACTACAAAAGCAAATTGCTGCAAAGGAAGAACAGGACCGAAATGAAATAGCGAGGACCGAGGCAATAAAGGCTGCTCAATTGAGGCAAGAGCAAATGGCGCTTGAAGAAAGAAGGAGGCAGGAGCAGGCCGCAGCATCTGAGCAAGCAAGAATTCAGTCTATAAGGCGCCGATATGAGGCAAGATGCAATTTGGATCTCGTTAATGCCAGAGAGCAATCAAAAGCTCGATATCAGGCAGAGTGCGATAACGCCTGGGGTAACGCCAAGAATACTGGTGTTAATCGGTTTGCCGCCACTCTTTGTTATGTAAGCGTAGGCAGCAAATCTGAGGAATACGCTAAGACGGTTTTCGATGCGTGCATGAGTGGCGCACCGAACTAACATGACAATCATTGGGCATAGGCGTATTATTAAATTTAAATGAGGCAATGTGACTACGAGCAGCTCATTTCGGTGAGCTTGAGAGACTTTCTGCCGAATCATTTGAAGTGGGGCAGTATGCCGATTGGCCTCGAAGACGTCTAAAGCGCCAGGGCGGCGACCCGCTTGAATTGCCCTGAAATGGAACGAGCGCGCCCGCGGAATTCGCGATAACCCGCCGCAGCTGACGTCAC
>CANFPU010000289.1 GCA_947448955.1 Burkholderiales bacterium
CATACCAAACTCCTGATATCGCACATGGCGATGTTTTTGAAAAGATAGCCCAAAGCCATCTCGGGATTAGAAACGAAATTACACCAGAGAAATGATACGGGCTATCACCGGACTTTATACGGAATGGCCTCAGGATGCGTCGTGATTTTTATCACATCAGCTCAAAAAAGAGTTCCAAGGTGTTCTTATTGTGAGGCCAAGGACTGCGACAAAAAGCTCCACAGCGCCTGTGCGCTGTGTTTGGGCACGTGTTGGGCACTGGGTTTGGCGCGATAAGCCCGCACAGCCATGGTGATTTGCAGGGACTCGGCCTCGGGCCAGCCGATGGGGACCAGTTTGTGGGCCGCCACCTCTTTTTGCACCGCGCTGAACGGCAAAAACGCAATGCCATGGCCTTCCAGCGCCATCACCTTCAGGCCTTCGGCCATGTCGGTTTCATACACCCGGTCCAGGTGAATGGCCGCACCGGCTTGCTTCAAAATCAAATCGGTCACCCGACCCAAATAGGCCCCAGGCGCGTAGCCCAAATACGGCAACGGTTTTTGCGCTGTGCCCGGCAAGGCCCACAAAGCTTGGCCGTCTGCGCCCGCTTTGACATAAGGTGCCATCACTTCTTGGCCCAAAGTGACCATGTCGTAATGGTCTGCATCGAGCTGCAAAGGCTCGGAGGCATGGTGGTAGGAAATCAGGACATCGCAGCCGCCTTCGACCAAGCGCACGGCGGCGTCGTGTACGTTCAGCGCGATCAGCCGACTTTTGATGGGGCCAAAGGCATCGCGCAAACCACTCACCCAGGCCGGGAAAAAAGTGAAGGCCAGCGTATGCGGCACGGCGAATTCGATCACGTCCTGCCCGGCAGACGCGTGACCGCGCAACATGGCCCGGGTGCTTTGCAAGGACTGCAAAATTTCCAGCGCCTGGTCGTACAAGGTTTCGCCCGCCGGCGTCAGCGAGGTCGGGTAGGAGCTGCGGTCCACCAGATCGGTGCCGGCCCAGGCCTCGAGTGACTGAATGCGTCTGGAAAACGCCGGTTGCGTGACATGCCGCAGCAAGGCCGAGCGGCTGAAACTGCGGGTCTCAGCCAGGCTCACAAAGTCTTCAAGCCATTTGGTTTCCATGGCGCAATTATGCGGCGCTGACCTCGGCCGCGGCCGGGCTCGTTTCTGGCGCGGGCTCGGCGCTTTGTTGCAAGGCCCACATTTGCGCATAACGCCCCTGCGCCGCGAGCAACTGGGCGTGGGTGCCGCGCTCCACGATCTGGCCAGCGTCCATCACCAAAATCTCGTGCGCATCGACCACGGTCGACAAACGGTGCGCGATCACCAAAGTGGTTTTGTTCTGTGCGGCGCTGGCAAGTTCCGCTTGGATGGCCCGTTCGTTGGCCGAGTCCAGGGCCGAGGTGGCTTCGTCAAACACCAGCACCGGCGGGTTCTTCAGCAAAGTACGGGCAATGGCCACGCGCTGCTTTTCGCCGCCCGAAAGCTTGAGCCCGCGCTCGCCCACCGAGGTGGCATAGCCTTGCGGGGTGGAGGCAATGAAGTCATGGATGCGCGCGGCCTGGGCGGCCACTTCGATCTCGGCCTGCGTCGAGCCGGTACGGCCATAGCCGATGTTGTAGGCCACGGTGTCGTTGAACAGCACCGTGTCTTGCGGCACGATGCCCATCGCCTGACGCACACTGGCCTGCGTGACTTGTCGAATGTCTTGCCCGGCCAGGGTGATGCGCCCTTGCTGCACATCGTAAAAACGAAACATCAGGCGCGCCAAAGTGGACTTGCCCGAGCCCGAGGGCCCCACCACCGCCACGGTTTTGCCAGCAGGAATCTCAAAGCTGATGTCGCGCAAAATGGGCCGGTCCGGCTCGTAAGCGAAGGACACCGATTCAAATCGCAACGCCGGTGCATCACGCAGCACCAAAGGCTGCGCGCCAGGCACATCGTCCACCTCGCGCTCGCGGTCCATCAAGACGAACATCTTGTTCAAGTCGGTCAGGCTTTGCTTGATCTCGCGGTACAGCACCCCCAAAAAGTTCAGCGGAATGTACAGCTGAATCATGAAGGCGTTGATCATCACCAAGTCGCCCAAAGTCATGCGGCCTTCGACCACGCCTTGGGTGGCGCGCCACAGCATGGCCACCAGGGCCACGGCAATGATCAGTTGCTGACCGGTGTTGAGCAGCGACAGCGAGGTTTGCGCCTTCAGGCGCGCGCGGCGCAGGCGCTCCAGGCTTTCGTCATAACGACCCGCCTCATAAGCTTCGTTGCCAAAATACTTGACCGTTTCGTAATTCAGCAAGGAGTCAATCGCCTTGGTGTGTGCCGCCGAATCGAAATCATTGGCCTGTTTGCGGTACTGGGTGCGCCACTCGGTCACACGCACGGTGAACACAATGTAGACCGTCAAAGCCGACAAGGTGATGCCCGCGTACCAGGCATCAAAGCGCACAGCCAAGATGGACAGCACCAAAGCCACCTCGATCAGGGTCGGCACGATGCTGTAGAGCGAATACGAAATCAGCGACTCGATGCCGCGCACACCGCGCTCGATATCGCGCGTCATGCCGCCGGTCTGGCGCGCCAAATGAAAGCGCAGACTCAGCGCATGCAAATGCTCAAAGGTTTGCAGCGCAATGCTGCGCGCCGCACCTTGCGTGGCCTTCGCAAAAACCAGCTCGCGCAGCTCGGTGAAGGCCGAAGTGGTCAAACGCAGTGCCCCATAGGCCAAGAGCAAAGCCACCGGCACCACCAAAACGGCTGCCGGGTCGCCGGGCTTCAAGGTCATGGTGTCGATCAAGTTTTTCAGCAAGATCGGCACGCTGACGTTGGCCAACTTGGCCCCCACCATGAAACCGAGTGCAAAAAACACACGCCATTTGTAGGCCCATAAATAGGGCAGCAAACGCTTGAGCGTGTGACCGTCCGAGGGCTCGGACGCTGCGGCGGGGCTGGCGATTTCGGCGGGGGCGGCAGGGGCTGAATGGCCGTGATGGCGCATGGTGGACAATCTCAATCAAACAGCCCGCATTGTGGCCTGAATTAGAAAATGAGACGCACCATGTCTCAACACGACCGCAAAAACGACCGCACACACGACCGCATCAACCCCGTGCCTTTGCCCACCGACCAGGAGTTGGTGCTCAAAGTCATTCCCATGCCGGCCGACTGCAACGCCAACGGCGATATTTTTGGCGGCTGGGTCATGGCCCAGGTGGACTTGGCCGGTGCAGTGCTGCCCGCGCGCCATGTGCGCGGCCGCATGGCCACCGTGGCGGTGAACCAGTTCATCTTCAAACAACCGGTGCGGGTGGGCGATATCTTGTCGTTTTTCTCCAAGGTCGAACGCATCGGCCGCACCTCGATCACGGTCAAGGTGGAAGTCTTTGCCGAACGCTTTCGCTCGCAGGGTGAATTCTTTAAAGTGACAGAAGCCAGCCTGACTTACGTCGCGATCGATGCCCAAGGCCAGCCGACGCCGATTGCGTAAAGGCTTTGAAGTCATCATCTGGGTACGCCACCGAATCGCCAGAACTTCGGTCACCGACTTCCAGGTCAACGGCTTCAGCGTTGGATGTATTCACAAGCCGATGCGCGTTACCTTGCCCGGCTTGAAAGCCCGCGCACA
>CANFPU010000290.1 GCA_947448955.1 Burkholderiales bacterium
CCTTGCCCAGTGTGGCCGAGTCCACCCACTGCGCTGGTTCTTCGAGCGCGGCTTCCACAGCTACTTCCCACTCGTCCGACAGCTTTTCGCCTTTGGCAGAGAAGAACTTGACGCCGTTGTCGGGGTAGGCATTGTGTGAGGCGCTGATCACCAGCCCCAGGTCGAGCCGCAATGCACGGGTCAGGTAAGCCACACCCGGTGTCGGCAACGGCCCCGTCAGCAAGGTGTCGACCCCAGCAGAGGCGAGCCCGGCCTCCAGCGCGGATTCGATCATGTATCCGGAGATCCGCGTGTCCTTGCCGATCAACACGGTCGGTCGACTGCTGCTGCGGCGCAGAACACGGCCCACGGCATGCCCCAAGCGCAGCATGAAATCGGCGGTAATCGGCGATTGGCCAACAGTGCCTCGAATGCCGTCGGTGCCGAAAAATTGTCGTTTCATCAGTTGTTCTTCCTTGGACTTGATCGTCGTCGTAACCCATCAACAGGGCAGCAAGCCAGCTGCTCGCCAAACCTTGAGCGCATCGACGGTGGCCGCAACATCGTGCACCCGCACCACCTTCGCACCACGCTGCACACTGGCCAGCGCTGCGACCACGCTGGCCACGAGTCGCTGCTCCACCGGCCGGCCAGTGAGCGCACCCAACGTCGACTTGCGCGACCAACCCAGCAGCATCGGCAGGCCCAACACCTGCAATTCTTCCTGCCGCTGAAGCAGCGCCCAATTGTGGTCGGCAGTCTTGCCAAAACCGATGCCGGGGTCGACCGCAATCCGGTCCAATGCCACACCAGCATCCTGCACCTGCGCCACGCGCTGACGCAACCAGGCGATCACTTCTGCCACGACATCGACAGCGTAGACCGGTGATTGCTGCATCGCACCCGGCTCACCTTGCATGTGCATCAGACAGACGCCACAACGCGGATGGGCCGCGACGGTGGCCAATGCACCCGGCCACACCAGCGCGCGAACATCGTTGACGATGTCGACCCCCAGGTCCAGCGCGGCCCGCATCACTTCAGGTCGACTGGTGTCGACCGACACCGGCACACCCAGGCGCACCGCATGGCGGAGCACAGGCAACACGCGCGCCAACTCTTCTTCCAGATCGGGCTGCTGCGCTCCAGGGCGGGTCGATTCACCGCCGATGTCCAAAATGTCGGCGCCCTGTTGAAGCAACTGTTCGCAGTAAGCCATCGCCGCGCCGACCGGCGCATGGCGTCCGCCATCAAAGAAAGAGTCAGGCGTCGCGTTGACGATGCCCATCACCTGCGGACGATCCAGCAGAATCACAAAGCGATTGGTCTGCCAATGCATCACATCAAACATGAGAAAAGGGCCCGAAGGCCCTGTTTCCGATCAACAAGCATGGACACCCAGACCGTCAAGCCACCGTTGCCGGTGCACTGTCGGTGCTCACCGACCCACTGCCGCCAGCCGGGCCTGAACCCGAATTCCGGGTGCGATCATTCGGCACCCAATCCTTGGGCGGACGAGGTTGCTTGCCGGTCATGATGTCCTCGATCTGCTCGGCGTCGATGGTCTCCCATTCAAGCAAGGCCGTGGCCATGGCGTGCATCTTGTCCTGGTTATCCTCGATGTGCTGGCGAGCGATCTTGTACTGCTCATCAATGATGCGTCGGATCACCAGATCGACCTTGCGCATCGTCTCCTCGGACATCGTGGTGGTCTTGGTCACCGAACGGCCCAAGAAGACTTCACCTTCGTTCTCGGCGTAGACCATCGGACCCAACTCATCGGTCATGCCGTAGCGAGTGACCATGTCGCGGGCAATCGCCGTGGCGCGCTCGAAATCATTAGACGCACCGGTGGTCATCTGGTGCATGAACACTTCCTCGGCAATCCGGCCGCCGAACAACACCGAGATGGTCGAGAGCATGCGCTCTTTGTCTAGGCTGTAACGGTCAGTCTCGGGCAGTTGCATCGTCACACCCAGCGCCCGGCCACGCGGGATCACGGTGACCTTGTGCACCGGGTCGGTCTTGGGCATCAAGCGCGCGACCAATGCATGGCCGGCCTCGTGGTAGGCCGTGTTACGACGCTCTTCCTCGGGCATCACCATGCTCTTGCGCTCAGGGCCCATCATGATCTTGTCCTTGGCCTTTTCGAAATCGACCATCTCGACCACGCGCCCATTGCGGCGTGCGGCGAACAGTGCCGCTTCGTTGACCAAATTGGCCAGATCGGCACCCGAAAAACCGGGGGTGCCGCGCGCCAGCAAATCAGCACGAATATCTTGGCCAATAGGCACTTTGCGCATGTGCACGTTGAGAATCTGCTCGCGGCCGCGGACATCGGGCAGCGTGACATAGACCTGCCGGTCGAAGCGGCCCGGGCGCAGCAACGCCGGATCGAGAATGTCGGGTCGGTTCGTCGCCGCCATCACAATGACGCCAAGATTGGTCTCGAAACCGTCCATCTCGACAAGCATCTGGTTGAGCGTCTGTTCGCGCTCATCATTGCCACCACCCAGACCGGCACCGCGATGACGTCCGACGGCGTCGATTTCATCGATAAAGATGATGCAAGGCGCGCTCTTCTTGGCCTGCTCAAACATGTCGCGGACGCGAGCGGCGCCCACACCGACAAACATCTCGACGAAGTCGGAACCCGAAATCGAAAAGAACGGCACTTTGGCCTCACCAGCGATAGCTTTGGCCAGCAAGGTCTTGCCGGTTCCGGGCGGGCCGACCAGCAACACGCCGCGAGGAATCCGACCACCGAGTTTTTGAAACTTCTGCGGGTCCTTCAGGAAGTCGACCAACTCCTTGACCTCTTCCTTGGCCTCATCGCAACCTGCGACATCGGCAAAGGTGGTGGAATTGTTGGCTTCATCGAGCATGCGCGCCTTGCTCTTGCCGAAGCTGAACGCACCCCCCTTGCCGCCACCTTGCATCTGACGCATGAAGTAAACCCATACGCCAATCAACAGCAGCATCGGGCCCCAGCTGACCAACAAACTCACCAGCAGCGAAGGCTCTTCGCGGGGCTTGACGTCGAACTTCACGCCGTTGTTGCGCAAATCGCCCACCAGACCTCGATCCAAGAAAGTCGCCGTGGACCGAATGCGCTTGTCGTCATTGGTGACCGCCAGGATTTCGGTCCCGCCGCCACCCTCCTGCAAGACCACCGATTTGATTCGCTTGGCGGCCACTTCGTCCAGAAATTCGGAATACCCGATCACCGTACCCGACGACACCCCGCGGTCGAACTGCTTGAACACCGTGAACAGCACGAGTGCGATCACGAGCCAGACAGCGACCTTCGAGAACCATTGATTGTTCACTGCGGCTCCTTAAGCCCAACCGGATGACCGGTGGCGGCGCACGGTACCCAGCGGCACGTTCACACCTTACATTCCCTCAACCCGACTCCAGATGGGGTCGATTCTAGACGAGTCAACGCCCGAAAACGGGTCCAACCGACGACCTTGAGCGGGGTGATTCCAGCTCAATGCGATGCCATGAAAAGCCAAACTCCAGCCGCCACCCTCAACCCGCCTTGAGACCAAGTCCAATCAGATAAGTTTCAGCCGACTTGTCACGCGATGCCTTGGGCTTGATCGCCTTGATGACCCGAAAA
>CANFPU010000291.1 GCA_947448955.1 Burkholderiales bacterium
AGGCCGCCCCTTACGCCTGCTCAGGCCTGACCGCCTACAGCGCGATCGGCAAGATCGATGCCTCGGTGCTGGCGGACGAAGCGGTGGTGGTGATCGGCGCCGGCGGCGTCGGGCTGATGGCGGTGACGCTGCTGGGGCAGTTAGGCGGGCGGCCGCCGGTGGTGATCGAACCCGATGCCAGCCGCCGCGCTGCCGCGCTCGAAGCCGGCGCCTCGGCCGCCATCGACCCCAATGCGTCCAACGCGCAAGACGCCGTGAGACAAGCCTGCGGCGGCGCGGTTTGGGCGGTGATCGACTGCGTGGGCGCGGGCAGCACGGTGCAGCTCGGGCTGGACTTGCTGACCAAGGGCGGCCAGCTGGTGCAGGTCGGTCTGTTCGGCGGAGACGTGACGGTCTCAACCCCGTTGGTGCCGATGCGTGGCATCAGCTGGGTCGGCTCATACATCGGCAACCTGGCCGAACTGCAGGCGCTGTGGGCGATGGTGCGGCAAAAGAGCTTCCGCCCGGTGCCGATCAGCTGCCGCTGCTTCGACGAAGCCGGTGATGCGCTGAACGATCTGGAGCACGGCAAGGTCGTCGGACGGGTCATTCTCACGCCCGAGGCACTGGCGTCGCGCTGACCCCAAGCGGTTGGGCGCATTGCGCGCCGCGCAATGCGCAACCCAGGACCGCGCATCCCGTGCCAAACGGACCGGGATCGTCGCAAAGTTCAGCGATGTCCGACTGCTGTGCCGGCAAGACCTGCCCGGGCCTGCCTTGCGGCATCTGCGCCGTCAGGCAACCCGACGGCTGCCGGAAAGCGACAGGTGTAGGGCAACTCCGGGCTGCGCAGGCTGGCCCGATGGGGTTCAATCTCCAGATCGTATTTGGAGAGACCATGCACTACGCTGAACTGATGGCGGCCCGCGCCGAATTGATCGCCGAGGGGTCACCGTTCGAAATCGTTGAAACGCCAGTGCTGGGCCAGACCCTGCGTTGTTTCAAGCATGCCCCAGCCACCATCCGAGACTTCTGGCTGTCGACCTCGGCCTTCTCAGCGCGGCCTTACCTCATCTATCAAAGCGAACGGCTGAGCTATGCCCAGTCGCATGCCCAGGTCGACGCCACAGCGGCTTGGCTCTGGCATCAAGGCGTTCGGCCCGGTGACCGAATCGCTATTGCCATGCGCAACTACCCTGAGTGGATGTTGATCTACTGGGCTGGACTGTCGATCGGCGTCACGGTCGTGGGGATGAACGCCTGGTGGATCGCCGAGGAAATGGCCTTCGCCCTCGAAGATTCAACGCCCAAGTTCCTGTTCCTGGATGGCGAGCGACTGGCCCGGGTGCAGGAGCGGCCCGAGATGGCGGCCGGCATGACCCTCGTCACGGTGCGGGTAGCCGCGCCGCCAGCCGGGGCCGTGCCGTGGTCCGATGTCATCGCGTTCAAGGCGGCGATGCCAGCAGTGACGATTGATCCCGACGCCGACGCATGCATTTTTTACACCTCTGGCACAACAGGGCGGCCCAAAGGCGCGCAACTGACCCATCGCAGCTGCATTGCCAACCTGTTCAACATGGTGTTCTCGAGCCGGGCGCAGGCCCTGGCGGTGCACCGAGCCACCGGCATTGCACCGCCTGATCCCGCTGACGTGCCGATACCGGTCACCTTGATCACGACACCGCTGTTCCATGTGACCGCCAACAACTGCGCCGCCTACCTAACCACCGCAGGGGGTGGCGCGTTGGTGATGATGTACCGCTGGGATGCTGCCGAAGCCTTGAAGATCATCGAACGCGAGCGGGTGACCTCGATGAGCGGCGTGCCGATGATGGCACGCGAGCTGATCAGCCACCCTGCATTCGACAGCCATGACACGGCAAGCCTGACGACGCTGAGCGGAGGTGGCGCGCAGCTCCAACCCGATTTGGTGGCCAAGATCGACAGCAGCATCAAGACCGCGCGGCCCGGCACTGGCTACGGCATGACCGAGACCAGCGGCATCATCACCTCGGTGTCAGCAGATTTCTTCGTCGATCGGCCGGACAGTGCAGGCCCTTCGGTACCAACACTTGAGGTCAAGTGTGTGGACGACACAGGTCGCATGCTGGCCATCGGCGAGGTCGGTGAGATCTGGGTCAAGGGTTCACCGGTGATCAAGGGCTACCTCAACCGACCGGACGCCACCAGCTCATCGATCGTCGACGGCTGGCTGCAGACTGGCGACATCGGTCGGATCGATGAGCATGGCTTCCTCTACATCGTCGATCGCAAGAAGGACATGGTGCTGCGCGGCGGTGAAAACATCTACTGCGCCGAGGTCGAGGCCTGCGTTTTCCGCCACCCTGCGGTCGCTGAATGCTGTGCTTTCGGGGTACCCGATGATCGCCTGGGCGAGGAAGTCGGTATCGCGGTGGTGCTGAAACCGGGCGAGAGCCTCAACGCCGAAGGCCTTCGCGCCCATTGCGCGTCCCTGATGGCCAAACACAAGGTGCCCCGCCACGTTTGGTTCGAGGCTGAACCACTGCCCCGAAATGCCAGTGGCAAATTTCTCAAGCGCGAACTCCGTGCGCGGCTGAGCGCCGAAGTGACCCAGGCCGCTTAGCGCTGTCGGTCCAGCCTGGACCGTGAATCCTCGCCTGCGTCGGCGGCATCCTCAAGCTCGAGCGGCGAAAGCCGCGCCGACGAATCCACCCCAAACCTGACAGAATCGACCTGAGCGGTCGTTTTGACGGGCGCGAAATGACCCCTTAGGAGACACAACATGACCCGTATGCGCTTCGGTGCCTTTCTGGCACCCCACCATCCCATTGGCGAGCAGCCGATGCTGCAGTTCCGCAGCGACATCGCGCTGGTATCGCAGCTCGACGCCCTGGGCTACGACGAGTTTTGGTGCGGCGAACACCATTCGACGGGCTGGGAGACCATTGCGTCGCCCGAGATGTTCCTGGCCGCTGCAGGCGAACACAGTCACCGGATCAAGCTGGGCACGGGCGTGATTTCGCTGCCCTACCACCACCCCTTCCATGTGGCGCAACGCATGGTGCAGCTCGATCACATGACAGGCGGACGTGCCATCTTCGGCTCAGGCCCGGGCGCACTGGCGTCGGACGCTCACACCTTGGACATCGAGCCCCAGTTGCAGCGCAATCGCCAGGACGAAGCCCTGGGTGTGATCAAGCGCCTGCTCGAGGGTGCTGACCGCTTCAGCTACGACTGCGAATGGTTTCGCCTGAAGGACGCCAAACTGCAACTGCTGCCGCTGCAGGAAAAAATGTCGATGGTGGTGGCCTCGACCATCAGCCCATCCGGCATGACGCTGGCGGGCAAATACGGTACCGGCGTGATCTCGATCGGATCGTCCTCGACCGAAGGCTTGGCGGCGCTGGCCACGCAGTGGAGCTTTGCCGAGGAGTCGGCACGCAAGCACGGTAACCAAGTCGATCGCAATGACTGGCGGGTGCTGTTGTCTTGGCACATCGCGGAGACCCGCGAGCAAGCCCGCATCGAGGCGCGCGAAGGGCTGCAGCGCTGGAACAATGAATATATTCACGGGACGCTGCAGCGTCCCGGATCCAAGTTCTACAAGACGCCCGATGACGCCGTCGACGATAT
>CANFPU010000292.1 GCA_947448955.1 Burkholderiales bacterium
ATATTTTATATCTCAAATAAATTCAACAACAACGGCATTTTTTTCGAATAAATATGGTAAATAATTTAGCGGGAAGAGCTTATTACGGGTAACATAAGGTGACTTTCATGGTATTCAAAAATCGTCTTGTATCCACCCTTGGCTTTCTTGTCGCCAGCATGTTGTTCCAACCGGCTTGGGCGGGAAGTTGGGACGCACATCTGGCTAAACTCAATGCGGTTATAAATTGCAAGGCAGGAATGTATGGTTTGGATGGGACCCAGTGGGCAGGGCTTGCCCAATTGAACCTAGCGCCAGTCGAAATCCAGTACATCATCGCAGGATTTCAGAATCCAGGTAGTTTATTTGCCGCCAGCCCAAAGCTCATGGGCGCGAAATACATGACCACTCGAGCCGACAATAACTTGATAATTCTTAAAAATGCATCAAATGGCGCCGTGTTCGTAAAGAGCAAGCAGGTTGTAACGGCATGTTTTTTTGATTCAAAAATCACACCCGCCTCGGCAAATGTTGCTGCGCAGAATTTTGCAGAATACCTGAAGAATATAGGTTATTGATCGACAGCAATCATGCTTCTGCTACTCGCAGCAATCGCACGCAGCGGTCATCAGATTCAGCCTTGGCATCCGTTTCAGTACCGAGGCTTGGGTATGACGGGTACACCCCGAACTGCGACGCACTCAGATCCGCCTAGGCCTCAATCAGCGCGATGAAGTCGCCGGCCTGATGGCAGTCCAGGCGCTGCGCGCTAGGCGCGCCGGCGTAACTCCCATCGACATCGCCCTGCAACACCCAGACAAGACTTGACCATCAAGCCTTGTTATTGACAGGCCGATAAAGACGAGTTGCCCAGGCTTGTTGTTGTCTTGCCCGATGGGCAGAGAGACGGGCCACCACCTGTCCCACCCGAGGCGTACGATCCTCTAGGCGCAAGGGCACAGTACTTGCTGTTATTTATCGTCACTAAAAAAGAACCTCCGTTACAGCTAGGCGGAGGGGTACATCCCCCGGTGGTTCCAGGTGGGCATTGCCCATAAGTATAGTCGGTTAGACAAGTTGTATAGGCTGCAATTGGATAACTTGTGCCGTAGAAATTTCCAAGTGCAATGGAGTTTGCTCCATGTGTTCTAGATACTTGAGAAGAAGGGCATGCTGCCTGCCCACTAAACCCTGTACCGGTGGTCACTGAGCCACCAGTTAAGTAATTTGATGCCGATAGGGCCGTACAGCTGGCTGCGCCAGAACTAGAAAACATACCCGAGCCGCATGGTGTGCAAGATGCTGCCCCAGCGGCAGAAAATGTACCTGCCGGACATAATCCACAATACGAACCTGCAGGGCAGGTTTGAGCAAAGCTCGATAGAGAAGATAACAAAAATCCGATCAGCAAAAATAACCGCGCCAGGGGTTGATTGGGAAATTTCATATCAATCTTTCTTTAAATTAAATCGCATTGCTGCGAGGCCAGTTTCTAAATTTATATTTGGTTTTTTCATGATATTTTTATTATAGTCCAACATGCATCAAACGGATTCACTGCTGTTGATCCACAGAACATAAGCGGAGTGAGCGAGTTCGAACGCTGCATTGGTCCAAAGGTTCAAGGCAGATCTAGTCTAATGGCCTTTACAAGCACAAATGTTTGCCCAAAAACACAGAATGTTTGATCCAGCGACTTAATATGCCGAGCGTATCCTGCGCGACACAACTCCAGACGCGCAAAAACGGGCCCTTTGCGCGTTAGTTATTGATAGCTCACTCTATGAGCTACTGCCGTGTCAGACCAGGCTTTGTGGCCCTGTGTCGCGTTCTTGCGGAGCGTGCTCTGGATGTGACAGAACTGAAGCGGTGGCTGGCGTCGGTGGCGCGGCTGACATCGGCCCCGAAAGTTAATTGCCCAAGGCGCTGAGCGCCAGGGACGACGAGGCCGAGGTCGAGCATTTCATGGACTCTCGGCTCGCCCAGTCGCCGGCGTGCCCGCATGGCGCCAGCACGTGGATTGTGAGCCCGCGTGGCCGACTGCGCGGGCAACCGGGGGACGGCCGGACTCGGCTGCGCGGCCTGCTGCCGATGTTCGAGCCACTCGTCCAAGCCGGGCTGGAGCAGTTGCGGCGCCAAACGCACTGGCATACCGACGAGACACGCTGGGAAGTCTTCGAGAGGCTCGACGGCAAGGTCGGCCACCGCTGCTGCCTGTGGGGGTTCATCACGGGCGCGGTGACCTCGCCTACAGGTCATTGCAAGCATGCAAGGTTGTGAAATCTTCTAAAGCGAGAGCATCACCCAGGGCGGCTGCACTTACGCATCACAAACTTCTAACTCGGTCCAGATCACACTGAATTGAACTTTGGGCAGCCAGTTGACGAAAGCCCACCCGATGGCTGCGCATCGAACGCTGGGGCTGGGGGGGGTCGGGTACCCGGAAGACCGTCACGACCCCGCGCCGATACTGACGATGCTGCATGAACCGCCCCGGGTTTCGAGGAGGCTCCAACTCTTGAGAAGATGGAGCCATGAAGAAGTCGAACAAGTTCTCACCTGAGGTCCGTGAGCGGGCCGTGCGGCTGGTGCAGGAGCACCGCGGGGAGTACCCGTCGTTGTGGGCGGCGATCGAGTCGATCGCACCGAAGATTGGCTGCGTGCCGCAGACGTTGCTGGAATGGGTCAAGCAAGCTGAGGTTGATGCCGGTGGCCGACCGGGCCTTAGCACGGCTGAGGCCAAGCGCATCAAGGATCTGGAGCGCGAGGTCAAGGAGCTGCGCCGAGCCAACGAGATCCTGAAGCTGGCCAGCGCGTTTTTCGCCCAGGCGGAGCTCGACCGCCGGCTGAAGTGATGTACGGGCTGGTCGATGAGCATCGCGACGTCCACGGGGTCGAGCCAATCTGCGCGGTGCTGCAGATTGCCCCGTCGGCATATCGCCGCCACGCTGCCCGGCGTCGGGATCAGTCCCTGTTGAGCCCTAGGGCGCAGCGCGAGGTGACGTTGATGCCCGTGATCGAGCAGGTGTGGAACGCCAACCTGCAGGTCTACGGCGCCGACAAGGTCTGGAAGCAGATGAACCGGGAGGGCATCGAGGTGGCGCGCTGCACGGTCGAGCGCCTGATGCGGCGCTTGGGCCTGCGGGGCGTCAGGCGTGGCAAGGTGGTGCGCACCACCATCAGCGACAACAAGGCGTCATGCCCGCTGGACAAGGTCAATCGGCAGTTCCGCGCCGATCGGCCGAACCAGCTTTGGGTGTCGGACTTCACCTATGTCTCGACTTGGCAAGGCTGGCTGTATGTGGCCTTCATCGTGGACGTGTTCGCACGGCGCATCGTGGGCTGGCGCGTGAGCAGTTCAATGACCACGGACTTCGTCCTCGATGCCCTGGAGCAGGCCCTGTACGCCCGACAGCCCGAGCGTGACAGCAGTCTGGTGCATCACTCGGACCGCGGTTCGCAACCCAGGTTCAACTGGTCGTCGCAACACAGGTACGGCTCAACGCGTTTGAACACGCGGTGGCCCAGAATAAGTGAATTGGGTTGCGGTCTGATTTCTCTCTCTTGCATTCGGGCCCCTGCCAGGCCGCCGGAGGCGCCCC
>CANFPU010000293.1 GCA_947448955.1 Burkholderiales bacterium
CGATGATGCGAAAGCGCTGGCAGGACGTGATTACCCACCAGTCGGCCATAGGACTGAAGACCCGTGTGCTCTCTCAGTTCTCCTCCAACATGTCCAACTTCTCCAACCAGCTGGTCTGGGTGGGCACGGTGACCCTTGGCGTTTACCTGACCCAGACAGGGGCGATCGGCTCCGGCGCCATTGTGGCCTGCTCCATGCTGTCTGGTCGGTCCATCGCCCCTCTGGCGCAGCTGTCGCAGTTGCTCACCCGGATGAACACTGCAATGGCGAGCTACCGCAACCTGTCCAACCTGATGAGCCAGCCCCGGGAGCACAAGAGCAAGGCCGCTTACCTGAACAGGCAGGTCTGGCGGGGCAGCATCGAGTTCAGGGACGTGAGTTTTAACTACGCAGGACAGTCACAGGGCGGCCTGAACAATATTTCTTTCAAGATTGAGGCCGGCGAGAGGGTCGCGCTGGTGGGCAAGGTGGGCTCGGGTAAGACCACGCTGGCCAAGCTGCTGGTAGGCCTTTACAAGCCGGACTCAGGGGCCATACTGGTAGACGGTATCGACATCAGGCAGATCGACCCGGCTGACCTGCGCCGAAACATCGGTGTGGTGATGCAGGAGAGCTGGTTGTTCTCCGGGACGGTCAAACAAAACATCGCGGTGGGCGGCAACAACCCGAGCGACGATGACATACTGCAGGCGGCCATGCTCTCCGGTGTGCACGACTTCATTTCGACCCACCCGGATGGCTACGCCTACAAGCTGAAAGAAAAGGGCGAGGGCCTGTCCGGCGGCCAGCGTCAGACCATCAACATCGCAAGGGCATTGGTCGGCAGGCCGCCCATACTGCTGATGGACGAGCCCACCAGCGCCATGGACCTTTCGCGCGAATCTGAGTTGATCAACAACTTGAAAACCCAATTGGTCAATCAGACCATTCTGCTCATCACCCACAGGACATCCATACTGGAATTGGCCACGCGGGTGCTGGTCATAGACCAGGGCAAGATCGTGGCACAGGGGCCTAAGAGCGACTTCATGCGCAGCCAGCAACAGCAGGCAGCGCAAGAGGCTGCCGGTGTTGTTTGATAATCGCTTCCCAAAGAGATGAACAAACCTAAAAAAATCAGTTACACCAAGACGGGCTTTGGCAATCTACGCATCGGCAGGCCGAGCGTGGTGTCCTTTTTGCTACTCAACGCCATCCTGGTCACCATCGGCGGGCTCCTGGTCTGGTCGGCGTTCTCTAATGTTGATGAGGTCACGCATGCCGAGGGCCGTGTCATCCCCTCCTCGCACATGCAAGTGGTCCAGAACATGGAGGGCGGCATTGTCAAGAGCATTAACGTCAAGCAGGGGGACCTGGTTGAAAAAGACGACGTGGTCTTGAGCATGGAGTCGGTGCAGTTCAGCTCTGAGTTCGACAGCAAGAAGCAGCAGGTCATGTCCCTGATCGCCAAGGAGGCGAGGCTGCTGGCCGAGGTCAACGAGACCGGCCTGGCCTACACCAAAGAGTTCACCGCCATGGCGGGCCATTATGTGAGCGCTGAGACGTCCGAGTTTGAGACCCGCAAGAGAAGACTGCACGCCGACTTGTCCTTGCTGGAGAGTCAAGTGCAAAGCGGGCAGCAGGAGCTCGATATCGTGCGCAAGTTGACGGAGCGCGGCCTGGAGCCTCAAATCGAACTGGTCCGCACGCAGGCCAGGGTAGACGAGGCGCGCAATAAGATGGAGTCCATGCGGCGGCAATTCAAGAGTGAATCAGCCACAGAGCTGTCTCGTGTCGTGCTCGAGCTCAATCCCCTGAGACAGACCCTGCCCGCGTATGCCGACAAGGTCAACCGTACACAGGTCAAGGCGCCCTTGAAGGGCCTGGTCAACAGGGTGATGATCAACACCGTGGGCGGGGTGATCAAGCCCGGCGAGCCCGTGGTTGAGATCGTGCCCTACGACGACAACCTGGTGGTCGAGGCGCAGATCAGGCCGCAAGACATCGGCTTCATACGCATGGGCCAGTCGGCGAATGTGAAGTTCACGGCCTACGACTACTCCATCTTCGGCTCCCTCAAGGGGACGATCACCAACATCTCGCCAGACTCCGTGTCCAAGGAAGAGCGCGGACAGGTCGCCTACTACTACGTCGCGCGTATTGAGACCAGCACCAAGGCCATCAAGTCCTTGGAACAGAACCTGCCAATCATTCCGGGCATGCAGGCACAGGTTGATATCATCACCGGGAACAAGAGCGTCTTGAGTTATTTGCTAAAGCCCTTGATCGCTGTTAAAGAAAATGCATTCCGTGAACGCTAATAAGCTTTTAACTTTCGTAAGCCTGGCCCTGGTGGCCTGGCTCTCAACCGCACCTATCGCGTGGTGCCAGCCAACAAGCCCGACTGAAGACGCCATGACCTTCCAGAAGGTGGCGCGTTGCGACCCGCAGGTGTCAGACAAAGCAGCAAGCAGCCTTTGTCTCACGCCGCCTGCTGAGCTCGGGGCCGGTGAGATTGTGCTGGCACAGGGCAAGATAGAGAGAAAGACCGAGGACAACTTCGGCGTCACGGTCAAGAACATGCCGGCCGGCACTATCGTGCTCCTCAACAGCCTTGGCGGTGATTTGATCGGCGGCCTGCGTCTCGGTCAGTCCATCCGGGCAAGAGACTTCAACACCTGGATCATGGACTCACAGCCAGATAAGGCTGTTCTCAAGGACAAAAAAATCCTGGGCAAGTGCTTCTCCTCCTGCGCCTATACGTTCTTAGGCGGTGTGGTGCGGCGGGTGGACAAATCAGGCCAGCTTGGGGTCCACCAGTTCAGGAGCCAGGAGGACAAGCTCGACGCTAATCAGGCACAAAAGCTTTCGGCCATGTTGGCAAGGTACCTGGACGCCATGGGCATCAACAGGCAGTTGCTGGACCAGGCCCTGTTGACCGAGGCGGGCAAGATAACCCTGATCCCGGAGCCGCAGCGGATTGCCTGGAACGTAGAGCTGAGCCAGCCCGCCGCTGTGACAGTGTCTAAGTGGAAGCTCGAGGCCGCCGCCGGTGGCAAGCGCCTGGCGTTCACTTCGGTCAAGCAGGTAAACCGTAATGCATACCTGACCTTTGCCCTCACCTACAACAACGGAAGCCTGCGCGGCTTGTTAATAGCCAAGCCTGACGCGCGCGACGAGCAGGCTCCAGACTGGCTGAGCGCCTTCGGGGAGAAGGTAGAGGTGCTGGCAGAGGTCAATTCGAAACTGTTTGTGCTCCGTCCTGTCTCCGACTGGGAGCGTGCCGGGCAGGTCAACACACCGGGCACACGCCAAATCTGGTACTCGGTGACGCCCGAGATGATCAAGGAAATGCTCAACGCCCGTCAGTTCAAGTTAAAACCCCAGTGGGCTTTCCCTCCTATGGGGATGGACAAAGAGACCATGTTCAGCACAGACGGGTTCAGGGACAACTACTCGGCGCTTTAAAGCTGACTCGTACAACCACCACGGTTAATAAAACTTAGCCGCAGTTCACACCGCCCATGGCGGTGCGTTCTGCCAATGCATGGCAACTTGCGTGAACGGATGCACAAAGCCGAGTTCGCTGGCATGCAACA
>CANFPU010000294.1 GCA_947448955.1 Burkholderiales bacterium
CATGCCGCCCAACATCGGACCGGCCTCGACCAATGTGACGGCGTGGCCTAGGCGGCGCAATTGGTAAGCCGCCGACAGTCCCGACGGGCCGCCACCGACCACCAGCACGCGTTTGCCGCTGTCGGCGCGAGCTGCAGGCAAAGCCCATCCGCGCTGGATGGCCTGGTCGCCGAGAAAGCGCTCGACCGAGTTGATGCCGACAGAGACGTCTAGCCTGCCGCGATGGCAGACGCTTTCGCAGCTGTGGTAACAAATCCGGCCCATCACTGCGGGGAATGGGTTGTCTCGGACCAAGTGACGCCAGGCAGCCTCGTCATTGCCCGACTCGGATTGGTACAACCAGCCTTGGATGTCTTCGCCGGCAGGGCATTCGGCATTGCAGGGCGGCAGCCGGTCAACATAGACCGGACGCTCGGTTCGGCAGCTACCGGTCTTGTTGGCCAGCGACGAGCCGGGGTCGAGCGTGATCGCGAACGGCTTCTCCACGTCTCAATCTCCTGTCGGCGGCGCTGCGTCGAGCAGTTGGTAGCGGAGGATGTTGCGGTCAGCGTTGGCCTGGATACGGTCGATCATTGTTTGTCGATCTTGGCTGCCGAATAGGTGTGCGAAGCGCTTTTGCGGACGCAGATAGTCCTCGACCGGCAACTGACGCCGGATCTTGCTGACATGTGTCAGCTCGCCGTACTCGGCCTCGAAGACCGGAAAAAGTCCTGTCTCACAGGCCAGTCTGGCCAGGCGAATGGTGTCATGGCTGGCCGACCCCCAGCCCAACGGGCAGGGCACCAGAACGTGCAGGTAGCGAGCACCATGCAGGCTCATCGCTTTCTCGACCTTGGCTTCCAAGTCGCGCAGGTCTGACACCGTGGCGGTGGCGACATAGGGGATTTCGTGCGCCATGGCGATCCGAGGCAGGTTCTTGCCTTGGCCAAATTCGGCGCCAGGTCGCAGACCCACCGCCATCGTCGTGGCGGTGTGAGCGCCTGGCGGTGTGGCGGAGCTGCGCTGCACGCCAGTGTTCATATAGGCCTCGTTGTCATAACAGATATAGAGCACGTCATCGTTGCGCTCAAACATGCCCGACAAGCACCCGAAGCCGATATCGGTGGTGCCGCCGTCGCCGCCCTGGGCGATGACCCGCACCGCATCGGGTGCTGATCCGGCTGCGCTTGCCAGCTTGGAGGCTTTGACCTTGAGCGCAGCGGCGATGCCTGTGCCCACCGCGGCGGCATTGCCAAACAGCGAGTGAATCCAGGGCAGCTGCCAAGCGGTTTCGGGGTAGGGCGTCGAGAACACCTCCAGGCAGCCGGTGGCATTGGCGGCGATCAACTGATTGCCTGTGGCTCGCATTGCGGCATCGACCACATAGCGCGCGCCCAGCGCCTCGCCGCAGCCCTGACAGGCACGGTGGCCCGAGTTCAATGAATTGTGGCGTTCGGCCGACGACTGCACCGTACGCTGTGTAGGCGCGAGCAGGCGATTGCCGACCGTGAAGGTGCCTGTCTGGTAGAACTTCACCGACTGGTTCATCTAATTGACTTTCGAAGCGACCGTGCCAATGTCGCGCAACTGGTTCTCGGCGGTCGGTCCACTGCGGCGCACCGCAGCCTCTCGCTGGAGTTGTCGGTTGACGATGGCCCAGTCCAGGTCCATTAAGGTCAGTGGTGCCAGGTGGTCACCAATGGCTTCTCGCAGCGTGCGGTGTAGGGAGGACTTGGTAATGGCCCGTCCCCCCAGCCCGGCGATCACGGTGTAGCCTTTTTGGCCAAGCCGATGCAACGCTAGGCGCACGTCGGTCGAGACCACGCCACCCAAGCCGACCGAGAAGCTCTTCTCCAGCACCACCACGCGCAGCGCGGCCTGCAGCGCTGCGCGTACTGCAGCGAGTGGGAACGGACGGAATGACTGGATGCCCAGCACGCCAATCTTCAGGCCGTCATCGCGCATCTCATCAATCGTGTCCTTCAAGGTGCCGAGCACCGAACCGAGTGCAACGACGATGGTCTCGGCCCCTTCGGTTCGGTAGGGCCGCACCAGGCCACCCGCTTGGCGGCCGAAGCGTGACTCGAACTCTTTGGCGATGCGCGGGATCACCTCCAAGGCCGAGAGCTGTTTGAGGTGCGCCAGGTAACGTACCTCCATGAAGGCCTCTGGCCCAACCATCGCCCCGATCGAGACTGGATCGGCCGGGTCCAGCAACTGCCGTGGCTCGTAGGGCGGCAAGAAGGCGTCGACATTGGCCTGGGTCGGCAGGTCGACCCGCTCGTAGGCATGGGTCAGGATGAAGCCGTCCATGCAGACCATCACCGGCATCGACAACTCTTCGGCCAGCTTGAAAGCCTGGATGTGCAGGTCCAGTGCATCTTGGTTGCTCTCGGCGAAGAGTTGGATCCAGCCGCAGTCGCGCTGGCTCATGCTGTCGCTGTGGTCGTTCCAGATGTTGATCGGTGCGCCGATCGCGCGGTTGGCAACCGTCATCACGATCGGCAGCCCCAGGCCCGATGCGTTGTAGACCGCCTCGGCCATGAACAGCAGACCCTGGCTGGCGGTGGCGGTGTAGGCGCGCGCGCCGGCGGCACTCGCGCCGATGGCCACACTCATCGCTGCGAACTCGCTCTCGACGTTGATGAACTCGCAGGGTTGCAGGTCTCCGCGCCGGACCCGCTCGCCAAGCCCCTCGACGATGTGGGTCTGGGGTGAGATCGGGTAGGCGCAGATGACTTCAGGGCGGCACAAGGCCACGGCCTCGGCAACCGCTTGCGAGCCTTCAATCTGCTTGAGCATCGACGGTTGCCTGCGTCTGTTGTCGAACGAACTCAAAGGCTTCGGTCGCTGCAGCGACATTGGCCTCGGCAAGCTTGGCGCTGAACTTGTGGCGGATTGCCTGCGCGACCGACGCCAAGGTGATCAAGCTCGAAAGCGCTGCAAAAGCACCCAGCATCACCGCGTTGGGCAGCGGGCGGCCCAGATGCCTGATCGCGATCGCGTTCGCGGGCACGCTGCACCAGCGTACAGCCTGCTGTGGGAGATCAGCCAAGCCTAGCGCATGACAGTCGCGCTGGCTGTTGATGAGCACTGTGCCCTCGGGCTGTAAGCCCTGGAAGACCTCAACCTGGTGCAGCAGCGTCGGATCCTGCACGATCAGCACGTCGGGTGCCAGGATGGGTTCGCGGAGGCGGATCTCGCGGTCGGCGATGCGGCAAAACGCCACCACCGGCGCGCCCGTGCGCTCGGAGCCAAAGCTAGGGAACGCTTGGGCATACCGGCCTTGCTCGAAGGCCGCGATGGACAACATTTCTGCGGCACTCACGACGCCCTGACCGCCGCGGCCGTGAATCCTGATCTGAAGCATGACCCTCGCCCCCGTGGCAACTTGCACTGGGGCCATGCTCGGTGGCCATGGCGCCGCCGAGCTTGAGTCAGGTCAAACTGCGGCGGGGTCGTTTGCTGACACGCGCCGCCAGCGGCTTATCGATTGAGCGCGGCGTCCTTGAGCTTCTTCAAGGCCCGTGTCTTGATCTTGGTCGACGCGGGCTTGGCGGCGAAGGTCCTCAAAGCACCGCTGAAAGGATC
>CANFPU010000295.1 GCA_947448955.1 Burkholderiales bacterium
CTCTCTGTTCTCTGCCTGGCTCAGGACTGTCCTGAGGCGACACCTAGGATTCATGCGGGTTTCCGGGCGGTGAGTGCAGGTCGAAGGCCGGGTAGGTGCGCGGAATCGCACATCGGCGAAGGGGCCGCTCTCGGCCAGGAGCCGACATTCAGGTCGAGCGCAAGAGGCCGTCGTCGGATGTCAGTGGATGTGCCCTGGAAGGGAGAAACCAAACCGAACTTGAGGCGATTCCAACCATCCGCCAACGCGGCAGTTGACCCTTGCCGCCAGTTCCAATCCAGACTAACGCGGGGGCTTCCAAACGGTGCGGGCCAAGCGCATCAGATTGCCGCCAAGTACAGCCTCCAGATCCGCATCACCGTAGCCCCAGCCCAGCAGGGTCTCCACGATGGCCGGCAACTGCTCAGGTGCCACCATCCGCACACCCTTCTCGTAGCCCAGTTCGGCTGGAAAGGTGTGGCCCATCTTGGCCAGGTAGTCTTCCAGTTCTTGGGTGTCGAATACGTAGTCCAGGCCCAACGCCACATGCTGTGGGCCAACCAGTTGCACGACGTGGTCGATGTGGCGGGCAAAGGTCTCGCTGCGATTGTCGTTCTGGCCCAGGAAGGTGCCGATGCCATTGATGCCCACCACGCCGCCGGTGGCGGCGCAAGCGCGGATGAGATCGTCGGGGATGTTGCGCGGGTGCGGGTGCACAGCGCTCGGGTTGCTGTGCGAAAAGATCACCGGCCGGGTCGCTACCTCGAAGACATCCCTGACAGTACGGTGCCCGGTGTGGCTGCAGCACACCTGCATGCCGACCCGTTCCATCTCGGCGATCACTTCGCGGCCGAAGGCCGTCAGGCCCGCATCGTCGTCCTGGCAACCACCGCCGACGCGGTTGCTGTTGTTGTAGGCCAGCAGCATCCAGCGCACGCCCAGGTCGTGGTACAGCGACACCAGGCTGGGCTGGTCGGCCACGGCATTGGCGCCCTCGATGTCAAACCCGACCGCCAGCCGGCCCGTGGCATGCGCCCGCTCGATGTCCTCCGCCGTGCTGAGCAGGATGTACTCCTTGGGTCGCGCCCGGATCCAATGGCGCAGGCTGGCCAGGGTGCGGACATGATCCTCGATCCCCATGTCGCCGAAGCCCACATTGAGCATCACCGCGCACACGCCCGCGGCGCGGTAACGCTGCAGTTGCGGCAGAAAGGATGTGTCGTGCGGGCGCGCCACTGGCATGCAGCCGTGGTTGTCCCAAACGATGCTTCGGCGCAGCAAGGCCGACGCCGGGTCTCGGGTGGTCGCGGTCACTGGGTTCATTCTTGCCGAACCATAGGCCAACGCGGCCTTGGATGGGTTAGGATTGAGTAACGGAAATTTAGGAGCATCGAACGCATGTCCGGCCGTACCGCCAAGCCCACACTGGATGCCTGGTCGCCGCTGGACTTCGACCAGGAAGCCTTCAGGGCCGGCGCCAGCGAGAAGAGCTTCAAGCGCTTTGCGCGCCAGGGCGTACGCACGCTGCACGCCCATGAGGGCGGCACCGGGACTTCGGACACGGTTCGCTTGGACGAAGGCCTGTTGCTTACGGTGATCAACTGCGTGCTGCCCCGCACCGCCCGCTGGCGGTACGAAACGGATGAAGCCTTGATCATGCTGCGTGCGTCGCTGTGTTGCGACGTCGCGTTCGAGGTGGGCAGTTCGGCTCAGCTCGTCTTCAACCGCCCTGAAGTCACCTTGGTATGCCTGCCCAAGGGCCGGCCGCAGACGGTGGACATTGCCGGCGGTGCCCGCCAGCAAGGCATGGTCGCGCTCTTCCGCGCCGCGTCCTTTCCTCAACGATACGGTCTGGAACTGGCCGACCTGCCGCCGGAGGTGCGTGATGCCGTCACCGGCTCGGCCGAGGTGGGGCGCATTGCGTCGTTTCCGCTCGATCACCGCCTGGCCGCGCTGCTGGCCGACACCATCGACACGAGGCTGGAGGGCGAGATGCGCGTGGTGCAGTACGCCGGGCGCCTGGCCGAACTGGTGGCCTACACCCTGGACGCCATGCAGCACACGCCCCTGCTGCGCGGCAGCGCGCTAAACCGACTGCGCGACGTCGAACTGGCCCACGCGGCCTTGCAGCAACTGGAGCGCAGCTATCGCAAACCGCCGCTGTTTGCCGACCTGGCTCACGACATCGGCACCAACCAGAACAAGCTCAAGGCGGTCTTCAAGGAAGCCTTCGGCATAACGATGGCCGACTACTGCCTGGAACGCCGGATGCGCGAGGCCCAGCAACTCTTGCTGGAAGCCACGCTCACGATTGCCCAGGTGGCCGAGCGCGTCGGCTACGAACATCAGAGCAGTTTCGCGGCGGCCTTTGGCGGCCACGTCGGCATGTCACCGCGTGAGTATCGCCAGCATCGCGCGCCCTTCAGCCGGCCTCTGACTGCTGCAGACAAGGGCGGCGCCGATCGCGCCTGGGGTTCACCCGCATAGGTCGATGTGCAGAGGGCACTACGTGCCGATCGCCTAAATCTTCGGTGCAAGGTCAAATGCCGATGGCAGTGCTCACCTTTATTGTGACGCGGAGTCTTCAGCCCAACCGCCGAAAGAAGGACCCGCACCATGACAACCACCCAACGATTCCCCTTCCGCCCGACCGGCCTGTGTCTCGCCCTGGGCGCTGCGGGGCTGCTGGCCGCGCTCCCTGCGGTGGCGCAACAGGCGCCGTCGTCGAGCACCGAGCAGGACGGCGCGCAGAAGGTGGTGATCACGGCCAACAAGCGCGCGGAGCCGCAGCGCGAAGTGGCAGGGACCGTGTCGGTGCTGGACGGCAGCGACCTTGAGCGACGCGGTTCGCGCAACCAGGAGGACTCCCTCAAACTCGCCCCGGGGGTGCAGTTCAACAAGGGTGACATCGCCAGCAACACCATCACCATCCGTGGCATTGGCACCGCCACCGCCAACGAAGGCAGCGGCGCGCAGCAGGGGCCCACGGGTTCCTACCTTGAGGACGTGCCCCTGGCCTCACCCACCGGCAAGGGTGTCGTTCTCGATCCATTGACCTGGGACCTGGATCGCATCGAAGTGTTGCGAGGGCCGCAGGGCGTGCTGTTTGGCTCCGGCTCTCTTGGCGGCGCGGTGCGCTACCTGTTCAACAAGCCGCAGTTGAAGTCGTTCGAGGCCAGCGTAAAGGGTGAGTACGCCAAGGTCGCTGAGGGCGCCTCCACGTTCTCGGTTTACGGCATGCTCAATGCCCCGATCGCAGACGGTACGGCCGCCTTGCGCGTGGTGGCCTTTGACCGCAAGGATCCGGGCTACATCGACAACCTGGGTACCCGCACCAAGGACGCCAACGATCTGCACCAGCGCGGTGGCCGTCTGCTGTTGACTGTCAAACCCGTCCAGGCACTGACTGCCACGCTGGTGCTCAGCACGCAGGACACCAAGCAGGGCGACACCTCGAGTGCGTCGCCAAGCCCGGATCGTCTCGAACACACCGCGCCCAACAATTCGCGGCGCACAAGCACCACCGACTTCTACAGCCTGACCGTCGACTACGACCTGAGCGGCCAGACCTTGACCTCGATCA
>CANFPU010000296.1 GCA_947448955.1 Burkholderiales bacterium
AATCTGCCTGCCGCAACGCCTGCCGCAGCGGCCTACCTGTCGGCCTACCTGTCTGCCGACCCGGCCCGGGTCGAAGCCTGGCGCCGCAGGCTGGGGCCCAAGACCCGGCCGCGTGTCGGCCTGGTCTGGCGCGGCGCCGCGGGACACCCCGACGACGCCAGGCGCAGCGTCGAGCTGGCGCAGATGCAGCCCTTGTGGCGCGCTGACATCGACTGGCACGGCTTGCAGATCGAGCTGCGACCCGGCGACGCCGCGCTGGCCGACGCGGCGGGGATCCGCCTGCACTGCGCGCAGCAGCGAGACTTTGCCGACACGGCAGCGCTGCTGTCGCAGTTAGACCTGGTGATCGCTGTCGACACCTCGGTCGCGCACCTGGCCGGCGCGATGGGCTTGCCGCTGTGGCTGATGCTGGCGCAGCCGGCAGACTTTCGATGGTTGCTCGACCGCAGCGACAGCCCCTGGTACCCCAGTGCGAGGCTGTTCAGGCAGTCCCGGCCTGGCGACTGGGCCGAGGTGCTGCAGGCCATGGCCCAAGCAATGGCCGAGCGCTGGCCGCCGGCCTCAGCCAGCAACTCAGCATGATCGGCATGATCGGCATGATCGGCATGCCCGGCGATGCGGTTGCAGGCTCAAGCCTTGAGCCCATCAGCGCAATGTATCGCCCGGAACCGGTGGCAGGTCAGGGCTGGCCGCGAGCCAGGCGTCGAAGCCCGAGGGTTCGCCGCGAGCCTGGCGTTCTCGGAAATAAGCCTCTGTCTTCAGCGCCGAGACCTTTTCGGCAATCGCCGCGACAAAGAACTGGTTCATCGAGACGCTCTCCCGCTCTCCTCTTGGGCGACTTGCCGGGCATAGGCCAGCAATGAGTCCGGCAGGCGCAAGTCGTAGTTCGACAGCTTTGAAATCAAATAACTGAGGACATCAGTCTTGTTGAGACTTTCAATCCATCGAGGCCATCCATGAAGCCGCTGCCGGTAGCGCAGGACGTCGAACTGCTGTGGCAGCGATTGCGGCAGGCACCTGAGCAGGCCGGGCTGTGGATGGCACTGTCGCAGGCCTATGCGGCGGACGGTCTGGACTGGCAAGCGGGTGTCGCGGCGCGTCAGGCCTTGGCGCTGGATCCGGCGCGGCGGTCGCAGGCGCCGGGGTCAGCCTCTCGGGGCAAGGGTGCAGTGGACGCAGCGGGCGGCGTCGCCGAACCCCGTCACAGCCCGGCCCGCGCGATGCTGCAACCGACCCAGGGGTTGGCCGACGCGCTGCCCGCGCTGCGCCTGCTGGAGGCTGAACTGCAGGGTCGCATGGGCGATGCGCAGGGTCAGTTCGCGACGCTGCAGCAGGCCATCGCCGCACAGGCCGAGCTGCGCCGCGGGATCGCGTCGGAGTCCGGGCAGGCCCAGGTGCAGGCCAGCGCGTCGGCCAGCGCGATGGCGTCCAGCCTCGCGCTCAGCGCGTTGCACGTTGGCGATCTGTCGGCGGATCGGCTGACCGCCTTGCACCGCAGTCTGTGCGCGCCCTTGGAGGCCGCCGCGCCGCCACAAAACTCGTTCGCCAACCCGCGCAGCGCGGGTCGGCGCTTGCGCGTCGGCTGGATGGCCGTCGGGCTGCCACCCGCGATCCAGCCGCTGCTGCTGCCCTGGCTCAAGCGGATCGACCGCAGCAAGTTCGAGCTGATCGTCTACCACAGCGGCCTGGCCCAAGACCAGGGGCTGCAGGCCTGCGCCGACCGCTGGTGGGCGGTCAATGCGCTGGACGACGCCGGCTTGCAGCGGCTGATCGTCGCCGATGGCGTCGACCTGCTGGTCGACCTGGCAGGCCACCATCCCGGCAATCGGCTGGGCTTGTTCGCCCGCCGCGCCGCGCCGGTGCAGCTGAGTTTTCTGGGCTACCCGCATTCAACCGGCCTGGCCTCGATCGACTGGTGGGTCGGCGACCAGGTGGTCAGCCCGGCCGAGCATGCGCCCTTGTTTTGCGAAGGCATCGCCCAGTTGCCCGGCAGCCTGCTGGCCTGGTGGCCGGACGGGGATCAGGCCTTGCCGGCTCCGCGCCATGCCAAGGCGGCGGTGGTGTTCGGTTCGTTCAGCGAGGCGATCCAGCTGTCACCGCACTGCGTTGCGCTGTGGGCGCGCGTGTTGCGCGCCGTGCCGGGCTCTCAGTTGTTGCTCAGCGCGGCGTCCTTGGGCGATGAGACGGTGCAGTCCTGGTTCAAGGCGCGCTTCGAGGCCCAAGGCGTCGCCGCCGAGCGCGTGACGATGTACGGCGACCGGGGGTCAGCCGGGGTGGCGCAGGCCCATGGCGAGGTCGACATCGTCCTTGACCCGACGCCTTTCAATGGCAGTGCGTCCACGCTGCAGGCCTTGTGGATGGGGGTGCCGGTGGTCACGCTGACGGGGGGGTATGCCGCGTCGCGCCTGGGTGCGAGCCTGTTGCGCACGCTGGGCCAGCCCGGCTGGGTGGCCGAGGACGAGGACGCTTATGTCGCGACGGCGCTTCGCCTGGCGCGTGACGCCGCCACCTGGCGCCAGTGCCGTGCCCGCCTGCGCGAGCAGTTCTTGGGCTCAGCGCTGTGTGACCTGGACGGCCATGCGCGCCAGGTCGAGGCGCTGTTTCGGCGGATGTGGGCCCAGCATTGCGCCGGCGGTGGGGCGCGGCTGCTGCGATCCGAGACTGCTTAAGAATGATGCGCAGCATCAGGCGAATGGTGCGCAGCAGCAGGCTGGCCATGCCGCCTTGCGCAAGGCCTAGCGCGAAGCCAGACTGGCCAGCGGCGTCAGCCAAAGACCGGCCTGGTCGCTGGGCAGAAACAAATGGTCGCGGTGCGCATAGCCGAGCGCGATGTCGCGGCTGGCGACCGGCAGGCCGGTGTCCAGCGCGAAGTGGCTGTAGCCTTGCTCGCGCATCCAGTCGCGGTAGAACGCCGGGTCGCTGCCGGGCAGGATCTCGCACACCAGCGCAGGGCGCCGGGTCTTGATCCAGCGATGGGCACCGGCCAACACCTCGGGCTCATGGCTTTCGACGTCGATCTTGACCAGCAGCGGGCCTTCTGCAACCGCAGAGGGCGTTAGCGCGTCGTCGAGTCGGTCGACCGGCACGCTGCGCTGGTCCGCGTGTTGAGGTCTGAAGGCCGGGTTCAGCGAGGCCGAAGTCTCGACCAGACCGTGGTCGGCCAGCGGGAAATACAACTTGGCCTCGGCGCGCTGTCTGCCCAGCGCGATCGGGTGCAGTTGCAGCCGGTCCTGCATTTCCGACAGCCGGGCATTGCTGCTCAGCACAGCGCCGATTTCGGCAACAGGCTCGAAAGCGTGACAGGCCCGTGCCCCGCTGGCCAGTGCGAGCAGCGCGTAAAAACCGGTGTTTGCGCCGATGTCGAGAAAAGTGGGGTGCAGGGCAGCGCACCACTGCGCCACCAGCCAAGGCAGCGGTGGCTCGTAAGCCTGCCAGCCTTGTTGCATCACCGTCATCGCGACCTGGTCGCGGCCACCGCAGCTGTCGATCCAGAAGCGTCCATGGTGCTGTGCCAGCACCAC
>CANFPU010000297.1 GCA_947448955.1 Burkholderiales bacterium
GCTGCGCATCAGTGCCAGCGTATTGACCGGCGGTAAGTACCGTCGCCTGGACGAACCGGGCTTGAGCCAGGTGGCAGCCCAGCGCGCCTATTCAATGGCCAGCTTGGGACCGCGCGACATCGACCTGGCCGAGGTTCACGACGCGACCTCGTTCTGCGAGCTCTACCAGGCCGAGATGCTCGGCTTCTGCGCGATTGGCCAAGGTGGTCACTATGTGGCGTCGGGCGCCACAGCCTTGGGCGGCGAGCGACCGATCAACCTCTCGGGCGGGCTGGTCAGCAAAGGCCATCCGGTCGGTGCGACCGGCTTGTCGATGATCCACGAGTTGGCGCTGCAACTGCGTGGCGAGGCCGGCGAACGTCAAGCAAGTCGGGCCAGGATCGGCTTGGCCGAGAACGGCGGCGGCGTGATTGGCTTCGAAGAAGCCGCCTGCGCGGTAACGATCCTGCAGGCCCTCTGACAGCCCGGGTGGCCGACCGGTCCGGATGACCGGTCCGGATGACGGGTCGACCTTCGCGCTTACAGTGGCGCCCTACCCTGAGGAGACGTGGCTTGGTCGATGTCCTGGTGATCGGTGGCGGCAACGCCGCGCTTTGCGCCGCGCTGATGGCGCGCGAGGCCGGTGCCAGCGTGCTGCTGCTCGAAGCGGCGCCAAAGGCCTGGCGGGGCGGCAACTCGATGCACACCCGCAACCTGCGCTGCATGCACGACGCACCCCAAGATGTGCTGGTTGAGGCCTATCCCGAAGAAGAGTATTGGCAGGACTTGCTCAAGGTCACCGCCGGCAAGACCAACGAGGGCCTGGCTCGTTTGGTCATTCGTGAGTCGTCAACGTGCAGGCCCTGGATGCGTCGACATGGCGTGCATTTCCAGCCGCCACTGTCGGGTGCGCTGCATGTGGCTAGAACCAACGCATTCTTCTTGGGCGGCGGCAAGGCGCTGGTCAACGCCTATTACCGTAGCGCCGAGCGGATGGGCGTGCAGGTCCGCTACGACAGTCCGGTTGACCGCCTTGAGCTGGCCGGCGAGCGTTTTGTCGCCGCATTCATCGGCGCTGAACGCATCGCCGCGCGCAGCTGCGTGGTCGCGGCGGGTGGCTTCGAGTCCAACCGCGAGTGGCTGCGCGAGGCCTGGGGACAGAACGCGCTGGGTGAATGGCCGGCCGACAATTTCCTGATTCGCGGCACCCGCTACAACACCGGCGTGCTGCTCAAGCATTTGATCGCGCTCGGCGCCGACGCGATCGGTGACCCGACCCAAGCCCACATGGTGGCCATTGACGCGCGAGCGCCACTCTACGACGGCGGCATCTGCACCCGGCTCGACTCGGTCTCGTTGGGCGTGATGGTCAACCGCGAAGGCCAGCGCTTCTACGACGAGGGTGAAGACTTCTGGCCCAAGCGCTACGCGATCTGGGGTCGGCTGGTGGCCCAACAGCCAGGCCAGATCGGCTACTCGATCATCGACGCCAAGGCGATCGGCCGCTTCATGCCGCCGGTCTTCGACGGGATCAGCGCCGCCAGCCTGCCCGAGTTGGCCAGCAAGCTCGGGCTGGATCCGGATCGGCTGATGCGCACCGTGACCGATTACAACGCGGCTTGTCGCGTCGGCAGCTTTGACCACACCGTGCTCGACGACTGTCGCACCGAAGGCCTGGTGCCGCCCAAGACCCACTGGGCGCTGCCGCTCGACACCCCGCCCTACCACGGCTATGCGCTGCGCCCTGGCGTGACTTTCACCTACCTGGGGCTGCACGTTGACGCCAGTACCGCCGTGCGCTTCGGTGGCAAGCCCAGCGACAACCTCTTTGTCGCCGGCGAGATGATGGCTGGCAACGTGCTGGGGCAAGGCTATACCGCCGGCGTGGGCATGTCGATAGGCACCGCATTCGGCCGCATTGCTGGCAGCCAGGCCGCAGCAGCGACCGGCCACTCAATCCCAAACCCTATCAAACCCGACCGCCTCGATCGCAGGAGCCGCGCTTGACACCGCTTGACATGCTGACTCGCGAGGCCGCAGCGTTGGCTGATGGTCAACCGGCCGTCCCGCAACGCGTGATCCCGATTCATGCTGCCAGCGCTGACGAAGCCGAGGTGGCGCGGCTGTTGCAGATCTGTAACGCGTGCCGCTATTGCGAGGGCTACTGCGCCGTCTTCCCGGCCATGACGCGCAGACTGGCTTTCAATCCGGCTGACGCACATTACCTGGCCAACCTGTGTCACAACTGTGGTGCCTGTCTTCATGCCTGCCAGTATGCGCCGCCGCACGAATTCGGCGTCAACCTGCCGCGCGCGATGGCAAAGGTTCGCGGTCAGACCTATGTGGCGCATGCCTGGCCAAGCGCTCTCGGTGCGCTCTACCAGCGCGCTGGACTGAGCTTGGCGTTGGCGCTAGCCGCAGGTCTGGCTTTGTTCATGCTGCTCGCGCTGGCACGCCAGGGCACGCTGTGGCCCACCGAGCCGGTCAAGGATTTCTACGCCATCTTCCCGCACGGGCTGATGGTCTCATTGTTCGCGCCCGTCTTCGGCTTTGCGATGCTGGCGCTGGGAATCGGATTGCGCAGCTTTTGGCGAGAAGCCCCGCCGGGGCAGGTCACCGGGGCAGCTTGGGCTGAGGCCAGCCGTGACACGCTGGGCCTGAAACACCTGGGCGGCGGCCATGGTGAGGGTTGCAACAATGACGACGACGCCTTCACGCTCTGGCGCAGACGCTTCCACCACCTGACCTTCTACGGCTTCATCGCTTGCTTGGCGGCCACGGCCTGTGCAACGGCTTACCACTACCTGCTGGGCTGGTCAGCGCCTTACGGTTGGACCAGCCTGCCCAAGCTGCTCGGTGTGCCGGGCGGGGTGAGCCTGATGTTGGGCAGCGCAGGCTTGGGCTGGCTGAACCTGCGGCGCGACCCGCTGGCCGGCGATCCCGCACAAGGTGCGATGGACCGCGGCTTCATCGCACTGCTGTTTTTCGTCGCAGCCACTGGATTGGCATTGGCCGGCGCTCGAGGAACGCCGGCGCTGCCGAGTCTGCTATGCGTCCACCTCGCCACCGTGATGGCCTTGTTTGCCACCATGCCCTACGGCAAATTCGCCCACGGCCTGTACCGCGCTGCAGCATTGCTGAAGTGGGCGATCGAAAAACGCCAGCCCAGCCGGCTCAAGCTGGCGCAAGATTAAAACCCAACCGATCACACCGTGATGAAAAAGAACTTGCTGCTGGTCGCCAGCCTGATCGCCAGCCTGATGGCCGCCATGACCGTCCAGGCCCAGGACATCCCACGCAAGACGCTGACCTTGGTGGTCGGATTTGCCGCCGGCGGCGCCGCGGACACCGCTGCGCGCCTGGTCGCCAGGAAGGTCGGAGAAAGCTTGGGTCAAACGGTGGTGGTCGACAACCGCGCCGGCGCCGGCGGCAACATCGCCCACCAATTTGTCGCCAACGCCTCGCCCGACGGCAGCACGATCTTGCTGGGCTCGGTCGGCCCGTTGGCGATCGCACCGCACTTGATGAA
>CANFPU010000298.1 GCA_947448955.1 Burkholderiales bacterium
CTTAAACAGCACTCTAGACCGCTCGCTAGACCGCTCTCTAGACCGCTCTCTAGACCGCCAACCCGCGGGTGGCGATGCAGGTGGGCGTCTGGATGGGCGTCTGGATGGTCGTCTGGTGCACGCCACGCGCTGGCGAGAGGCCGATCCTCAAAGCGCCAGCTTTGCCTCCGCGAATTGGCATGGCTGCTTGCGCTTTGTCGACAACCCGATCAGTGCGGCCTCGACCGCTCAAGCCAAGCACGTTTGCGGGCCCCGCGCGATGCAATGTCGGCGCGACCAGCACCGATGGAGGTTGTTTGCGCTGACTTTTTGAGTGCTCGGCGCTGCCGTCGGTCTCAGCGTATGTCGATGTCTATCTGCTGAAACGTTGGCTTCGGTAATCTGGCGCCGGCTGTGACCACTGTTTTCAGCGCGATTCTTTGGGCGCTTGCCCGTTCCCTCGCGTCTTTGGATTCAATGTCAGCAATACTGAGTTTGTGCTCGACCATCATGGTCTTGACATGGGCAATTGCGCCCGACCTGCTCTGGCGTTGAAGGTCGGCGATGCGCCGCTGCAGCTCTTCGGTTTGTGCTAACAGCGAAGTCAACGACGTCAAGGCTTTCTCCATCAGGCTGATGTCTTCAAGTGTAGCATTGCCAGTGACTGGCATTGCGGCAGGCCGCGCAGCCTGGCAAAGCCATCAGGACGGTGTATTTTGGCGTAATTTTAACAAAATCACCGCGGCGCTTTGGCTGATATTCAGGTATTGAATTATTTTATTTTATATTGGATTGCGGCCCAACTATTTCGATCCCAAAGATATTTTCTAACTTTGGCGGCACGGCATCAAATTAGCAAGCGCGTGTGCTTTGCATGAGTTCCGCCTTTGCCGTACCCGTCGCTTGAACGGCGCTGCCGACCCGGCCCTGCATCGGGGCCTGCCGGGCCTCAAGTCATCCAACATTGTTGGCGGCGCTTCGGAAATACGCGATAATCGAGCAAAGCTATCAAAGCGGATGAAAGCTGTTTGTGTGCATCAGAATCGGCATAGATCGACAGCCATTCTTGGAGGTGACTGAAGTCCTTCCGGCGCTGACTCGAACGCGGTCGAACGTTCAGATCATGGTGATGAACCCAGCCCGATGATGAAAGACGATGTGGTCAAGAAATTGCGCAGCGCCAACCCCTCAACGGGGACGAGGGCAGGGGGCGCTGCCGATGTCCAGTCCCTGCGGTTTGATCCCTGGTCCGCCGACGTGGACATGGCCACGCCGCAAATCGATCCAGCGGGTCATGCGGCCGAGGAGCCCGCGCATACCGCGGCGCTGGTCCTTCGACTTCAGGCTTTGTTGAAGGAGCATTTTGAAGCTGCGTTCGGTGACCGCGAGGCGGTACGGCTGCAGTTCATGCTCGAGGCGGTTGACACCGCGATCTCAAACATCGGGCGTACCGATGCCCCGTACCACAACTGCGAGCACACTTTGCTGGTGTGTCTGGTGGGCCAGCAGATCCTTTGCGGCAAGCAAGTGCTCGGTGACCCGATCTCCGCGCACGAATGGGTTCACTACATTGTTTCACTGTTGTTCCACGACATCGGTTATGTCAAGTCTTTGCTACCCGGCGATATCGTCGGCTCGCGAGTGGCCGATGGCTTGGGCGGCTGGTGGCAACTGCCAGACGGGGCAACCGATGCATTCCTGACGCCTATCCATGTCGACCGCGGAGTGGCTTTTGTTCGGCAGTTGTTCGCCGATCACCCGTTGATCGACGTCGAGATGCTGGCGTTCAACATCGAGAACACGCGCTTTCCGGTGCCCGAGCCAGTGAGAAGCCGGGCCCGAAGCCGCTTGCAATGGCAGGACCTGACGCGCGCGGCCGATTTGATCGGTCAACTCGCGGACCCTGCCTATCTCCAGAAGCTCCCGGCGCTCTATACCGAGTTCTTGGAGTGTGGCACGGCCCAGTCCAGCGGGCTCAAGAGCTATGTCGACCTGATCCGGCAGTTTCCTCACTTCTATAGTGATGTGGTCGATCCACTGGTGCAGGTCGGGCTCGAGGCGCTGGATGCGCATGCGCTCGGTCGGCGCTGGGGTGAATCGCTGCAAGCAACGATCATCCAATGTGAAGCCGTGGACTACTGACGGCGACCTGGGTGGGTTTGACGTCAGACGGTCAACATCATCGGCTGCAGGGCTCGGCGCAGATCAGAGGCGGCCGGGTCGTGACTTTGAGTTGATCACTTTCCTTGATCTGCAAGGTGGATTGAAACGATGTCGTCTTTATTGCTGAACAAAATCCCGTTCTTTGCTGACCTGAGCCATGACGATACTTTGACATTGATGGGTTGCATGCAGCAGGTGGCGTATTCGCGTGGCGAAAAGATTTTCAGAGAAGATGACCCGGCCGATCACCTTTATTTGATTATCGAGGGTTCGGTCAAGATATTCAAAGAAGGCTTGACTTATCCGACGATCCTCGCCACGATATCTGCGGGTGGGTTTTTTGGAGAATTTGGCTTGATCGATGGTTTACCGCGCTCCGCGAGTGCGGGCGCGAACACCGATTGCAAATTGATGCGCTTGTCCGGTAAGGATTTCGAGACCGTCATTCGGGTGAGTCCGAGTATCTCGCGCAATGTCATGAGAAATCTCGTGAGACTGTTACGCGAAAAGAATACGGCCAAAAAGTGAGCGGGCGGCATCCGGCCGTGCCTCACTGACGCTGGCCCCCGGCATTCGCGCCCCAATCGATTGGCCTCGACACCCCATGTTCCAGTTCAAACGCCGAGCCAAGCTCCAGGTCGCGATCAGTTGGTTGTTTGTGTTGCTGACCTTGCCGATCACGACCATTTTCATGGTGGTGAGTTACCGCGCCAACGCCTTGGTGATCGATGACTATTCGAACAAGTTCATTGAGAAGTCGGTTAGCGACAACATCAACCATGCAGTCCGGCTGCTCAAGCCGATTGTGAGCAGCGCACGTTCCGCCGGCACCCTGATGCGCGACCGCCCGGACTATTTTCGCGAGCAGTCCTCGGCCGACTACTTACACGAAATCATGGCCGCCAATGACGCCGTCTACGCTGCTTATGCGGCGTTTGAAGATGGTTCTTTCCGTCAGGTGCGTCGTGCAGTCAAGGGCAAGACGGTGCTCGACAAGGCGTTAGCCCCGGGGGTCGAGTTCATCGATCGTTTCATCGACCGCCAGAAGTCCGCCAAGGGCGGAGCCGTCGACGACTACCGATTTCATGCTGCCTGGGGCCAGGTTGTCGCGTCGGACGCCGGGCCGGCGAGCTACGACCCCCGTTCCCGTCCCTGGTACAAGGACGCCGTCAAGCTCAAGACCTTGATCGTCTCGGATGTCTACCCCTTTGCAAGCTCGGGCGAGCTCGGCATCACCGTCACCGCCCCGATCCTCCGTGGTGAACAGGTAATGGGTGCATTTGCGATTGACCTGACGCTGAAAACCCTGTCGCGCTATCTCTCGGACAACCGGGTGA
>CANFPU010000299.1 GCA_947448955.1 Burkholderiales bacterium
GACCGGCTGGGTGTCACCTGGTGACGGTCTGCTGGTGCTCGATCGCAACCACAACGGCGTGATCGACAACGGCGGTGAGTTGTTCGGCAGCGGCACGCTGCTGCCAGACGGCAGCCATGCAGTTGACGGCTTTGCGGCCTTGGCAACACTGGACGCCAATGGCGACGGCGTGGTCAATGCGCAAGACCCGGGCTTCAGCGCCTTGAAGGTCTGGGTCGATGCGAACAGTGACGGTGTGACGCAGGCAGGTGAGTTGAAAGGTCTTGATGCGCTGAGCATCACAGGCTTGCACCTGGATGCCACGCGGACGCTAGCCATCGACAACGGCAACTTGGTCGGCTTGCTGGGCAGTTACGACAGTGCCGACGGCTCGACCCATACGCTGGCTGACGTCTGGCTAACCACCGGCGCAGCAGCAGACAGTCCGCCAACGGGCGAGCCAGTGGCACTGCGAACAGCAGTGTCTGACCTGACGGCATCGCTGGGACGCTTCACCGAGCAGTTGGATAGTTCGTTGAACATCGCCGGGCAGGCACTGAACCTGCCTGCAACTGCAGACGCTAGCAGCGTGGGACCGCTGCAAGCCGACCTGTCTCGAAGTCTGGCTGCGCAGTTGTCCGCCTTCGTCGACCAGAACTCGGCGTCCATCACGCCGCTGGCAGCAGCACCGGCCATCGACCTGTTGAGCAAAGACCTGACGCTGGCACCAACAGCATCGGTCAACGGGTCGGTCGATCCACTGACTGGCAGGCCGCCTGGCAAGTGATGGATTGAATCGTCCCAGGCCATGAGGGCAGGCCCACTGAATGCTGGTGGGCCTGCCCTCTTTCTACGAGCCAAGCCGCAAGACAACCCCATCAAACCGGTCTGCCATGCCTCTTGACCTGCAGTCGCTGTTGAAAAAATCCGGTGCGACTGGCAGCCTGCTGGGGCGTCACCGGCACCGCTTGATGGTGAGGGCTGCGTCAATATGACCACCTTGTACGGCACCGATGCGGCAGATACCCTCACGGGCGGGTTGGACAACGATACGATCTATGGCGGTGGCGGCAATGACTCGCTCGACGGCGGTCCCGGCGACGACAAACTTTACGATCAAGGCGGCACGGGCAGCGACACGCTGATTGGCGGCGATGGCAACGACCTGCTCAGCACCTACACCAGCGCCGGTGCGGATTCGCTGGTTGGCGGCAACGGCAATGACAGCGCAGATGGCGGCACCGGCAATGACACGATTCTCGGTGGCGCCGGCAATGACTCGCTGCGAGGCTTCGAGGGCAACGACTCCATCGATGGTGGCGATGGCTCAGACACCCTGTACGGCGGCCTGGGCAATGATTCACTGATCGGTGGCGCGGGCGACGACACGATTTACGACCAAACAGGTGGTCTCGACACGCTGATTGGCGGTGAGGGCAATGACTACCTCGACACGTACACCAGCGCCGGGGCTGACTCTCTGGCCGGCGGCAATGGCAATGACACGCTGATCGGCGGCACAGGTAACGACACCCTGGACGGGGGTCTGGGCATCAACGAGCTGAAAGGCTTCGACGGCAACGACACCTACATCGTCAACAGCCGACAGACCCATATCGAGGACTACGGGAGCGGCGGGGGTTCAGGCGGCAACGCCGACTCGGCGCAAATTCTGGTCGATTTCTACCGCGTGCCTTCGACACTCGAGAACGTCAGCTATGGCACCGGGGTCCAGCAACTTCCGAACTGGATCGCGGCCATCACGGCTGACAACGCCAACGGTGACTATTTCAAGACACTGTTGTCGAGCATGCCCGGCGGCAATACCTACTACTACCATTTCGCCACGAGCGCGCCCAGTTATGGCAGCAACAGCGACAAGACCGGGTTTGTGGCGTTTAACAGCACACAAAAAGCCTTTGCCAAGCTTGCCCTCGCGTACATTGAAACTGTTGTCAATCTGAAATTTGTTGAGACCAATAATCCTCTGCAAGACTCGGTCCTTGTCTTTGCGAACAATACGCAAACCAATTCAGCTGGCTACGCTCGGTATCCGTCAAGCGAGTATTCAGGGTCCGACGTCTTCCTCGACACCGGCACCAACAATGGCAACTTGGTGGCTGCGGACAACACATATGCAGCGCTGACCTTGATCCATGAGATCGGCCATGCGCTGGGCTTGAAGCACCCAGCAGATGTCAATGCCGGCGGCGGCGGCACCGAAGGCCCCTACCTACCACCGTCGCAAGACAGTCCGCTCTGGACGGTGATGACTTACAACCCCAACAACGTTCCGGAAGAACCTTACTACCATCTGCAATACCGGCCCTTCGATATTGCAGCACTGCAATACCTTTACGGCCCAAGCGCGACGGCCAGTGCGACCAACACGACGACCGGCAACAACACTTACTCGATCGACTCGGCTGCCACCAATTTCATCTGGGATGGCGGCGGCACCGACAGCATCGACGCGAGTGCGCTGACGCAGAATGTCGCGATCTACCTTTCCCCTGGTTATTGGGGTTATGTCGGCGCTCAAAAATCTACCGCCATCACCGATGCCGGCCAGATCACGGTGAATTTCGGCAGCGTGATCGAGAACTTGAAGGGTTCAGCGTACAACGATGCCTTGTACGGCAACGAGGTCGCCAACAAGATCGAGGGCGGCGGCGGCAACGATCGCATGGAAGGCTGGGCCGGCGACGATGAGTTGCTGGGCGGACTTGGCAATGACACGCTGGTGGGCGGCGACGGCGACGATGTCCTCAGGGGCGGCGACGGCAACGACTTCGCGGTATTCAGCGGCAATAAAAGCCAGTACGCGATCACGACGAATGCCAACGGCAGCCTGCAAGTGAAAGATCTAAGGGCGGCAGCGACCCAAGATCCGACCACAGGGCAATGGTCGGCCAATGACGGCACAGACCAGGTGTTTGAGGTCGAGATGCTGCGATTCGCCGACGGCGATGTGGCGAGCACCGCGACCAATGCGACGCCATTGACCGCCTGGAGCAGCGACAGTGCTGCGTTGTTGACGGTCTCGAAGTTGCCAACCTTGGCAATCGATCAACTCAACGTGATGCCCGACGGCTTGTGGCAAGGCTTGAGCGCCGCACTGTTGGCGGTGCTCACCACCACCCAGATTCGAGGTTTGACGGCGGGCCGTTTGAACGCGCTGACGGCCTCCCAGTTCCAGTCGCTAACCGTGGCGCAGATCGCCTCGCTGACGGCAGACCAAATCGCAGGCATCGGCGCCCCAAACCTGGCGGCGATGAGCGCCGCGCAAATCAAAGCCCTGACCGCGGCCGACATCGTCGCGCTGACGTCCGCCCAGTTCAACGCGATGGGCACCGCGCAGATCGCTGCGCTGACCACCGCGCAGGCCCAATCAATCGAGACCGGCGACCTTCGCGCGCTGAGCATCGACAACCTGATGGCGATTTCGGTGGCCGA
>CANFPU010000300.1 GCA_947448955.1 Burkholderiales bacterium
AAGCTTACGACTATAGCATTGATCGCGGCAGTGTGGCAAGTGCTCTTGTCTTGGCGAAGGACTTGATCGTAGAACTCGCTCAAGATGCACTCAGGCGGCGCGCCCGTTTGCCCCCTTGCGGTCGGGCTGGAGAGGCACAGATTCAGCCACAGATTCAGCGGTTGGCCGACCTCAGGGCAGCTTTGTTGTTTGCACTCAGCCAAGCTCGCTCGGGGTCTTCGCTGCCAATGGCATCGCGTGCCAATTTGGCAAGCTTGACGCTGTCTGACCGAAGGACTCTTTGTTTGACCGCGGAAATCTGGCTCGGGTGCATAGACAAGCTGCGCAGGCCTAAGCCCAGCAGCAGCTCTGTGAACGCGGTGTCGCCTGCCATCTCTCCACAAACGCTGACGGGCTTGCCGGCCGCGTTGGCCGCCTCGATCACATTGGCGATCAGGCCAAGCACGGCCGGGTGCCACGGGTCGTAAAGATGGGCTACGGTTTCATCGGCCCGGTCAATGGCCAAGGTGTACTGGATCAGGTCATTGGTCCCGATGGAAACGAAGTCAAAGTGTCGCAACAACAGCGGCATCGTCATTGCCGCGGCGGGCACCTCGATCATGGCGCCCACTTCGATCGGATTGAAAGCCTGTCCGACCGCCTTGAGCTGCTGTTTGGTCTGCGCGAATGCCTCCATGATGGCGATCAGCTCGCCGCGCTGCGCGACCATGGGGATCAAAACACGCACTTTGCCGTAGGCGCTGGCGCGCAGAATGGCCCGAAGCTGCTGACGAAACATCGCAGGCTCGGACAGGCTCCAGCGTATCGCACGCAAGCCAAGCGCTGGGTTGAGTGCATGCTCATGCCGCAATTCATGCATGGTCATTCGATCGAGCGGCTTGTCAGCGCCGATGTCGACCGTGCGAATCGTCACCGGCAAGCCATTCATCGATTGCACAGCCGCGCGATAGGCTTCGAATTGCTCGTCTTCGTCCGGCAGGTCGCCATTGCGATTCATGAACATGAACTCACTGCGAAACAGACCGACGCCAACCGCGCCAGCCTGCAAAGCGTTGGCGGCATCTGCGGGGAGTTCGATGTTGGCCAGCAGTTCTATCGCTTGCCCATCCAGCGTGACCGACGGCATGTGGCGCAGCCGATGCAACTTGGCACGCTCCAGCTCACTTTGTCGCTGGCGAAACTTGTACTCCTCCAACACAATCGGCGTGGGGTTGATCACCAGCACACCAGTGTCGCCGTCGATGATCAGCCAGTCGTCCTGGCGGATCAGGCGACTGGCTTCGCGCGCGCCCACGACGGCTGGGATGCCCATGCTTCGGGCAACGATCGCCGTGTGCGAAGTGCGCCCACCAACATCTGTGACGAAACCCGTGAACACACTGCCCTTGAACTGCAGCATGTCCGCGGGCGCGATGTCGTTGGCCACGAGCACCAGCTGATCTTTGCCTCCGAAACCCCTGGCGTGAACGACGTGGGGCAACAAAGACTCTTCCTTGGCCAATACCCGCAACACTCGCTCGGCGACCTGCTCGATGTCGGCCTTGCGCTCGCGCAGATAGTCGTCCTCCATTTCATCGAACTGGCGCGCCAAGACTTCAGTTTGTGCAGTCACAGCCCACTCGGCGTTGTAATGCCTCGCCTCGATCCAATGCTTGGTGGCCTCGATCAGCATCGGGTCACGCAACAGCATCAGATGGACTTCGAGCAGGGCCGCAAGCTCAGGGGGCGCCTCGCTGGTCAACTCGTTCTTGAGCGTCGTCAGCTCACTCGAAACTGTGTCGCGCGCATGACGCAAGCGAGTGACTTCGGCCGCAGCATTTCCGGGCTCAATGAAGTAGTGCGCGACGTCTACCCTGCTGGAAGCCACCAACACAGCGCGGCCGATTGCCACACCACCCGAGACCGGCAGGCCAAACATCTGTATGGTCATGATGCACTGTAGCAGCGCGAATCACGGGCAGCACGGCCAAAACAGCGGGGTTTGCCCGAAGCCGGGATTGACCCGCGGCGGCTGAAGGCCTTCGAGCGAACCTACTCGGCAGCACCCATGATCAGATCACGGCACGAGCTGTTCAGGCCCACGCCGCAACCCTAGCATTCGGAATCAAGGCGAAAGGGCTACTGACCTTCGCCGAACTTGTCATTGATCAGCGCCAACAGCGCGACCGTGGCGGCTTGCTCGTCGACACCATCGGCCTCCAGAACGACATCGCTGCCCAAGCCGGCCGCTAGCATCATCACGCCCATGATGCTCTTGGCGTTGATGCGGCGTCCATTGCGAGACAAATAGACGTCGCTTTGGAAACTGCCGGCCAACTTGGTGAGCTTTGCAGAGGCTCGGGCATGCAATCCGAGCTTATTGCTGATGGTGACGGTTGATTGAATCATCGGTGTTTGGCTTGATCGCTTGGTTCTGAGGACGAGATACTGCCACCTGCATGACCCCCTGGCTGGCACCGGCAAGCGCCAGCGCAACCATGTCATCGAGCGACTTGTTTTGGTAGTTGACTGCCCGCCACAACATCGGCACGTTCACGCCAGCCACCACCCGAACGCCAGGGCGATCGGCCAAGCGCCTGGCGATATTGCACGGCGTGGCGCCGAAAACGTCGGTGAGGATCAGTGTTTCAGCCGTGCCCAGCCGGGCCAGCAACTGCGAAGCCTCGGCTTCGTAGGCTTGCGTGTCAACCCCGGCGGGAACGTCATAAGCCCCGACGGCTGCAGAAGCGTCTGGAAAAGCGTGCATGGCAGTGGCCCAGAGGGCACTGGCCAATGGCGCGTGGGCAATGATGAACAGGCCGGTCATTGAACAATTTGAGGGACTGACATCGATTATCCGCCTGCCTGTGCCTTGTTTAAAAACCTGCGTTGCAACGAGCCGACCACATTCAGCCACAGAAATGAAAGGGTGCAAACCGCGATGAAAAGCCCAAACACGAGTCGGTAAGCCTGGACCACCGGCCAGCCCATGACGAGCAAGGCATCGAGACCCAGACCGATCGTCCATTGCAGCGCAAAGACGCCTGCGAAGATCAGCAGATTGAAAGCCGACAAAGCCCGGCCCGCCAAGGCCGCCGGAAAAGCCTGCCCCAACGCCGGCTGGCTGAGCGTGACCACGCTCGCACAGACACACCAAAGCGTCCAGAGCCATGGCCCAGCCTCAGGCCCCTGCCAGAGAATCAGGCCGAAGCAAAGCACATTGGCCGGCCAAGCCAGCGCGATCAGCCGCTCGCCAGCCCAACCTGCGCGAATCAGGCGTGGCATCGACAAGCCCCAGCTGAGAAAAGCCACCAGCATTGCGAGATTGACCAGGAACAAGCCTTGCGCCGCACCGACTGCGCTGCGACCGGCCACCTGGGTCAGCCAAGGGCCGATCCACAGCGACTGCATCGCCACCATGCCCCCGTAAACAAAAAACCCCATTGGTG
>CANFPU010000301.1 GCA_947448955.1 Burkholderiales bacterium
AAGTTGCAACCAGCCAAGCGCGCAACCGACAACCCAGCATGCGCTGCCCTTACTGCAGTCACGAGGAAACCCAGGTCGTCGAGACTCGTGAGTCAGATGAAGGCGACGTCATTCGACGTCGTCGACGCTGCCTGAAGTGCGACAAGCGCTTCACCACCTACGAACGTGCTGAGGTCGCGCTGCCGGTGGTGGTCAAAAAGGACGGTGCGCGGGTCGACTTCGATCCCGCCAAACTGCGCGGGTCGATGATGCTGGCGCTGCGCAAGCGACCGGTCAGCGTTGAGCAGGTCGACGCGGCGATCGATCGTATCCAGGACAAGTTACTCGCCACCGCTGCACGAGAACTTCCTAGCGCTAGGCTGGGTGAGTTGGTGATGCGCGAACTCAAGCGCATCGACAAGGTCGCCTACGTCCGCTTCGCCTCGGTCTACCGCAGTTTCGAGGATGTGGACGAGTTTCGGCAACTGATCCGGGATATCTGACCAAGCTTCGCCCGCCAACTCACTGCTCCCCCCAAAAGAGGGGATCTGCAACCCACCCAGCTTGCCCCCCAAAGCAAGCCAGGTTTTCCCCCGCAGGGGCGAAGCGCTGAACGCTGTGAATTTCTAGAGTGTGTGCACTGACACACATCCCTGGAGCAGCGCATGACCGCATTACTTTTTCGACCAGTCCGATCGGTGATCCGGCCCATTGGCAAGCGTTCAAAGGGGCTGTCGGCCGTCGAGCTCATGATCTCCCTGGCCATCAGTGCCTTGTTGATGGGCAGTGCGGTCCCCATGCTCAAAGACCTGCGCAACGGTCAGGCCTTGAGGGCCACCGCCGCATTGCTGGAGACCGACATCCAATTTGCCCGATCGCAAGCGATGGCCAGCGGCCAGCCGCTGCGGCTGTCCTTGCAGTCGGTCAATGGCGCTGAAAGCTGTTACGTCATCCACACTGGCGCGGCCAACGCCTGTCGCTGTGACGGTGCTGGCCAAGCCCACTGCGACGCGGGGGCCACACTGCTGCGTTTGGCCGAGCAACCCGGCGCGTCCGGCATCACGCTCGCGCCAGTTCAACGCTCGCTGCTGTTCGACCCAGGCAAGGGCACTGTGACGCCAACGGCCACGCTGAGGATCCAAGACCGAGATGGCCGAGCCATCCACCAGGTCATCAACATCATGGGCCGCGTGCGGTCCTGCACCCCAAGCGTTGGCCTGAACGGCCTGAAACCCTGCAACTGACCACCCCTGTAATCAGGGGGATTCGTCCCGAAAGGCCATGTCAAGCGACGAATGACAAGCACACCGGTCGGATCGGCGCCGCACCGTGCTGATAATGAATCAATGAAGCAGCATCAGGGCTCACGGCATGGCGATACCGGCATGACCTTGATTGAGCTGACGGTCGTACTGGCAGTGATCGCTGTGTTGGCAACGCTGGCGTGGCCTGGTTTCCAGGAAGCCATCCAAAGGAGTCGCCGATCTGACGCGATGGTCGCTCTGGCCGCCATTTCCCAAGCCCAGGAACGCTGGCGCGCCAACAACCCAAGCTACCAGCCTGCGCTCAGCAAGCTGCCGGGTGCAAACAGCCTGGTCTCGGCCGCGGAACACTACGCACTGACCGTGGCCGAGGGCAGCACCAACGCGTCAAGCTACACCGCGGTCGCGACAGCAAAGTCAACATCACCTCAATTCTCTGATGGCCGATGCCGCGAATTTAGATTTCTGGCTGAAGGCGGCCATATCCGTTACAGCTCGCTGACCAGCGCCAACGTGGTCAATGCCTCACCGGATCCCTGCTGGGTGAAATGAGTCCAGCCCAGGCCCAACGGCGACCAGAGGTGCTGGGTCACCGCGGTGTCGCGACAGCCAAGCCTTGACAATGTACCGTTCCGAGGAATCTGGCCCGAGGAAGCATGCGCAATGAGAGCGAGCCTTGGCCTTGACCATGGAACATCCATGGTCGAACTGCTGATCGGTATCACGATCGGCTTGTTCATCGCAGCCGGCGCCACGCTGTTGCTGACCAGTCAACTCGGCGACAACCGCCGACTGCTGCTCGAAGCCCAGGTGCAGCAAGATCTTCGCGCAGCCGCAGACCTGATATCCCGCGACCTGCGCAGGGCCGGCTACTGGGGAAACGCCTACCGCTATGTGTGGGCACAGACTGCCGCTGATGTGTCCAACCCCTACCAGGACACTAGCAGTCTGGGAAGTACTGGACTGCTCTACTCGCGTTCCATCGACGAAGAGACAGGTTTGCTTGGCGTCGACGCCGGCATCGTCACGACCAGCGAACGCATCGGCTTCCGGCTCAACACCGCCGATCACATGATTGAAACGCTGATCGGCGGCGGTTGGCAAGCACTGACTGACCGTGAGGTACTCAAGGTCACTCAATTCGAACTCAAGCTTCATACCCAGAACATTGCGCTGCCCTGCGGCGCGGCATGTCCAGCCTTGGGCCCAGAGGGATGCCCGTTGGTTCAGCACTCACGATATGTCACGCTGGTGATCGTGGCAGAAGCAGTTCACGACGCCGCGGTACAGCGCAGCCTCGGCGACACCATCGGCCTGCGCAACGATGTGGTGGCGCTGTCTTGTTCGCCATGAAGGCAGATAGATCCGACCATGCCAAGCCGGCGACGCCCGGATTTGCCACGTTGACCGTGGTGCTGATCCTGTTCTTTGTGATGGCTTTGGTCGCTGCCTACACCCACCGCAACCTGATTTTCGAACAACGCATCTCCAGCAGCAGCTACCACGCTGCCCGCGCAATGCATGCTGCCGACGCCGCGCAGGACTGGACCTTGGCGATGCTCAACGCTGGCCGGATCGACGACGACTGCCAGGCCAGCACCGATGAAACCAACCATGATTTCCGTCGCCGCTACCTGACCGAGTCGATTGACGGTGGCTATGACATCATCCGGCGCGGGGCACCACTTGCAGCTTGGCTGCGCCCGGCCTGTGTTTTCACAGGCGCAGGCAAGATGGTCTGCATCTGCCCCAGCATGACCCACCCCGACCCCGCGATGCCGCTCACCGATGGCTTGGGCAGCGCGTTCAGCATCAGGTTCATGTTACCGGGCAACGCCATACGTGCTGGCACGCTGGCACTGCTCACAAGAGGATGCGCCACGCCGGGTACTGGCGCCAGCTCATGCCTGACGCAGACCGACAACCGACCCATCGTCGATGCCGTGGTCAGTACCCAGACAACAGTTGGCCTGTTGCGCGCGCTGCCTCGTGCACCAGTCACGGTGCTGACGGCCAACGGGGCGATCACCGGCCTGGGTGATGCGAACAAGCCGCCAACATTGCCGACCATCACCGACGACGCCGAATTTGCGGCGCTGTTCGGCATGGACCGCGTCAACTACCAGCGCCAGCCTGGCGTGGTGCGCCTGGTCTGCCAGGGGGTCTGCACTTCGGCAAATC
>CANFPU010000302.1 GCA_947448955.1 Burkholderiales bacterium
CTGACGGTAGTGTCAACAAGGATGTGCTGGCTGCGCAGGGCATGAGCTCGGAGATGTTTGCCGCCCGCCTGCGGCAGGATCTGTCGCTGCAGCAAGTCCAGGGTGGCATCACTGCCTCAGTGCTGGCATCGACGGCGAATGTTGGTCAGGCGCTCGACGCATTGCTGCAGCGTCGCGAGATCCATTACGCCAAGTTCGACCCCAAGGATTACGTGGCCAAAGTAAATCCAACCGATGCCGAGATCGAGGCCTTTTACAAGGCGCACGAGGCTGATTTCCGGGCCCCCGAACAGGCGACGATTGACTACGTGGTGCTCGACCTGGCGACCATCAAGAAGGGCATCGCGGTGCCCGAGGATGACCTGCGCAAGTACTACGAAGAAAACGCCAGCCGTTACACCGCCGCCGAAGAGCGTCGTGCGCGCCACATCCTGATCAAAGCAGACAAGGATGCCGCCCCCGAGCTCAAGCAAAAAGCCAAGGCCCGTGCCGAAGCGCTGCTGGCCGAGGTCCGCAAGTCGCCGGCAGCATTTGCCGATCTGGCCAAGAAGAACTCTGACGATACGGGTTCGGCGGTGCAGGGCGGCGACCTGGATTTCTTCGGTCGCGGCGCGATGGTCAAGCCATTTGAGCAGGCTGCGTTCGCGCTCAAGGCCGGTGAAGTCAGCAACCTGGTCGAGTCTGATTTTGGTTTCCACATCATCAAGCTAGAGGCGGTTCGTGGCGGTGAGAAGAAGCCTTTTGATGCGGTGCGTGCCAACATCGAGGACGAGGTGCGCCAGCAACTCGCGATCAAGCGCTGGGCCGAGTCGGCGGAACAGTTCACCAACACGGTTTATGAGCAATCCGACAGCTTGCAACCCGTGATTGACAAGCTCAAGCTTGAAAAGCGTAGCGCCAGCGTGAGGCGCGCTGCGGCGCCTGGCGCCAGCGGGCCGCTGGCTTCCGCGAAGTTGCTGGAGGCAGTTTTCGGCAACGAGGCCGTCAAGAACAAGCGCAACACCGACGCGGTCGAGGTCGGCACCAACCAACTTGCGGCTGCACGCGTGGTCCAGCACCAAGCTGCTCGCACTTTGCCATTGGCGGAGGTGCGTGACGCTGTTCGTCAGCGTCTGGTGATGACCCAGGCCGAGGACTTGGCGCGCAAGGAGGGCGAAGCCAGGCTGGCCCAGCTCAAGGCCGACCCTGCCAGTGGCAAGTTGACCGGACCTGCAATGGTTTCGCGGGCCCAACCCGAAGGCTTGGCGCGTGCTGCACTGGATGCGGTGCTGGCTGCCGATGCCGCCAAGTTGCCGTCCGTATTGGGTGCTGCTTTGCCGGGACAAGGCTACCTGGTGGCTCGAATTGACCGGGTGCTGGCACGCGAGACCAAGCCCGAAGAAGAGAAGGCGCTCAAGGTCCAGTACGGCCAAGCTTGGGCGCGTGCTGAGGCAGAGGCCTATTACCAGGCATTGGCTGTGCGCTACAAGGTCGAAAAGAAGGCTGATCCGCTGGCCGCTGCGGCGGCGGCCGGCGCGGCATCGGCCAAGCCCTGACGCGGTATACTTGTGGGCTTCAGTGGTGGCTGTAGCTCAGTTGGTAGAGTCCCAGATTGTGATTCTGGTCGTCGTGGGTTCGAGTCCCATCAGCCACCCCAAAATCGCTGACACGGGCAGCTTCATGCCCTGGACGGTGTCGCGCCGGTGAGGCGGGCGCTGACCCTCAAAACGGTGGTGCGCTGGCGAGGTCTAGCGCCTGCCCATGGTCGGGATGGTCAAACTGTAGCCGGCTGGCGTGCAGCAGCAGTCGCGGTGCTGCGCTGGCTACCGCCGTACTGGCGTACAGCTTGTCGCCTAGGATGGCATGGCCGATCGCGCTCAGGTGCAGTCGGAGCTGGTGCGACCTGCCGGTCACGGGTTGCAGGCACAGTCTGGTTTGACTGCGCATCGGATCGCGCGACAGCACCTGCCATCGCGTGCACGAGGGCTTGCCGAGGCGGTCATCGACCTTCTGGCGCGGCCGGTTCGGCCAGTCGGCGATCAGCGGCAGGTTGATCTCGCCCGCATCGGCTGCTGGCAGACCGTCGACCACGGCAACATAGGTTTTAGTGACGCGTCGCTCAGCGAAGACCGCACTCATACGACGTTGCGCCTCGGCTCCCCGCGCCAGCAACATCAGCCCGGAGGTGGCCATGTCCAGCCTGTGCACAATCTGCGCATCGGGGTAGATCGCCTGCAAGTGGGCGGACACGCAGTCTGCTTTGTCCAGGCCGCGCCCTGGCACCGCCAACAAACCCGCCGGCTTGTTCACGACGATCAGCGCTTGGTCAAGGTAGACCATTTCGACGCCAGAGGGCATGGTCAGGCCCTGGCGCAGCAGGCTCGGTAGGCCTTCTTCACCTCGTGCTGGCCGACAGGCCGGTCGATCGAGCGGACAGCGTGATGTCGCCGTACCAAGCTTCCAAGTGGCCCTTGAGCGCGTCAGCATCGGTGAGTACGCCGACGCCCGAGATGGGTCCCGGTAGCTCACCGAAGACACGCAGGTAGTCGGCCACCACATCTCGCTCGTAATGCAGCCAGCGGCCAGCGCGCTGGGCGCCGCTTTCGACGGTCAGGTATTGGATTCGAGCACTGCGGTGGTTGCGGTGCACCGATTCCGGCGCATGGGTGCCACCGTCCCAAACATACATCAGTGTAGCGTAGGGCAGGCGCTGGCCGGTGAACAACTCGACCTGTTCGAAGAACAGCCTCTCGTTCAGCGGCAGCCGGGTGTCGTCACCGCCAAAGGCCAGGATCAATCTTGCCGGGCAGTCGTCATGCTCGGCCACGCCCACATTGGCCAGGCTGGGGACTTCGTGCACGCGCCAACTGAATTGCAGGTGCCCGAACGCCATCGGTTCAATTTGCACGGCACAGCGCAGCCCCGTGGCAGAAGATTTGGCGCTGGCGTGCAGCACTTTTCGCTCGCCGTCTTGCACGATGGCGTAGCGTGTAGGGGTCTGGTCTGGCCGCATCGCGTACGGCAGCCATCCCTCAGGCAAGCCATCTGTGGCTGCCACTGAAAACGGCAACACTCGCCGCGCCGGTGGTGGCTCCGAAGGCGCTGCGCCCGCGAGGGGCTGGGGCGTCGATGCACAGCCGCTCATGCCGAGCAAACTGCCCAAGCCAGCCTCCAGCCAAGCACGGCGACCGGCGATCGGCCGACGGCCCGTTGTTCCTTTGCCCATGACCAACCCCGTCTCGCCTTCTGTTGCGTAAGCGTCCGGCAAAGTCATCTTGAATCGGCGCCTCATGTCGGGAAGGATCGTGTCCATCTATTTTTAGGTGGACACGATGACAATCGAGAAGACTCAGGTGCGGCGGAGGTACACCGCGGAGATGAAGGCGCAGGTGGTGGCGCAG
>CANFPU010000303.1 GCA_947448955.1 Burkholderiales bacterium
AACCTGGGTTCAGGCCGGACTTGCCAGGCACCGAGCTGTCCGCCTCATTGAAAAACAACCACTGCACCTCCGGCGCTGGCAGCCCAACCACGTGCTTGAGCACCCCGATCGCGTCGCTGAGTTCGACCTTGCCGTTGCCATCAAAATCTGCCGCAAAGGCTTGGTAGGGCGACAGCGCTTTGCCCGTACCGTTGACGTCAAGGCCGACGATCATCTTCAGGATCGCGATCTCGTGCTGCAAGTTCACGGCCTGGCTGGCGTTAGCGGCGGGGTTGAAGCTGGCGGTCAGGTCCAGCGCGCGGTGAACGACAGGCTGGCCAGCAGCAACAGGCCAAGGAAGACGTGGCCGAGGAAGACGTGGCGCAGGCGCCGTGCCGGGTTCAGCAAATTGGTCAAGGTCTTGCCTCTCAGTGAGCCCAGTGCGAGCTACGGCCATGCCAACGAAGGCGCCGCCATGGCGCCTGTCAACCCAGGCCTGTCACGGCGCCAAATCAGCCCAGTCGTCGCAGCGGCCGTACGCTGGCTAGAGCGGTGATGCACAGCCACCGGGCAGCATGCGGCGGTTGTAGTTTAGATTGTTTACTATTTTCGGTGCTGCTGAACCTATTTCACAGCGTACGGGTCGTTTGCTGTGAATTGCGCCCGTTGAAGCGTTGCAGATGCAACAGTCTTGGTTCACGGAGCTCAACGGTCTGCACCGGCACGCGGCCATGTTGCCCGGCAACGATCCGTAGATGCCTGAAGGTTCTACCGATCCCTGCCGAGCGGCTGGGCGCGCCAACCGCTTCAAGCGCCAAGGCTGCAGCGCGAGCGCTGGATGGATCAGGCGGGCCTGCGCAGTGGTTGCGTCCAAGCCATTTGGCTCGGCAGCAACACCCCGAGGCCAATGGATCGGCTCATCGGGCCGGGAAACGGCGCCAATCAAGACCCCGGTTTAACCCACTTTTGCTCCACAAAAACAAAAAAGCACTTGACGTTTCCGCTAAGTGCTTCGATTTCCTACCAATTTTGGTAGGCGCGATTGGACTCGAACCAACGACCCCCACCATGTCAAGGTGGTGCTCTAACCAGCTGAGCTACGCGCCTGCTAAGCCCAAAACTATAGCATAGGTCAAGACCAGCTCAGCGCCGGCGCGCGTGACGGATGCCTGGCACCTGCGCCACTTGACGCAACGCTGCCGAGAGGCGTCCGGCGTCAGGCACCTCGACCGTGAAGGTCATGTAGGCGGTGCTGCCGCCCGCGCCGCGCACGGACTCCGTGCGAACCGCCGTGACGTTGAGGCGGTCTTTGACAAAGACTTCGCTGATGTCGCGCAGCAAGCCGGATCGGTCTGCCGCTTCCACGACCACATCCACCGGGTAGGCCGCGACACGGTCGGTCGGCGTTGCGCCCCAGGCCACCGCGATCACCCGCTCAGGCTGGACTTTGGCCATCTGCCGAAAGTTGCTGCATGGCGCCCGATGGATCGCCACCCCCTGGCCACGGGTGACATAGCCTCCGATGGCATCCGGCGGTGCTGGCCGACAGCAGCGCGCCAACTGGGTCAACAGCGACTCCACGCCCACCACCAGCACTCCGCCTTCGGTGGCCCGGGGTCGCTTGAGCACCAGCCCCTCGTCAGGGCTCTCGGCGGGCGCGGCCGGGCGCAGCAGGTTCTCAATGTTGCGCAGCGAGAACTCGTCTTTGCCGACCACCTCAAACAAGGCCTCGGCGCTCTTGAATCCGAGTTGCGCGGCCAAGTCTTCAAGCTTGACCGCCGTGCGCCCTTCGCGCTGTAAGAGCTTTTCGACCAGTTCGCGGCCTCGCGCCGCCGTGGCTTTCATCGCCTGCGCGTTGAACCAGGCCCTGACCTTGGCGCGCGAGCGCTGGCTCTTGAGGTAGCCCAACGCCGGGTTGAGCCAGTCCAGCGACGGCCCGCCCTCTTTGGTCGCTGTCACTTCGACGGTCTGGCCATTGGCCAGCGCGGTGTTGAGCGGCACCATCGCGCCGTCGACGCGCGCGCCCCGGCAGCGATGGCCCAGATCGGTGTGCAGCGCATACGCAAAGTCCACCGGTGTGGCGCCTGCCGTCAACTCGATCACGGTGGCCTGCGGCGTGAAGACATAGATCCGGTCCTCGAACGACGGTCCCGAGTCCAGCGTCTCACTGTTAGGCTGTGTGGCCTGCCCAACACCCTGCCCGACCTCCTGCCCGACATAGTCGCGCTCCCAGGCCAGCAATTGGCGCAGCACTGCTTTGCGCGCTTCGGCGACGCGCTCCTCGAAGTCGCCCGCTGCGCTGACGCCCGCATAGCCCTTGACACCGGCTTCCTTGTAAGCCCAGTGCGCGGCCACGCCGTGCTCGGCATGCTGGTGCATTGCCGCGCTGCGGATCTGCACCTCCACGGCCCGGCCGTCGTCGGCCAGCACCACGGTGTGCAGGCTCTGGTAGCCATTGGGCTTGGGGCGGGCGATGTAGTCGTCGTACTCGCCGGGCAGCGCGCGGTAACGCTCATGCACCCGCGACAGCGCCGCGTAGCAGGCGGGGATGTCGGCCACGACCACCCGCAGGGCACGCATGTCGAAAACGCGGTCCAGCGTCAAACCTTTGCCGGCCATCTTCTTCCACAGGCTGTAAAGATGCTTGGGCCGACCTTGCACCTCGGCGTCCAGTCCCACAGCCGCCAGGTCTTGCTGCAGCTGTTCGCGGATCCGCTCGACCCCTTGCTCGCGCTGCACCCGGGTTTCGGCCAGCAGGCCCGCCAAGCGCTTGTAGTCCTCGGGCTGCAGGAAGCGAAACGACAGGTCTTCGATCTCCCACTTGATCTGCCAGATCCCCAGCCTGTTGGCCAGTGGTGCGAACACTTGCTGTGACTCTTGCGCCAGCGCCTGCGGGCAAGCCGTCTTGGTCGCGGCATACCAGCGCAAGGTCTGCAGCCGAGAGGCCAGCCGCAACAGCACCACGCGCAGGTCGCGCGAAAACGCCAACAGCATCTTGCGCACCCGCTCGGTCTGACGAGCGCGCTGCTCGGTCTCGACCTGCGCTTCGCGCGCCGCGCGCTGGATTTGCACCAACTTGCGGGTATGCGCGACCAGGCTGGCATAGGTCGGGCCGAAAGCTTTGGCCACCACCTCTTCGGGTCGCTGCAAAAAATCACCCGCGTAAACCAGGTAAACCGCTGCCCGCATCGCCGGCCCAGCGCCAATGCCTTGCAGGATCGATGCCGCGCCATCGGCATGTTCGAGCGCCGGTTCGCCGGTGTCGAGGCACTGGCCCGCCATCAGCGGCTCGGCGAAGACCCTGGCCCGCCGCAATGCGTCGCTACCGGGCTCATCTGCGTGGTCGCTGGACTGATCGACCGCCATGGCAGCCTGCCCGGCGGG
>CANFPU010000304.1 GCA_947448955.1 Burkholderiales bacterium
CATGGCCGCTGCGACCAGGGTGTCGCCTGCGAACGCTCCGAACAACCGCAGGCCCGATGGAGCCAGCGCCAGCATGTTGCGCCAATAGGTGTCGTCGTACAGGAAAAATTCTGGCGCATTGTTGCGGTGCATGGTCTGCGCATACAGTTCCCGAAATTTGCCCAGGTGCGCGGGCAACTCAAGCTCACGCGCGCCAAGGCCTGCGCGCTGAGCTTTGCGCAGCATGTTGCGGGTCTTGGGACCGAGAAGACGCAATAATTCATCCTCGCTGCCGGGCAGCAGAGACACCGCTAGCTCTCGGTTGGGCGAGACTTCGGTTCTCGGGTGGGCGAGACCCTCGTTGCGGCTGAATGGGCTGAAACGGACAAACTCTGCCACCGCTTTGTGGGCCGAACAATAGTCGTCGAATTCTTCCCACGCCGCGGAGACGAATGCCGTATCTGTCGTGGTGGACAGCGGGCCGGTGTAGCCGTAGATGCTGCTGATGTCGGTGTGGCCGGTCGGTTCCCCGGCAAGCGTCACGGGTGTCAGCAGAAAGGGGTACAGGAAGTGTTCGCTGCCTTGCGAGAAATGCCAAAGAAGTGGTGACGAGCCCGTAACGCGCAGCGAATAGGCCAAGTGGTAGTCGGCCTGGCAGGTCGCATCAGTTTCGCCCATCAGCGCCAATGCGTCGTTCCAAGAGCCGCGATCGGACGCGGGGATCAGGCGAACCATGGCCCTAAAGCAACGTCAGCGGATCGATGAAGCGCTTGGCAAGCAGCGCAGCGCGGTCATGGGGTTTCTTGAGGCATGCCAGGATGAGAGGCAAAGTATCCTGGCTGACGTAGGGGTTGGCGCCGCTCAACTGTTCGCGGAACGACGGCCGGCAGGCCCGATGGATGGCCGAAGCGATGGCCTGAGCGTCGAGCATGCAATGGATCACGTTGTCTCCGTGAATTCGGCCTTGCTGGCGCTGTCCGATATTAACGACCGGCAGCCGGAAACTCGGCCCTTCCCACAGGCCGCTGGAGGAGTTTCCGACCATGCACAACGCCTTAGCCATGGCGGCGTAATAGGCATTGCTGCCAAGGCTGTCGCGTAGCCGCACCCGGCGGCGCGCGGCGGCGAATGCTTTGAATCGAGCCAGGAATATTTCACTGGCAGCGTCCGGATTCGGCGCCGTGAGCACGATGGCGCAGTCGATTGTTTCTAGCCCCCTGAGGAAGGTCTCCGCCTGCGCTTGTGGCGGGTGTTCATCGAAGGAGGTCGGGTGGAAGGTGGCCAGCACGAAAGGCTCGTTCGCTGTGAGACCCAGGTGAGCGTGGATGTCGGGCACGGTGGAGGCGTAGTCGGCCAACGCGCTGAGTGCTGGTTCGCCTGTGGTGGTGACGCGCCAGGCTTCCTCACCCATGTGAATCAACCGCTCGCGATGCTCTGGCAGCGCCACCAAATGCAGGTGCGACAGGACGGTGAGCGCGTAGCGCGTCTGATTGTCTGAAGAACCTTGAGTGATGTCGCCGCCCGAATGGTGCGCGACAGGCACCCGCAGCATTGAGGCGGCCGAGACCACGGCCAGCATCTCCCAGCGGTCGCCAATCACAAAGACGAGATCCGGCGCTTCGCGCGCGAATATGCGTACGAATTCTGCGCATGCACGGGCATAGGCGGCCGCAAGATCGATAGGACTGTCGTCAGTTTCGTGAAGAAATTCCGCCAACGCGTGGACTGGCAGCCCGTCGGCTGCAATCTGTTCGATGGTGCGCCCAAAGCGTGCCAAGCAATGGCTGCCCCCCGCCACGATGCGTGCGTCGATACCAGCTTCGGCTAACGCAGCCTGCGCCACCGGCCGCATGCTGGCGTAGTCGGAGCGGCTCAGCGTGACGAGGCACACGCGTGGCATGTCAGATCACAGCCTTGGCAAACTGGCATTGGAACTCCTCGATCCGCTGGTTCGCCACGTCGTCACTGCGCAGAACGTAGTCGATCGCTATCGGCTGGAAGACGCCGCCGAATTCCGACAGTATTTCCTCGCGGGAGAAGAAGTGCGTCACACCCATGTCAGCGCAGGGGCCTGAGGTCACAGCGTCGAAAGTGCCGGGTTCCAATGGCGTGCCCAGACCGAAGCCGGTGGTGTTCGTGCCCCATAGCTTGGTGTACAGCAGCCCGCCAGGTTTGAGCACGCGCTCAATCTCGACCAGCGCGCGACGGATGACGGGTAGGGTGTTCGCATATAGCGCAAAGATGTCGATGACCACGTCGAAATGTGCATCGTGCCAGGGCAGGCTGCAAAAGTTGCCCACGCGCAGGTCTGGCTGCGGACTGGTGAAGCCAGCGTTTTCGGTGGCCAGACGTTGTGACGCAATTTCGATAGCCGTCGAGGAGATGTCGATGCCGTGCACCGCAAAGCCTTCGCGATGCATGAACCAGAGGTTGGCACCCGGGCCGCAGCCTGCCTCCAGTACGCGGACCAGCTTGCGGTCGGCATCGCGGAAACGTCTCCCCATGAAACGCACCAGATCCTCGGGAGGGTAGCGTCCCCAGGCTCGGGTGCGGAACTTGTCGTCCCAGTGGCCCGTGTAATCCGCTCGGCTCATGGAACCTCCCGAATGCAGAGCATCGCAGCGCTGATGGCACGGGCGATTTTCATGCTTCAAGCAGCGCCTGCAGCTTGAATGAATCCAAGTAGATGTCGCGCCTGAAGAAGGGTTTGGGGTCGCGAAAGACCAGCTTGGGCGCGCGTACCGTCAGTTCCCGCTGGAATTCTGCGATCTTTTCGTCGTAGCCAAGTTTGGCCACTTTGAAGGTGGAAGGCAGTCGCAACACGGAGTGACTGGACAATTTCGCATCAAGACTCACGATGCCCAGGTCCTTGCACTCCTGCCAGATTGCGCCGTGGATGTCGGCGAAGTTGTTCCAGCGTTCGGAGCCGATCGGTGCCGGGCACTCACTTGTGACAAAGCTGTTTCCAGCTGCGTCGGTCTGGTTGCTGTAAATACCGGCGGAGGCGGTGCGGTAGGTGATGCCGTCTTGGTTGAAATTCTGAAGATAAGTGAAGTCCTTGATGTTCTCCCTGCGGGTCACCATGGTCGCGAACAGCATCGGTGTGCCCGACTGGTAGCTGCGCGTGTCGAAATCAAAGCCCAGCAGCGTCGCCAGAGCCTGAGCGTTGTCGTTGGTCCAGATTACATGGTCCGCGTCAATGATTCCAGTTTTATCGGTAACCACGCGCAGTTTTCCACCGAATTTCTGTATGGACAGGAGGTTCTCGCCTAGGCACATCGTCACCCCGCGCGCTTCAAGCCACCTCTCGGCGCGTACGCACCAACCGCGCATGGCCTCTCCGGTATCCGGGTAGATGGACACTAAGTCGTCAAC
>CANFPU010000305.1 GCA_947448955.1 Burkholderiales bacterium
AGCAGTTCAGCGGTCGAGCTCAGCGCGGTCGCAGCGGGCACCGGCGGCTTCGTGATCAACGGGCAGGGCGCGAGTGACGCCAGCGGCATCAGCGTCTCGGCTGCCGGCGATGTGAACGGCGACGGGCTGGCCGACTTGATCGTCGGCGCCAACAAGAGCGACCCCGGCGCGACGCCGGTTCTCGATGCGGGCCGAAGCTATGTGGTGTTTGGCCGCAGCGCCTCGACAGCCGTTGAACTCAGCGCGGTCGCGGCAGGCACCGGCGGCTTCGTGATCAACGGCCAGGGTGCGAGCGACCAGAGCGGATTCAGCGTCTCGAGCGCCGGGGATGTGAACGGCGACGGACTGGCCGACCTGATCGTCGGCACGCCGCTCAGCGACCCCGACGCGAAGCTTCGCGTCGATGCCGGTCGCAGCTATGTGGTGTTCGGCAGCAGCAACGGGACGGCTGTGGAGCTCAGCGCGGTCGCAGCGGGCACCGGCGGCTTCGTGATCAACGGCGGTGCCAGCGGTGACAACAGCGGCTGGAGCGTCGCGGGCGCAGGCGATGTGAACGGCGACGGCCTGGCCGACCTGATCGTCGGCGCGCCCAAGAGCGACCCGATCGCTGGTGCGGACGCAGGGCGCAGCTACGTGGTGTTCGGCCGCATCGCCGGTGCTGCGGTCGAGCTCAGTGCGGTGGCCGCAGGCACGGGAGGCTTCGTGATCAACGGCCAGGGTGCGAGCGATAACAGCGGCTGGAGTGTGGCGGCCGCAGGGGATGTGAACGGCGACGGCCTGGCCGACCTGATCGTCGGTGCCAAAGCCGGCGACCCCAGCGCAGTTGCGGACGCCGGGCGCAGCTATGTGGTGTTCGGCCGCAGCACGGGTACAGCCGTAGACCTCAGCGCAGTGGCCAATGCCATCGGCGGCTTCGTGATCAACGGCCAAGGCGCGAGCGACGGCAGCGGCGTCAGCGTCGCAGCGGCGGGCGATGTCAACGGCGACGGCCTGGCCGACCTGATCGTCGGCGCCGACTTGAGCGACCCGACTGCCGGCAGCAACGCTGGCCGCAGCTATGTGGTCTTTGGCTCGACCGGCGGGGCTTTTGTGCTGTCCCAGGTGGACCAGCTGGGCACGGCTGGCAACGACACCCTGACCGGCACCAGCGCCGGCCAGACGCTGGTCGGTGGTGCCGGCAACGACACCTTGACCGGCTTTGGCGGCGCCGATGTGCTGCTGGGCGGCGCGGGCGATGACCGCATCGTCGTCAAGGCCAGCAACGTTGCGGCGCTGCAGGCCGCGTTCGGGTCTGGCGGCAACACCGCGCAGCTCGCGCGGGTCGACGGTGGCGGCGGCATCGACACCTTCGCGCTCGACGGCGCGGGCATCACGCTCGACCTGACCGCGATCGCCAACCAGGGCGGCAGCACGCCGGGGAGCAGTTCGCGGCTGGAGAGCATCGAGCGCATCGACCTGACCGGTGGCACCGGCGGGACCAACAACACGCTCAAGCTGGGCTTGCAAGACGTGCTCGACATCGCGGGCGTCAACAGCTTCAACAACGCCAATGGCTGGGCTGACGGGACTTACAACCTGGCAGCGGGCGGCGCGAACGGCGTGACGCCGGAGTCGCGCCACCAACTGGTCATCGTCGGTGATGCGACCGACCATGTGGTGGGCAGCGGTTGGGGCAGCACGGTGGGGACGGTCAGCTATGGCGGCAGCGTCTACGACGTCTACAACCAGGGCCTGGCGCAGCTGTTGATCCTGAACGGCGGGCCGCCGCTGGGGCCTTGAGGTGGCGGCCGCCTTCGAACGACCCGCCAAGCCAGGCTGGGGCGATGACCGGTATGGGGCGCCGGTGATCGGCAGGACTTGCGCGCCGCTATTGCGGAAAGCGCAGGGCCGAAAACGCCCGCCCCGCCAGCACCGCTTGCCGTTCTATGGCCGCGGCCGAGGCGATCCAGCCACGCTCTTGCAGAAAGATCAGGAAGGCGCGGGTGCTGACCTTGCGGCATTGCGGCGGCAGCAGGAAACTGGCGCGGGCGATGCGGTGGTCCTCGAACAGGAACACGCCGGTCTGGGCGGGGCCAGCGCCATCTGGTTCATCGCCTCCTGCATCGCGAATTCGCCCAGATGGGCCTTGCGCCTCGGCGCGCCCGGCGGCGCCAGCAGGTGCTGGGCGAAGACCTGGGTCGGCAACAAGGTGATGGCGCGCTGTTGCACCCAGTCGCGCAGCTTCTGGCGCGTCGGGCTGGGCTGGCGGGTCAACTCATGAAACACCATGTCGACGATCGCCACCCGCCGACCGGGTTTGAGCAGCAGGTCGAGCGCGTCGGCGTAGGCCAAGTTGATCAGCGGCCCGGCGTCGGGCAGCAAGATCAGCTCATCGCGCGGCGGGTCATCACGCGGCGTCGCAGCCAATCAGCTGACCAGCGCGTGCAGGCTGTCGACCATTGCCCGGGTGGTGGCGTCTGGCAGCCGCGGCATCGGCAGATGCGACTGCGCCATCAGCAGGAACAGGTCCTCGGCGCTGTCTGTGCCCAGGGCCTGCAGCGTGCTGGCCTCGTCGGCGCGGCCGAGCGAGAAATCGAGCAGGGCGCGGAAGTTCTGGTTGCCGCTGGCCTCGCCGGCCTCGAAGGTTTCCACCAGATAGCGCAACTCGGCGTTGAACAAGGCATTGATCGAGGTCTGTGCCTTGGCCGCCACCACCTTGGCGCGCTGCAGCAGCACGGGGTCTACCGCGCCAGTGAAATTGACGGTCTTGGCCATGGGCCCTCCTTGTCGATGCTGGGAAGATTAACACATGATTATGTGTTGCTGGGCGGTTGGGGCGGCGCGATGGCCTGGCGCAACGCTTTGCCGGCGCCGGGCGCCGCTGCCCGCCAGCCCTTCTTCAAACCCATGAGGTGATTCAAATGCTGATTCAGCACCAATCTTTGTCCGCGCTGTGGCGCCAGGTCGCCGCCACCCCCACGCAGGCCTTGAACATCCCGTGTTGGCAGGACGCTGCCCTGGGTGATGCGCTGCTGGGCCGGCCCTCGCTGAATGATGCCGAGAGGCCACGAATTTTCTGCTCACGCTGGCCGCTCGGGGCTAGCGCCACCACTACTTCGAACGACCCAGCATGCAGGCAGGACTGACCGCGACCGTCGGCTTGACAGCCAACCCCGCCGCCGACCCCACGGTCGACATGACGGCCGACATGACGGCCGACCTGGCCCAGGCCCGCGCCTGGCACCAGGCCGGCCAGCTCGACCGAGCCCGGCAGGGCTATCTGGCGCTGCTGGCGCGTTGGCCTCGCCATGCGCCGGCGCTGGCGATGCTGGGC
>CANFPU010000306.1 GCA_947448955.1 Burkholderiales bacterium
ACCGGGTGCTGCAGGAGCTGGCGCGACTGGCCTTCCTGGACCCCGGCAAGCTGTTTGACGCTGCCGGCGTGCCGCTGGCCGTTGCTTCGCTCGATGAGGACACGCGCCGCGCGGTGGTGGGCCTGGACGTGGTGGCCATCGGCAACGCGGACGCCGGCGTCGGCCAGGTGCAGAAGATCAAGCTCGCCGACAAGCTGGGGGCGCTTGAGAAGCTGGGCCGGCACTTGGGGATGTTCACGGACAAGCTGCAGGTGACGGGCAAGGACGGTGGGCCAATTGAGCACCGCCGGGCCGTCGATATGACAGACGATGAGCTTGCGGCCATTGCCAAGGGGGTCAATAAATGACCCCAGAGCAGGCAGCTGGTGTGCTGCAGCTGCGGCGCAGCGCGCGCGCCGACCTTTGCGCCTACGCCTCCCGCGTGCCAGTGCCAGGATCGCCCATCGAAGATGCCGACGAGGCCGCACGAATCCCACTCATTGAGAGCCAGCAGGCCGAGCATCACCGGATGATCCTGGCCGAGATGCAGAAATGCATGCAGACCCGGCACGGCCGGCTGATGATCATGGCGCCGCCTGGCAGCGCGAAGAGCACCTATGCGACGGTGGTCGCGCCATCTTGGTATCTCGGCAAAAACCAAGATCGCCGGGTGATCTTGGCAAGCTACGGCAGCGACCTTGCGCGTCGCCATGGACGTAGAACCCGCCAGTTGCTGCGTTCTGCCGAATCGGTCGGCATCCTGCAGGCTTCGCTGGCCGCTGACAGCCAGGCGGCCGACGAGTTCGCACTGACCAACGGGTCCGAATATCTGGCCTGCGGGATCATGTCGGGCATCACTGGCAACCGCGCGCACGGCATTGTGATTGACGACCCGATCAAGGGGCGCCAGGAGGCTGATAGCCAAGTGATTCGCAATCGGGTCTATGCGGCGTATGAAGACGATCTGCTGACGCGGCTTATTCCCGGTGGCTGGGTGGTCATAATTCAGACGCGCTGGCATGAGGATGACATCGCCGGCCGGATCTTGCCCGACACATGGGCCGGAGAGTCGGGAGACATCAAGTGCCGTGACGGCAACACCTGGCGCGTGCTGTGTCTGCAGGCCGAATGCACGACACACTCGGACCCGATGCGCCGCGAGATTGGGGCAATGCTTTGGCCGGAGTGGTTCGATGCTCGGCATTGGGCGCAGTTCCGCACCAACCGGCGCACATGGTCGAGCCTGTACCAGCAGATACCCGCTCCTGCCGACGGCATCCTGTTTCGTCGGGATGACATGCCCACATACGAGCGCGCACCCGACAGCCTGCGCATCATCTGCGCAAGCGATAACGCAGCCACGCCCGACGCTGGCGACTGGACGGAACAGGGCGCTGCCGGCATTGCGCCCGATGGCTCGGTGTACCTGCTGGATTGGTGGCGAGGCCAGGTCGGGCCAGAAGTCTGGATTGAGCGGCAAATCGACATGATGGTGCGGCACAAGCCGCTTGCGTGGTTCTGCGAAGCCGGGCCGCTGCGGCGAGCCACTGAGGGCAGGTTGCGCGCTCGCATGATCGAGCGCGGAGTGAACTGCCGGCTCGAATATCTGCCGACCATTGCTGACAAGCCAACGATGGCGCAATCAATCATCGCCACGGCTGGCATGGGCCGGCTGTGGTGGCCGCGAGCCGCTTGGGTGCCTGAATTGCAGCGGCAGTGCTTGGTGTTCCCGGCGGGCCAACCCGATGACGGCGTAGACACGCTGGGCCTGCTGGGGCGCGGCGCTGACTCCATGGGGCGCGCCCGGGTGAATCCCTACGACTACAGCAAGAGCGCAGCGCAAGGTCAGGCGTATTGAACTATCAATCTTGACGCAACGATAGATTTTGGCTATCGTGCGCCACACTCCGCACGAATCGAAACCCCCGACATGTCCGACACCCTGACCGAGGCCCAGCGCCTGTACACCGAAGCGCTCGATGCGCAGCGGGAGCAGCGGCAGCAGATCACCGAGGATCTGGAGTTCTCGGACCCCAGCAACCCGCAGCAGTGGGACGCCGCCGTCAAGGCGCAGCGCGAGGGCGATCCGGGCGGGCGGCGCCCATGTCTGGTTATGGACCAGACGGGGCAGTTCGTGGCGAACATCGCCGGCCAGATCGAACAGCAGACGCCGTCGATTCACGCGATCCCGGTGGGGGGTGGTGCCGACAAGCAGGCCGCCGAGCAGATCGACGGGCGGTTTCGGCACATCGAGCACGCGAGCAGGGCGAACCAGCACTACGCCCGTGCCCTGACCAGTGCGGCGCGCACCGGGGTGGGGTATCTGCTGGTGCGGCCCGAGTACGTCGATCGCCCAATGGGCTGGCAAGAGCCGCGCATCAGCAGCGAGCCGGACCCGCTGAAAGTGGTGTTCGACCCGTGGAGCACGGAGACCGACGGCAGTGACGCCACGTTTGGGTTCATCCTGTCCACGCTGTCCATGCGCGAGTTCGAGCGCCGATTCCCCAAGCGGGACGCGGCCGACTTCGGCGACCTCGAAGCCAGCAAACGCAACGACACGCGCCGCAGCGTGCTGGTGGCCGAGCAGTGGTTTCAGGATCAGCAGTCGCAGAAGGTGCTGATCTACGTCGACGCCACCGGGCAAGAAGCATCGGGCAGCGAGGACGACTATTGGGCCGCGTGCCAGGCGGCCGGCCAGCAGCTCGAATATCTGCGCACCTACACCGACAAGCGCACCGTCGTGAAGTGGCGGCGCATGTCGGGCGCTGACGTGCTGGAAGAGAGCGAGTATCCGGCTGACGCCATCGGCATCATCCCGGTCTACGGCTTCGTCGGCTTCACCGATGGGCGCATGCGCTACTGCGGTATCCCCCGCCGTGCCCGCAACCCGCAGCAGGCCTACAACTATCACATCAGCGAGCAGCTGGCATACATCGGCACTGCGCCGAAAGCGCCTTGGCTCGTGAGCAAGCGCGCCGCCGCAGGCTCGGAAGAGCTATGGGACCGCGCCAGCACGCAATCGCGCGCTTGGCTGCCGTACAACGACATGGACGAGGACGGCGCCATCGCCGCGCCGCAGCGGATCAACGCGTCGTCCAACCTGGTGAACCATGAGGCCGGCGCTGAGCGGGCGCTGCGCGACATTCAGGCCGCCGTGGGCATGTATCAGGCCAACCTGGGCGCGCCGTCGAACGAGAGCAGCGGCATCGCCATCGAGAGCCGCAAGCAGCAGGGCGAGGCCAGCAACGCTCACTTCCCCAGCCATCTGGCCGCCTCGCTGGGGCAGGTGGGCAACATCGTGATGCAGATGGACGCGCGCCTGAGC
>CANFPU010000307.1 GCA_947448955.1 Burkholderiales bacterium
AAGATGAAATATACTTGGATGGCTGTCAAATGTCGAAATTCTGTAGAGCTAGAGGCGGATGTTGATCACATCATTTCGAATTTCGGAACAACCTACAAGTTCAGCTTTTGATGATAATAACTTGATGGGAAGAGCTTAAGGGGACATGTCTTCCGGCTACTGCTCCTGGTGCTACTTCCGCATCATTGTTTACATGCATAGAAAACAATCCTCATCGATCAACCGACTTTGCTGGTGCTGGTTATTGTCCGACCGGGTCGAAGATTCTAGATAGAAGTGAAAACTGTGTGTGCAATAAGGGTACAAACTGGTCTACTGCTAACCAGAAATGCAAATGAGTTAATAAAGAATCCAGCATTGCGCTGCATTGCACAGTGAAGTGCCGTGCCACCCATCAGCCCCGCAGCCATCTCGGACTTCGGCACAGCAGACCGCAGTGTCAAACTCTTGAGTGTGCTGACGGGTAAGGTTGACGGCACTTGGACCGGTGTTTGAATAGCGCAAAAAGGCTGATGTATCGAGGTGTCGTGCAACACGACACCTCGTGTCAAGGTGATATTTAAATGGGAAGAATTGGAGTCTGACCCTAATTTTCCTCAAATCGCTGTTGAGGATCGGTTTTTCAAACGCCCTTTTCCTTCCCCATGGCGCCCCGAACACGGCCCTCGACGGCCCTCGACGCGTGTGAATCGGTCTTTGAAGGTGGGGGCTTTGAAGGTGGCTGAGAACTGCTGAGCTTTGGCAGCGCCGCCCCAAACCGTCGTTCTCGGGCGCCGTCTTGGGGTTATCCCTTGTCACTTGGCCGCTTCCATTGGTCCCGCAAACTCTCGGACGCAGCCGACTCCAGCAACCCCGGTCGCCAGGTCGTCTGAACGGTCACGGTTGGGCGGCGCCCGGGCCTGCAACCCCAAGTGGGTGAGGATCTTCTCGATCACCGGTTGCCAGGGCACGGAGGCCCTGGCGTTCGCCAGACGTCAACGGTCCTCAGGACCGTTGACGTCCGGGCTCACCCCACAGGATGGCCGCGATGATCTTGCGCTCGCCGCCGCAGTTCGGGCAGTGCGCCATGTCGATCTCGAACACGCGCTTGAGCCGCCCAGCTCAGGCGAACCGAGGCTTGGTCGGAGCGCCAAGTCTCGGCGAGTGGCTGTCGATGGAAGTCGACGCCTCCGGGGGCCGGGTCGCTCACTGCGCCTCGATGCCGGCCTGCTTGATCACCTTGCGCCATTTCGCGAATTCCTGCGCAATGAAGGCGCCGAATGACGCCGTCGTCTGAAGTCTCACCCCAGAACGCAGCTTTCTTCGACCACTATCTAGCAGCAAGAGCGATGGCGCGCGTTGGGAACTCCCGAAGCAGCTTCTTGTCCACCGTCACGAGCTTTGTATTGAGTTTGATCGCCAGCGCAATGAATTCACAGTCATAGGCAGAACAGTCGCTGTCACGCACGAGTTCAAGCACGGCGCTGGAATCCACCTCGAACTCGGCGCCGGCAAGCAGGCTTTCGGCTTCTCTTTGCAGACTGCACGCTTGGTCGAAGGTCACGGCCTTTCGCCTCATGTAGCCAGCAAGAATGTTGCGGAACTCGCTCCGCCACAGTGTCGGCGCGGCCCATTCTGGGTCTTGCTCGAGCAGCGCTTCAGCGGCTGCCGTCCTGTCACCCGGCAAATACAGATACGCCAAGATGTTGGTGTCGACCACGATCACGGACGGCCTAGCCTCTTGAGGGCACCAATGTCGCGCGCTAAAAATTTCGCTTGCGGCAAGGTGTCGCGCAGAGCGCGTGCACGCGCCAGTCGCTCTGTTGGCGTCACCTTCGCCGGCAGCAGCATGGCCTCAAGACACACAATCGCCTCGCCGTTCATGCTCCGGCGGTGCTCTTGCGCAGAGGCCTTCAGTCGCGCGTACACGTCGTCCGGAATGTTCTTCAGCGTCAAGGTCGTGGGCATTTCCAGTTCCATCCAAATTGGAACCATTATGGTTTACATCGGTTCCCATGTCCAGCCGAGTCAGGGCGCTCAGGCCTTGAGTCGCCACGGGGTGTCAAGCAGCACGCTTGATGCCGTCGAACCCAAGAAGTTGGGCATGGGTTCTGGTTGAACTCACACCTGCGCCGGGGTCCAGCGCTTCGGTGCGAGGTGGACGAGGGCAAGGGCCGGGTCGCTCACTGCGCCTCGATGCCGGCCTGCTTGATCACCTTGCGCCACTTCGCGAATTCCTGCGCGATGAAGGCGTCGAATTGCGCCGGTGTCTGCGGCGCGGTCTCCATGCCCAGGCCGTCGAACTTGGCTTTGACCTCGGGCAGCGCCAGGATCTCGGCGACGTCGGCCGCGAGCTTGCGGGCGATCGCATCAGGCACCTTGGCCGGCAACACGAAGCCGAACCAGGAACCGACCTCGAAGCCCGGCAGCTTGCCCGCCTCGGCCACCGTGGGCAAGGCGGGCAGCGCGGTCGCCCGGGTGGCGGTGGTCACCGCCAGCGCGCGCAACTTGCCGGCCTTGATGTGCGGCCCAGCCAAAGCGGCGGTCAGCGGCATCATCGTCACGCGACCGGCCAACAAGTCGTTCATCGCTTCGGGCTGGCCTTTGTAAGGCACATGCGTGAGCTTGATGCCCGCGCTCTGGGCCAGCAGTTCGCCCGACAAGTGGTTGGAGGTGCCGATGCCCGCGCTTGCATAGGTCAGCGGCGTTGGACTGCTCTTGGCCAGCGCCAACAATTCGGCCAGGGTCTTGACCGGCAGATCCGGGTGGACCACGACAACGTTCGGGATCGCACCGAAACCCGCGACGGCGCGGAAGTCGTGTAACGGGTCCCAACTCAAGCCCTTGATCAGGCTGGGTGCGACCGCGTGGCTGGGGCTCACGCACAGCAGCGTGTAGCCGTCGGGCGCCGATTTGGCGACAAAGTCAGTGCCGATCGATCCGCCCGCGCCGGCCTTGTTCTCGACCACCACCGCCTGACCGTAGCGGGCGGACAAGCGCTCGCCGACGATTCGGGCCACCGAGTCGACCACGCCGCCAGCGGTGAAAGGCACGACGATGCGCAGCGGCTTGTTCGGGAAGCTCTCGGCTTGCGCCAGCACGGCATTCGCAAAGAGCAGGGACAGCGACGCCACGCAGGCGGCGAGCAGGGTTCGGATCGAGGTCATCAACCCAGGTTCAACTGGTCGTCGCAACACAGGTACGGCTCAACGCGTTTGAACACGCGGTGGCCCAGAATAAGTGAATTGGGTTGCGGTCTGATTTCTCTCTCTTGCATTCGGGCCCCTGCCAGGCCGCCGGAGGCGCCCCGGTTGAG
>CANFPU010000308.1 GCA_947448955.1 Burkholderiales bacterium
AACATCGCCGTCCATGTCCGGACCACCGCGCAGGAGATCCTGGCGGACTTTCCCGAAGGACTGGACGCGATGATCACCGGCGTGGGCACCGGCGGCCACCTCACCGGCTGTGCCCAGGTGCTCAAGGCCGCCTGGCCGGCCCTCAAGGTCTTCGCGGTCGAGCCCAGCGCCTCGCCGGTGATCTCGGGTGGCGCACCCAGCCCGCATCCGATCCAGGGCATCGGCGCAGGCTTCATCCCCGCCAACCTGCACACCGCACTGCTAGACGGCGTAATACAGGTCGAGGCCGAGGCCGCTCGCGAGATGGCGCGGCGCTGCGCCCGCGAGGAAGGCCTGTTGGTGGGCATCTCCAGCGGCGCGACCTTGGCCGCGATTGCGCAGAAGCTGCCCGATCTCGGCGCCGGCGCCAGGGTGCTGGGCTTCAACTACGACACCGGCGAACGCTATCTGTCGATCGAAGGCTTTCTGCCGGCTTGAAGATCGATGGCCTGATGCGGCGCGCACGGGCGAGGCCTGAACATCGACGGGGAATCTCAGATGGTCGGGCGTTGTTGCCCGGCCACCCGGCCGGCAAACCCAGCGCAAGCAACGCCCACGCCGCCTGCACCGCCCAGCTGCCTAAACCGCCTGTCAGGGCAACAATTCGCGCTTGATCGACACGCAGCCAGCACCAGCGGGCATCAAAAAGATGCGGCCGAGCTTGCTCAGTTCGAGCATCAGAATGCTGCGTTTGACCACCCCCAGCGACTTGTTGGCAGAAAACCTGGTCTTCGCCACCTCAGCGCAGCTGCCAGGCCAATAGGCGATGGCCTGATAACTTGCACCGCAAGTACCGTCGGCGCTGGGCGAAAAATCTGCTGAGGCATAGGCGCTAGGGCTGACTGAACCACCGTTGCCGACAGGACCGCCAACCGGCGAAGCGATCTCCAGCGAGAGGCCGATCTGACGCTGGTCGATCGCGGTCTCGGGCAAAAACAGAAATACCCCGGCCTCGCCGCCTTGCAGCAGAAAGTCACCAACCTGCTCGATTCGCGGTGCGCAGGTGACCGCGCCGGCACGACCAAACAGTTCACCAAGCGCCTTGCCCGGACCTGCCGTGGACGGCGAGGCTGGGGGCTGTGCGGCCGGTGACTGTGCGGAAGATGGACTCGGCGTCTTGCCCGAACCCGATGTTGACGGGGGGGAAACAGGCGAGGGTGTCTTACCGGGCACCGCCTGGGCACCTGCCCTATCTGCTTTCCTGCTGGCCGCCGCCGAATCCTGGGCCACCGCATCCACCGGCGCAGCCGCGCAAATCGCCAACAGCAGCGCGCCAGCACCTTTGGCGATCAACGCACCTTGGTCGAATCTGCGCATCACCATCAACTCCAAGCCTCGCAGCGCGAGAAACTGTCAAGACACAGGCGTGATGGAGGGCAGCACACCAAACCGACTATCTTAAACGAGTAATCCCGGAAGACGTCTAAATTTAACGACACCAATAACGATCGCGATGATGCAGCCGAAAAATTGTGTTACAAACGCCGCCGGTGGAAGACCTATGCCACTCTCGGCGACACCTCATTTTCCGAATGTCTTGGACCTTACACAGTTAACCTTCCGATAAGCCGCCCTCCCCTCCACAACCCAGGAACCCGATCGATGACGACCAAATCATTCCCCGCGCATTGCAAGCGCACTGCCCTGCAGATCGCCGTTGGCACGCTGATGTCTGCCGGATTGGCCGTGTCGGCCCAGGCGCAGACCAAGACCGACACCTTGATCGCCGCCTCCACAGCTGCTCCTGCTGCTGCCACCCCAGCTACGGCGCCCACCACCGGCACGGCAACCTACACGCTGACCTATGCAGCCGGCAAAACCGTGGATGTCACCTACGACTACGCCACCGCCACTTGGTCGACGCCAACAGGCTGGACCAAAACGACCGCTTCAACGGGCACCTCAACGACCATCACCCAGTACAACGGCGCCACCGGCGTTTCTGACAAGCTGGTCATCACGGCGCCTGCCGGTGGACCCACCATCACCGCCAGCGCGCCCGTCATTGGCACGACAGCGCTAAGCAATACAAACTCGTTCGGCGCGAACGTGGTGAGCAACACAGCGCTCGGCGCCAGCACGGTCGTTGGCGGTACCGTGACGGGGAGCACCAACTCTTCAACCGTGACCTACACGCCCGGCACGCCGACCGTGGTCTACACTGACCTCAACTTGGCTTCAGGCGACGTCACGCTGGGGGTTACCGCAGGCACCGGGGTCGCACTCGCCGCCAACGCGGTGGTTTCGAAGACCACAGCAGCAACGGCTGGCGCGTTTACCGGCCCGATCACCGTGACCAGCACTGCCGGCACGGGCACCTCCACAGGCGTGGCCGGCGGCTCCTACACCGTCGCCACCAGTGGCGCGGTGACGGGCTCGTCGACAGCCATGAACACGACCGGCATCACCTACAGCAAGATCACCGGCACGGCCACGGCAGGCACGACTGGCGGCGGCAACATGACGCTGTCGTTGACCGAGACCCCGACCTTCGCAGTGGTCGCAGCAACCGGCAACACGACGGTCGGCGGCACCTTGGCGGTTGCAGGCGCGTCCACCACCGCTGGTATCACCAACACCGGCGCAGTCAGCACCACCACACTGGGCGTCACCGGTGCCAGCACGACCACCGGCATCACCAACACCGGCGCGATCAGCACGACCTCGATCACCACGACCGGCTCAGACACCGTGGGCGGAACACTGGCGGTCGCCGGTGCGACCACCACCAACGGCATCGCCAACACTGGCGCGATCACCACGACGTCGATCACCACCACAGGTGCAGACACGGTGGGCGGAACGCTGTCGGTTACCGGCGCGACCACCACCAGGGGCATCACCAACACCGGCGCAGTCAGCACCACCACCCTGGGCGTCACTGGTCTGAGCACCACCACGGGCATCACCAACACCAGCGGCATCACCAGCTCAGGTGCGACCGCGCTGACGGGTGCCCTGGGTGTCACGGGCAACACCGCCCTGACGGGCACCCTGGGTGTGTCCGGTCTGAGCACCACCACGGGCATCGCCAACAGCAGCGGCATCACCAACACCGGCGGCATCGTCAGCGCTGGCGCTACCGCGCTGACCGGCAACGTGGCGGTCACCGGCAATAGCGCTCTGACCGGCACCTTGGGTGTCACCGGCCTGAGCACCACCGCTGGCATCGCCAACAGCAACGGCATCACGAACACCGGCGGCATCGTCAGCGCCGGTGCCACTGCGCTGACCGGCAATGTGGCGGTCAC
>CANFPU010000309.1 GCA_947448955.1 Burkholderiales bacterium
AGCAACTTTATATGCTTGCCGGGCCAATACATTGATGTTATCGGTCATGGCGGATTGCGCCGTAGCTATTCGGTGGCTAATGCCGTCTTGGCCTCGCAGCGTATAGAACTCCATATAAGCAAAGTCGACGGTGGCTTGATGAGCCGCTACTGGTTTGACCAAGCCAAGCCCGATGACTTGTTGCGGTTCAACGGTCCGCTGGGTACTTTCTTCCTGCGCGGCGCGGCCGGGATGGACCTTTTGCTGCTTGCGACAGGCACTGGTATTGCGCCAATCAAGGCGATTCTCGAGGGCTTGGTTGGCGCGCAAACATCTGACCTGCCGCGATCCGTTACCATCTTTTGGGGATGCCGGTTCGCGTCAGACTTGTACTGGAACCCCGTCACGCTGTCCAGCAACCACCGTTTCGTCCCGGTCTTGTCGCGAGCCGATGCAAGCTGGGCTGGGGCGCGAGGCCATGTACAACAGGCTGTGCTGGTAGCCGCTCCCGACCTAGGCAATGCAGCTGTCTACGCTTGCGGCTCGTACGCGATGATCCAGAGTGCCCGCACAGAACTCGTGGCAGCGGGGCTGCCCAAGAACAGCTTTTACTCTGATGCGTTCGTCAGTTCCTCGGCGGCGTGATCGCACAAAGGTAAAAAAGATGAAAGCTGTCATCCTGGCGGGAGGCCTGGGCACCCGCCTGAGCGAAGAAACTGCCACCCGTCCCAAGCCGATGGTGGAGGTGGGCGGCAAGCCCATCCTATGGCACATCCTGAAGATGTACGCCCAGCACGGCGTGAACGACTTTGTGATCTGCTGCGGCTACAAGGGCTATGTGATCAAGGAGTATTTCGCCAACTATTTTCTGCACATGTCTGACGTCACCTTCGATATGCGAAGCAACCGGATGGACGTGCACCATAGGCGCGCCGAACCCTGGAACGTGACCTTGGTCGACACCGGGGAAGACTCAATGACCGGCGGACGCTTGCTTCGCGTGGCCAGGTATGTGCAGGACGATGAGGCCTTCTGCTTCACCTATGGCGACGGGGTCGGAGACATCGACATCAGCGGCACGATCGACTTCCACCGCAGCCACGGCAAGGCTGCGACGCTGACCGCCACTTATCCGCCCGGCCGCTTTGGCGCGTTGGAGATTCAAAACCGCCAAGTACTGAGTTTCAAAGAAAAGCCCCGAGGCGACGGCGCGCTGATCAACGGCGGATTCTTCGTACTATCGCCCAAGGTGCTTGCCTATCTGAAGGGCGACGGCGATGTCTGGGAGCAGCAACCGCTGGCCCAACTGGCTGCGGACGGTGAGTTGATGGCCTATCAACATGAAGGCTTCTGGCAACCGATGGACACACTACGCGACAAGCAGTTGCTGGAAGACCTTTGGACCTCTGGCAAGGCGCCTTGGAAGACCTGGGATTGATTCCGCGATGACTGACACTGTCAACCCCGACTTCTGGCGCGGTAAGCGCGTGCTGATCACCGGCCACACCGGCTTCAAGGGTGGTTGGCTCAGCTTGTGGTTGCAATCGCTGGGTGCTGAACTGCAGGGATTGGCATTGGCCCCACCCACCACGCCCAGCCTTTTTGACGCGGCAAAGGTGGGTGCCGGTATGGCGTCGAACATAGGTGATGTCCGCGATTACGAGGCCGTGCGCGCCTGCATGGCCGCATTCAAGCCCGAGATCGTCAGCCACATGGCTGCGCAGCCATTGGTGTGCTTGTCGTACACCGAGTCGGTGGCCACTTGCGCCACCAACGTGATGGGTACCTTGCATGTCCTGGAAGCTGCGCGCCACGCAGGCAGCATGCGGCGATCGTCAACGTGACGACCGACAAGTGCTACGAGAACCGCGAGTGGGTTTTGGGGCTACCGAGAAGACGAGCCAATGGGCGGCTACGACCTCTATAGCAACAGCAAGGGATGTTCGGAACTAGTCACGTTGGCCTACCGACGCTCGTTCCTCCAGCACTGTGGCATTGCCCTGGGATCGGCACGCGCTGGCAATGTGATAGGAGGCGGCGATTGGGCGGCTGACCGGCTGGTGTCGGACATTCTGCGTGCCTTCGAGCGCGGTGAGCCGGTGGTCATCCGCAATCCGACTGCCACCCGCCCTTGGCAGCATGTGCTGGAGCCGCTGTCGGGCTACATGGCTTTGGCTGAGCAGCATTTCCAGCATGGGCAAGTCTTTGCAGAAGCCTGGAATTTCGGCCCACGCGACGAAGACGCCCGCCCCGTCGGCTGGATTGTCAAGAAAATGGCAGATTTATGGAGCCAATATGCATCCTGGCATGCTGATGAAGCAACGCAACTGCACGAAGCCAATGAGCTCAAACTTGACATCTCCAAGGCCAAGCAGCGGCTAAATTGGGCGCCTCGATGGAGTCTGGAGTTTGCCTTGCAATCCATCGTGGAATGGCACTATGTATGGCTGAACCACAACAGCGCATACCATCAAGCATTGCAGCAGATCGAACGCTACATGAAGGACAAGCAGCCATGACACACCCCACACTGCGCACTCGCTTGACGGCAGATGCGACGCACACCATCCACTTCACGCTCCCTCCCGAGATGGGCGATGAAGTGGACGTGATCATCATGCCGCGCATCTTGGCGCCCGCCGGCGCAGCGACAGGTGACAGTCTGGCAATGGCCTTCTTGGCCGACCAAACCGGTTTTGCCCGAGATGTGTTGAGCAGTCCGGAAGAGGACTGCTGGAATGATCTCTGAAATTGTCCCCGGCGCGATTTATAGTGCCTTATATCCGTTCAGCGATCTGTCGGCGACCAAAAAGCGGCCCGTATTGGCGCTGGCCCCGGCCGACCGCCACGGTGACGTGCGCGTGGCATTCATCACCAGCACGGCTGCAGAAGAAGCAGAGGGCTTGGCCTTGAAGGCCACCGATTTTGCTGGTACACCACTGCCAAGACCGAGCTTCGTCCGCATCTCAAAGACTTTCTCGCTGCACATCAGCCGCTTCGAAAAGTCGGTTGCCCGCCTGACGGATTCAGCTGCAGAAGAGGTGTTACGCCGTCTTGTGGGCTTGGATGTGCCCACATTCGCCCACTTCAAGTACGCACCGCAACCGTTCGTGCCCGGCATCACATCGGTGCCGGTATCGGGCAAGGTGATCGGTGCCAAAGAACTGCATTTGATGGTGGAAGCCTCATTGGACGGCTGGCTGACCACCGGCCGATTCAACGCCGAGTTCGAACGTCGCTTGGCCAATTACCTGGGTGTCAAGTACCTAATCACCGTCAATTC
>CANFPU010000310.1 GCA_947448955.1 Burkholderiales bacterium
CACCTTGGCGACCGAGCGTGATTTTTTCAACCGCAGCCTGCAGCAGGTGCCCAGTGGCACAGGCAGCGGATTTGTCTGGGACAACGCTGGCCACATCGTCACCAATTTCCATGTGATCCAAGAAGGCAGCGGTGCCAGGGTCACGCTGGCTGACCAGAGCAGCTGGCCCGCAACGCTGGTGGGCGCGTTCGCCGACCGCGATCTGGCGGTGCTCAAGATCAACGCACCCCGCGATAAGCTACCGGCGATCCCGGTGGGCAGCAGCCGCGATCTGCAAGTCGGGCAGAAGGTGTACGCGATCGGCAACCCCTTCGGCCTGGACCAGACGCTGACCATCGGCATCGTCAGTGCGCTCAACCGCGAGATCGATTCAGCCAATCAGCGCACCATCCGGGGCGTGATCCAGACCGACGCAGCGATCAATCCCGGCAACTCGGGGGGCCCGCTGCTCGACTCTGCTGGCCGGCTGATCGGTGTCAACACCGCTATTTTCAGCCCCTCTGGCGCGAGCGCAGGGATCGGTTTTGCGATTCCAGTCGACGAGGTCAACCGCATCGTGCCCAGGCTGATTCGCGACGGACGCATCACCCGCCCGGCGCTGGGCATCGCGGCCGCCAACGAGGGCTTGCGCCGCGCGCTGCGCCTGCCAGAGGGCGTGGCGCTGATCCAGGTCAACCCGGGCGGGCCGGCAGCACGCGCGGGCCTGCAGGCCTTCAGCCGAGCCCGCGACGGCAGCATCGTCGCTGGCGACGTGATCACGGCGGTCAACGACGAGGCCATCGTCAGCCTGGACGACCTGCTGACCTTGCTCGAAAAACGCCAGCCGGGCGACACCGTGATGCTGACGCTGTCGCGCGCCGGGCGCCTGCGCAAACAAGCCGTGCCGCTGGCCAGCGAATAGGCCGATCAACCACCACGGCCTGTGAACCGTTCTGGGCAACGCGATGGCCGAAGCCTGGGGCGTCAAGCCGCGCTGCCTAGAATGGCTTGCCCCGAGACCGGCATCACAACCGACAACCCTTTCCTGGAAGCTCAAGCCATGCGTGAATACCTGAAGTTCTACATCAACGGTGCCTGGGTCGACCCGGTCACGCCCAAGACCCTGGCCGTCATCAACCCAGCCACCGAAGCCGCTGCGGGCCACATCTCGCTGGGCTCGGCTGCCGACGTCGACCTGGCCGTGAAAGCGGCGCGCGCAGCCTTCGCCAGCTATTCGCAGACCAGCGTCGAGGAACGCGCCGCGCTGCTCGAGCGCATCATCGCCGAGTACAAGCTGCGCTACGCCGACATGGCCGCAGCGATCACCGAGGAGATGGGCGCGCCCGTCGTCTTGGCACAAAAAGCGCAGGCCGCGATGGGACTGGGCCATCTGCAGACCGCGCTCGATGTGCTGCGGCACTATGAGTTCCAGACACTGCGCGGCAGCACGATGATGTCCAAAGAGCCGATCGGCGTGTGCGGCCTGATCACACCCTGGAACTGGCCCGTCAACCAGATTGCCTGCAAAGTGGCACCAGCGCTCGCCGCAGGCTGCACGATGGTGCTCAAGCCCTCGGAGATTGCGCCGTTCTCGGCCCAGATCTGGACCGAGGTCCTGCACGCTGCCGGTGTGCCAGCAGGCGTGTTCAATTTGGTCAACGGCGACGGCCCGACCGTGGGCGCTGCAATCTCCAGCCACCCCGAAGTCGACATGGTGTCGTTCACCGGTTCGACCCGGGCCGGCATCGAAGTCGCCCGGAACGCCGCACCGACCGTCAAGCGCGTGCACCAGGAACTCGGCGGCAAGTCGCCCAACATCGTGCTGCCCGATGCGGACCTGAAGCGCGCGGTGACCAACGGCGTTCGTGGCGTGATGGGCAACTCGGGCCAGTCCTGCAACGCACCGACCCGCATGCTGGTGCCCAATGACCGCATGGAAGAAGCGCTGGGCTACGCCCGCGCAGCTGCCGAGGCCACCACCGTGGGCGCGCCCGATAGCGGCGCCGCGCTTGGTCCCGTGATCTCGGCCACCCAGTGGGGCAAGATCCAGAGCTTGATCACGGCCGGCCTCGCCGAAGGCGCGACGCTGGTGGCCGGCGGCCCGGGCAAGCCCGCCGGGCTGGAAACCGGTTACTACGTCAAACCCACGGTGCTAGGACATGTCAACAACCAGATGACGGTGGCGCGCGAGGAGATCTTTGGCCCGGTGCTGGTGGTGTTGGGCTACGACACAGTGGACCAGGCGGTCGCGATCGCCAACGACACGCCGTACGGCTTGGCGGCCTACGTCTCGGGCACCGATCTGGACGCCGCACGCAAGGTGGCATCGCGGTTGCGGGCTGGCCAGGTCAACCTCAACAGCGCCGGACCTGACCTGATGGCGCCGTTTGGGGGCTTCAAGCAGTCGGGCAACGGCCGCGAATGGGGCGAGCACGCGTTTGCCGAGTTCCTGGAAGTCAAGGCGATGCTCGGCTACGCGCCCAAAGCAGCCGCCTGATCCTCCAACGCGTGCAGGCCATGAGCCAGTCCGACAACCGGACTGGCTCAGCCTCCTGACGCGCCCAGCCCACCAGGAAACCCAATGCAAATCGTCTGCCTAGACCTCGAAGGCGTGCTGATCCCCGAGATCTGGATCGAGTTCTCCAAGCGAACGGCCATCGCCGAATTCAGCCGCACCACCCGCGACGAGCCTGACTACGACAAGCTGATGCGCTACCGGATTGCGCTGCTGGAGCAGCATGGCCTGAAACTGGCCGATATCCAAGCGGTGATCCGTGGCATGGCGCCGATGGACGGCGCCCGGGATTTTCTCGACGAACTGCGCAGCCGCTACCAAGTCATCATCCTGTCGGACACCTTCTACGAGTTCGCCGACCCGATGATGGTCCAGCTCGGCCGGCCAACGCTGTTCTGCCACAAGCTGGTGATCGACGAAGCCGGCTTCGTCCGCGATTACCGACTGCGCCAGCCTGACCAGAAGCGCCACGCAGTCAACGCGCTCAAAAGCTTGAACTACCAGGTGATTGCAGCCGGCGACTCGTACAACGACACCGGCATGCTGGGCGCTGCCGACGCGGGCTTCTTCATCCACCCGCCGGAGACGATCGTGGCGCAGTTTCCGCAATATCCGGTCAACCGCAGCTACCCCGAGCTGAAGGCCAGCATCGACGGCGCGGCTGCGCGGTTGCGCCAGGGCTGAGTGGGTCCCGTCAGCCTGGAACTGAACCGCCCACGAGCCTCAAGGCACCAAGCCCCGAAGCATGCAGCGTCGGCCTTCAC
>CANFPU010000311.1 GCA_947448955.1 Burkholderiales bacterium
GTCCGACAAATGCACCGAGTGCGTCGGCCATTTCGACGAGCCTCAGTGTGTGCAGGTTTGTCCGGTGGCCTGCATACCGGTCAATCCTGACCGACTCGAGACGCGCGATGCGCTCTGGTCGAAATACCGGCTGCTGATCGCCACGGCTTAGTGCGGAGCCGAGGACGCCTTCTGGGCAGCGGCATGGCCCGCGCGCTTGGGCTTGTGCGTCTTGGACGCTGCTGGCGAAGGGGGTTTGGCGACCGTCGGACCGACATTGGCAGCACCAGCGGCGCGGCGCTCATCGGCGAGCCGATCGGCCTTCATCTGCTTGGCCAAAGTGGCGTCGCGCTGAATGGCCTGGTGGGCCTCGCGTTGCTGCGCAGCACTTCGGGGATCGGCCGCGTCTACCGATGATCCGCCCGTGCAGGACTTGTTCGAATAATTGCTGCCACAACGGTAAACCTGCGCGTCCCCGGTCTGGGCCAGAACGCCTCTCGATACCATCAAAATCGTCAAGGCCAACGCAAGGACGAAGCATTGGCGCATGACGATTACTCCCCATTGGGTGACGGATCGGTGACGCGAGGCGCAGGCTTGGGCCGCTGCGGCTTCGCGTGGAGCTTCATTGTGGCGCGATCCATCGCACCCTCCATCAACAGCGGCAAGGCCTGGATCGAATCAGTCACACATTGATCGATCGCCAAGCGGTCTTCGATCGGTGGGCGCCGCAGCACCCAGTCGGCTACTTCAGAGCGCAGCCCGGGGTGGCCAATGCCGATGCGCAGGCGCCAGAAGTCCGGCGAACCCAGCTGCGCCATGATGTCTTTGAGGCCGTTATGGCCAGCGGCGCCGCCCCCTTTCTTGAGCTTCATCTGGCCTGGCGCCAGATCAAGTTCATCGTGGACCACCAGAATCTCGGCAGGCTCGATCTTGAAAAAGCGGGCCAGCGGCGCGACCGATTTGCCCGACAAGTTCATGTAGGTCATCGGTTGCAGCAGCCACAACGGTCCGGCCGGCCGGTTTACCCGCGCGGCCACGCCGTGGTAGCTGCGGTCGAAGGCAAGTGACGCGCCAAGTTGCCGCGCCGATGCCTCCACCCACCAGAAGCCAGCGTTGTGGCGGGTGTGTTCGTATTCTGGGCCCGGGTTGCCGAGGCCGACCATCAAACGGATCATCGAACGGATTATCCCGGCCGTCTCAGCCTGCCCCAAGCCTGCGGACACCAGGCATGGCCACAAGCGGCGCGCCAACGCGCGCCGGCACTATTTCTTGAAGATGACGCTGAAAAACTGCCCCGCCTCTGCCTTGGACTGTTGATCAGCCTCGGCATGGTAGGCCAGCGGCAAGTTGAACTGCTTGCCCTTTTCGGTAGCTTCCGGATTGGTAAAGGCATGCACCGCACCGGGATAGCTGAGGTAGCGGAAGTCGACTTTGGCCGTAGCCATCTCGCTCTTGAAGGCTTCCACAGTCGCCGGCTTGATGAAGGGGTCGTCAGCGCCGTTCAGTACCAGCACCTTGGCTTTCACCTTGCCCGGCTCTGCCGACGCTGCTGCCGCACCGAGTCCCGCATGGAAAGCCGCCACACCCTTGAGGTCGGCACCAGCCCGCGCCATATCCAGCACCACCGATCCGCCGAAACAAAATCCGACGGCACCCAGGGCTGAGGCATCCACCGAGGCATGGCTTGAGAGCGCGTCCTGGGCGGCCTTGAAACGGGCCAACATCGCCGCAGGATCTTTTCGCACCGCCCCCGACAAAGCGCCAGCATCTTTGGGGTTGTCCGCGGTCTTGCCGTCGCCATACATGTCGGCGATGAACGCTGTATAGCCCTGTCCGGCAAGTCTGCGTGCCTCGTCATGAACATGCTGGGTGATACCCCACCACTCGTGCACGACGACGATGCCGGGTCTTCTTGACGAGCTGGCATCGTCAAAGACGATGTAGCCCTTCATCACGGTTTCGCCAGTCCTGTAAGTGACTGCCTGTTCCAAGACTGCCGAATGCACTGTGCTGCCAAGAGCCATGGCAACCACAGCGCCGATCAGGAAACGACGCATAGAGAACCCTTGTTCGTTCAATTCGAAGAAAACCCGTGACTAGCCGATACCGCGTCGACCAGCGCCCGCTCAGACGCGAGGCATGCGGTACAGGCCGCAAATCTTGTTGCCGTCGGGGTCGCGCATGTAGGCCAGGTAGAGGTTGCCGTTGGCGCCCTCGCGAACGCCAGGCGGATCTTCACAGGTGGTCCCGCCGTTGGCCAACCCAGCGGCGTGCCAGGCATTGGCCTGCTCAGCCGATTGGCAGGCAAAGCCGATGGTGCCACCGTTGCCCACCGTGGCGGACTGGCCGTCAATGGGCAGGCTGACCGAGAAAACACCGGTCGGCGTGCGCCAGAAAACACGGTGGCGATCGACTGCCCCAGCGGGTATCCCCAGCGCACCCAGCGCTGCGTCGTAAAACGTCTTGGCCTTGGTCAAGTCGTTGGTGCCGATCATGATGTGTGAAAACATGCTGCTGTGGTCTCCGGGCGGACGCGCGATGCGTCGGATTGACGTGGGTTTAATTCGAGCAGCCGACTTGCTGCTTCGGCCAATTATGGCGAGAAGATGGGCTGACCGGTTTGTGTAAACCGGCAGCGTTCGGCGAAGTCAACGAGAACGGGAGTTAGGAGTGCGGCCGCGGCGCTCAAATCACCGCGCTTACACGCATGCCCAAGTCCCACGCCAGTGGTGCTTTAGCAGCAGGCCCGAGAACGCCGCCAGGGGCTCGGCAAAGACCAGACTGCCGGCGCAACACATGGTGTGACGGCAAAACAGCGAAATATGTCACAATAGATTTCTCAGTATTCGTCACCGAGCTTTGTAAGAAAAATTGCTGGAGAACCAAATGAAAAAAATTGTCGCTGTTGCAGGTTTGGCTGTACTCGTCACCACCACCGTGGCTGAGGCTGGGGGTATCTATGCCGGCGCAGATTTCGGATTTTCGACACTCAAAGCTGGCAAGGACACGTCGACGCCGGCTGGTTTCGGCGCTAGCTTGGGCTATGCGCTGAATCCAAACGTCGCAATTGAAGCATCGGCGCGAAATATCGGTACCTTGACCGAAGCCTATGCCAAACTCAGCGTGACCGCCTTGCAAGCATCGGTGCTGGCGATTGCCCCTGTCACCAACGAATTCTCGCTGTTCGGCCGTCTGGGGGTGGGGCGCAACAAATTGGACCTGGTATATGAAACTGGCTTCA
>CANFPU010000312.1 GCA_947448955.1 Burkholderiales bacterium
ATCGGGATGTCGCTGTTCTTGAAGCGGATCTCTTCAATGAACTTGCGCAGGTTCAACACCGCCGGGTCGAGTTCAGGGCCTGGCGTGAACTCCTCGTCGTCGATCGACAAGATGAAAGCGCCAGCGCGGCTTTGCTGCTGCGCGAACTGGCTGAGGTCACCATAGCTGGTCACGCCCAACACTTCGAAGCCCTCTTTCTCGATCGCCTGGGCCAACGCACGAATGCCCAAGCCCGACGTGTTCTCGGAGCGGTAGTCCTCGTCAATGATGACGATCGGAAATCTGAAATGCTGCATCGAAGGGCTCCTTGGGAGCAGGCGGAAATTGAACCTCGGATCGCGGACAGGCCGCGAGGAAGGGGCGAAGTGTAGGGGCGAACAATGGCGGACCGATGTCCCATGCCATCGGCTGGCTACACTCAAGCTCGGCATGCACGATGCGGACCCAAGGAGTCAACGATGGACTGGAGCGCTTCGACGTTGTGGTGGGCAGGTGCGGCCTGCTTGGTGGCAGCGGAACTGGCCACCGGTACCTTCTACTTGCTGATGCTGGCGGCGGGCGCCGCTGCTGCCGCGCTGGCTGCGCATGCCGGATTGGCGCTGAGTGGTCAATTGCTGGCAGGCGCTGCTGTGGGCGGGGGCGCTGTGGTGGCTTGGTATCTGAACCGCAGCCGCTTGCCGTCTGTGCCAAGCGCATCGTCCAACCCGGATGTCAATCTGGACATCGGCAGCAAGGTGCACGTCACGCACTGGGGTCCCGATGGGTCGGCCCGCGTGACCTATCGCGGCGCGGGCTGGGACGCACGCTTTGTCGGCAACGCAACACCCAGCCCAGGCGACTTTGTGATTCGCGCAGTAGAGGGCAGTTGCCTGATACTGGACCAAGCCTGATGCTGGACCAAGCCTGATGCTGAACCCAGGCTGACATCGGACCGAGCCGCCCCAAGCACCCGCCCAACCATCAACACACAAGGACCGCACCATGGAAATCATCGCCCTGCTGTTGCTCGTCATCGCTGCCGTCTTCGTCGTGCGCTCCATCAAAGTGGTGCCACAGCAAAACGCCTGGGTGGTCGAGCGATTGGGCAAATACCACGCCACGCTCACGCCTGGGCTCAACTTGCTAGTGCCGTTTGTCGACCGACTGGCTTACAAGCACTCGCTGAAAGAGATACCGCTCGACGTGCCGAGCCAAATTTGCATCACCAAGGACAACACCCAACTCACCGTCGACGGCATCCTGTATTTTCAAGTCACGGACGCGATGCGGGCGAGCTACGGCTCGTCGAACTACATCATCGCGATCACCCAGTTGGCCCAAACCACACTGCGCAGCGTGATCGGCCGGATGGAACTGGACAAAACGTTTGAGGAGCGAGCTCACATCAACACCTCGGTCGTGTTGTCGCTCGACGAAGCCGCGCTGAACTGGGGCGTCAAGGTGCTGCGCTACGAGATCAAGGACTTGACGCCGCCCGATGCGATCCTGCATGCGATGCAAGCCCAAATCACCGCCGAGCGCGAAAAACGGGCGTTGATCGCCGCGAGTGAGGGTCGGCGCCAGGAACAGATCAACATCGCCACCGGCGCGCGCGAAGCTTCGATTGCTCGCAGCGAGGGCGACAAACAGGCCGAAATCAACAAAGCACAGGGCGAGGCAGCAGCCATCACCGCGGTGGCCACTGCCACCGCGGATGCGATCCGTCAGATCGCCGCGGCGATCGGGCAACCAGGCGGCGCCGAAGCGGTGCAGTTGAAGGTCGCCGAGCGCGCGATCGACGCCTACCATGCGTTGGCCAAGACCAACAACACCATGATCGTTCCGGGCAATATGGGCGAAGTCTCAGGCCTGATCGCCAGTGCGATGGCGGTGATGAAAACCGGCGCCGGCGCCGTTGCAAGTCCCAGCGCGTGAGCGCTTCGCATTGCCATGCCATGAAAGAGCGAGCCTCTATCTCCCCTTAGAAAGTGACGTTGCTCCTATGAGCCAAGCGCTTGCCTTGAACGTGCTGGGTACCGAGCTTCTGCCCTGCTCCTACGATCCGCTGACCGGTTGGTACCGCGACGGTTGCTGCCACACCGATGACCAGGACCACGGCAGTCACCTGATCTGTGCGCGCATGACGATGGCCTTTTTGAACTTCCAGGTCGAACGCGGCAACGACTTGATCACCCCCAGACCCGAGATGCGATTTCGCGGGCTCAAGCCCGGCGATCGTTGGTGCGTGTGCGCGCTGCGCTGGCGCGAGGCCTACTTAGAAGGTTGCGCACCGCCCGCCGTGCTGGATAGCACCCACGCTCGCGCCGCAGATCTGGTGCCATTGGACTGGCTGCGCCACAGCGCGCTCGACCCGGTCGGCTAGAATCGGGGGCTCCGCGGAGAGATGGATGAGCGGTTTAAGTCGCACGCCTGGAAAGCGTGTGGGGGTTCATAGCCCCCCGAGGGTTCGAATCCCTCTCTCTCCGCCAGATTTTATTCAATAAAATCAACGACTTATAGCCCAATCCGGATCGCCACTCCCGCAATCGCTCCCGCATCCGGGAAACCACTCCCGCAAACCCGTACTACACGCTGTGCCATAAATCGTCCAGCGGCGGCCAGCAAGCGGGCCAGTACCTCGGCGGCGACAGGCGCACGTTTCACGGGGAGGCTGCCGGGTGGGGCAATTGCAGCGCCCGTGCCGGGTGCGCCTGCCATGTTGTCATTGATGTGGTGGGCGCGGTTCATGACGCCACCCCCAGCAGTGCGCGGCTATCAGCGGTGCGCCAGGCCAGCCGGCCATTGATGCGAATCGGGCGCAAGTACGGAGCCGACGAATGAACCAGCCGATGCAGCACTATCCCTTGAGCATCTTCTGGAGCGCCGAGGATGAGGGCTTCATTGCCGAGGTGCCCGACCTGCCGGGCTGCAGCGCCTGGGGCGCCACCGAGGCCGACGCCGCCCGAGAGGCGCAAGACGCCATCGCTGCCTGGTTGCAAGCGGCACAGTCTGCCGGCAAGAGCGCGCCCACCCCGCGCCCAGTGCAGCCGCTGCAGAGCTACAGCGGCAAGTTCTTGGTGCGGGTGCCACGCAGCCTGCATGCCAAGCTGGCTCGGCGTGCTGCGCAGGAGGGCGTGAGCCTGAACCAGTACCTAACCGGGGTGCTGGCCGGGCAGGTTGGTGCGTGAAAAAACCAGGGAGCCTGCATCCCGCCTGCAT
>CANFPU010000313.1 GCA_947448955.1 Burkholderiales bacterium
GAAAAAATGCGTCATGCTGCCCATCGCGGTCGTCCCGAAGTTCTGCCTGCGCGGATTCTTCTTGAGCCACTCGATGTACTCGGGCAGCGTGCGAACGCCGATCGTCGATGAAGTCACATAGGCCACCGACACCGTGCCTGACAGGCAGAGCGTGACGAGGTCTTTCTCAACGTCGTAGGGCAGTTGCTTGCGGGTGACCCGCTGCGCCACTGTGGTCGCGCTGGTGCCGTACATCAGCACCGATCCGTCGGCGGGCCCGTTCTTGAGCAGCTCGCAGGCCAGGTTGCCGCTGGCGCCCGGCCGGTTGTCGATGATGATGTTCGCGCCGGTGCGCTCCTTGAGCTTGTCGGCGATGATTCTGGCCATCACGTCAGAGCCGCCACCGGCCGGGAAGCCGACCAGAATGCGGATCGTGCCCGAGGGCAGTGATTGCGCGAGGCTGGGCTGGGCAGTGGCCGCCAGTGCGCTGCCACCCAAAATCAGCGCTTTCCGCCTGTCAAGAACGAGGCTCATGGCATGTCTCCTGTGAATTCGATGTTTGTCGTCGGCTGCAAGCAGGTTGACGCTGCCAAGTGCCGATCTTGAATACATGGTACAACCATTGCGATGGAGACAAGGTGCCCGCCCGACTGACTCGGCGGGTCGCAGCAGACGACAATAAAAGGGTTGATGTGAACCAGACCGTCAGACAAGATGAGACGAACGCGTCGCCAGGTGCCAAAGGCCCTGGCGAACCTGAAGGACCGCCACCCGCCGGACGTGGCAGGCCGTTGATACGGTCTCAGGCTGACTTTGCGGCGGGCTTGTTCCTGCTGGGCTGCGCCGTGTTTGGTGCGTGGTTCGGACAGCCATTGAAAGTGGGCACCGCGTTCCGCATGGGCCCTGGCTACACCCCGCTGATGCTGTCGGGGATTCTCAGCCTGTTCGGCATCGCGTTGGTGGTCATCGGTTTGATCCGCAAAGGCCCGACGCTCGAAGCCTGGCGCCTCAAGCCTATCCTGCTGATTGTGGGTTCGCTGGTCGTGTTTGCGATGACCGTCGAGCGAACCGGCCTGTTCATCTCGTCGGTGCTGGCGGTGGGGATGGCCGGCTTGGCGGCGCCGCAGCAGCGCTTTCGCGACACGGCGCTGCTGGCGGTAGGCATGGCGATCGCCGCTTGTCTGCTGTTCCCCTTGGCCCTTCAATTGCCGCTGCGCATCCTGCCATGACCGAGTTCGATCTATTTTCCAATTTAGCTTTGGGTTTCGGCGTCGCGCTGACTTGGCAGAACCTGATGTATTGCCTGATCGGCGCGCTGCTGGGCACGCTGATCGGTGTGCTGCCAGGGATCGGCCCGGTCACGACGATCGCGATGCTGTTGCCGATCACCTTCCAGCTGCCGCCGATCAGCTCGCTGATCATGCTGTCGGGCATCTATTACGGCTGCCAATATGGCGGCTCGACCACGGCGATTCTGGTCAACCTGTCCGGTGAGGCCTCGTCGATCGTCACCACGCTGGACGGCTACCAGATGGCGCGCCAGGGTCGTGCAGGCGAGGCCTTGGCGATCGCGGCGATCGGCTCATTTATCGCAGGCTGCTTTGGCACGCTGTTGATCGCGGCCGCTGGCCCGCCGCTCGCAGGCATGGCGCAGAAATTCGGCCCTGCCGAATACTTTTCGCTGATGGTGCTGGGGCTGGTCGCATCGGTCGTGATGGCCCATGGCTCGGTCTTGAAGTCGTTCGCGATGATTTTTCTTGGCGTCTTCCTGGGCTTGATCGGCACTGACGTCGACACCGGCGCGATGCGTTACACCTTTGGCGTTGGCGAGCTCGCCGACGGCATCAGCTTTGTGTCCTTGGCGATGGGCTTGTTCGGCATCGCCGAGATCTTGCGCAATCTCGAAGCGCCTGAGGTCGACCGCTCGCTGCTGACCAACAAGGTCACAGGGTTGTGGCCCAAGAACAGCGTGTTGCGCGAAGCCTTTCCGGCGGTGCTGCGAGGCACCGCGCTGGGCTCGGTGCTGGGCTTGTTGCCGGGCGGTGGTGCGGTGCTGGCGTCGTTCGCGGCCTACACCGTCGAGAAGAAGCTGGCTCGAGACGCTTCGCGCTTCGGCAAGGGTGCGATCGAAGGGGTGGCCGGGCCTGAGTCGGCCAACAATGCCGCCGCGCAGACATCGTTTATCCCGATGCTGACGCTGGGCATTCCGTCCAACGCGGTGATGGCCTTGATGGTCGGGGCCATGATCATCCAGGGTATCGAGCCCGGACCCGAGGTGATGACCAAGCGGCCCGACCTGTTCTGGGGAATGATCGCGAGCATGTGGGTCGGCAACCTGATGCTGGTGGTGATCAACTTGCCGATGATCGGCATGTGGGTGTCGCTGCTAAAGGTGCCTTACCGCCTGATGTTTCCGGCCATCGTGCTGTTTTGCTGCATCGGCGTGTTCACGCTGAGCAACTCGAGCTTTGAGGTGTATCTGGCCGCGGCTTTCGGACTGATGGGTTATGGCCTGTCCAAGGTTGGATTCGAACCCACGCCCCTGCTGCTGGGCTTTGTACTGGGGCCCTTGATGGAAGAAAACCTGCGCCGCGCGATGCGCTACGCGCAGGGCGATCCGATGGTCTTCGTCGAACGCCCGCTCAGCGCGGTACTGCTCGCGCTTGGCGTGGTACTGCTCGTGGCGGTGCTATTGCCGACCATCCGCGCCAAACGCGAGGACGTGTTCGTCGAATGAGTCGCCCGCCCGGCGCGCCCGATTAGGGCAGGAATGCGGTTAGCACAAAGCCGAGCAACCCCCTGTCAAGCAAGTGTCGTCGGCCTCTGTTAGCGTGGCGCCCCGAATCATCTGAAGGAGACGCCCGGTGAATGCATTGCACGAGCGCTTGCGTGCCCTGCCGCCCGAGCGGTTGCGGGGAATCCGTCGAGGCATTGAGAAGGAAAGTCTGCGCGCGCTACCAAACGCAGGCTTGGCACTGACGCCGCATCCCGCTGCGCTGGGGTCGGCCTTGACCCATCCACTCATCACCACCGATTTCAGCGAGTCGCAGCTCGAGCTGATCACCGGTGTGCACGGCGATGCTGCTGCCTGCCTGGCCGAGCTGACCGAGATCCACCAGGCGGTTTACCACGCGCTGGGCACCCAGCCCGATGCTGAGCAGATGTGGGTCGGCAGCATGCCTTGTGGCTTGCCC
>CANFPU010000314.1 GCA_947448955.1 Burkholderiales bacterium
CCAAGCTCGCGTCGGTCTCCATGTAGCAGCGGTAGAGCTTTTGCAGCACGTCGACAGCCTGCGCCTGGCTGGCCGCAGGCACGCCAATGCCGGACGCCAGTTCCAGCGCCTGTGCCTCGGTCAGGCCCAGCGCGGGGTCGACGAAGACCTTGAGGATCTTCTCGGGCGTACTGTGCGCGACTTCCTCGATGTCCATGCCGCCCTCGGAGCTGGCCATCATCGCCACACGCTGGGTCGCGCGGTCGGTCAGTGCGGCGACGTAGTACTCCTTGACGATCGAAGCACCTTCCTCGATCAGCAAGCGGCGCACCTTCTGGCCTGTCGGACCGGTCTGGTGGGTGATGAGTTGCATGCCCAGGATCTCGCCGGCAAGCTGGCGGACCTCGTCGATCGATCGTGCGAGCTTGACGCCACCGCCCTTGCCGCGGCCGCCGGCATGGATCTGGGCTTTGACGACCCAGACAGCGCCGCCGAGCTTTTGCGCCGCCTCGACGGCTTCTTGCACCGTGAATGCGGCAATGCCGCGCGGCACCGGTACGCCAAACTGGCGCAGGATGTCTTTGGCCTGGTATTCGTGGATCTTCATCGTGGACTCCTGAGGGTGTTGGATGGAAGCGTGGGTCGATGGCCTGACCACTGGCTGAAACGTCAGGATGCGCGTGTTCGGTGGTGGTTTCAGCCCGACGCGGCCTCCAGGCCGCTGTCGAAGTGAGCGCGCATCAACCGCGCTGCCGCCTCTGGCTGCCGCGCGGCGATCGCCTCCATCACTGCGCGGTGCTCCGCCAGCGATTCGGCCAGCCTGCCTTCCTTGAACAGTGAGAGCTGGCGGTTGAGCTTCATGACCTTGCGCAAGTCCTGCACGATCTGGGCACTCCAGCGGTTGCCGGCCAGCGCCAGCAGCCTGAGGTGGAATTCCTCGTTGGTCGCAAAAAATGCGTCACGCTGTTGCACTTGAGATTCGAGCCTGGCGTGCAAGGCTTGCAGCTCAGCGATGTCGGCATTGGTGGCCTGGGCAGCGGCACGCCCGGCCGCATCGGCCTCGAGCAGCGCCATCAGGTGATAGACCTGTGCCACATCGCTGCTCGACATCTCGGTGACATAGGCGCCGCGTCGCAGCTTCATGGTCACCAGCCCTTCAACAGCCAGCACCTTGAGCGCTTCACGCAGTGGCGTTCGGCTGATGCCGTACTCGGCGGCGATTCTTTGCTCGTCGATCCAGCCGCCCGGTTCGATTTCGCGGCTGAAGATTTTCTGCCGCAAACGTTCGGCCACATCCTGGTACAGGGCGCGGGCGTGAAGCGGTTGACGCTCGGTCGGTGATGCAGTGGCGGGCAAAGGTCTCTCTAGTCTCTAGAACCGCCGCTGCGGCAAGTTCATCGTGGCCCGGTCAGCCTGACGAAATTTTGAATTTATAATTATACGTCCCTGTATCATGTCAGACAACAGGCCCGGTTTGTCCCAACGCCCCCCTCCGCGCCGCCACCTCACGAGGATCCTTTCATGTCGACCAGCACCCCGAAAGACGCCGATTACCAGACCGCCACGCTGGCCCAATGGGCCCGTGCCGCCGCCAAATCGGCGCCGAAGGGTGATGTGGCCGCGCTGAACTGGATCACGCCCGAGGGCTTGACCGTCAAGCCGCTGTACACCGCGGCCGACACCGCCGACCTGCCGCACGCCGACACGCTGCCGGGCTTCGAGCCCTTCATTCGCGGCCCGCAGGCGACGATGTATGCGGTACGTCCGTGGACGATCCGTCAGTACGCAGGTTTTTCCACCGCCGAGGAGAGCAATGCTTTCTACCGCAAAGCGCTTGCCGCGGGCGGCCAGGGGGTGAGTGTGGCCTTTGACCTGGCCACGCACCGTGGCTACGACAGCGACCACCCGCGTGTCACGGGCGATGTCGGCAAGGCCGGCGTGGCGATTGATTCGGTCGAGGACATGAAGATCTTGTTCGACCGGATTCCGCTCGACAAGGTGTCGGTGTCGATGACGATGAACGGCGCGGTCCTGCCGGTGCTCGCCGGTTATGTGGTCGCCGCCGAAGAGCAAGGCGTGCCGCAAGAGCAGCTGAGCGGGACGATCCAGAACGACATCCTCAAAGAGTTCATGGTGCGCAACACCTACATCTACCCGCCCGAGCCGAGCATGAGGATCATCGGCGACATCATCGAGTACACGGCGCAGAAGATGCCCAAGTTCAACTCGATCAGCATCTCGGGCTATCACATGCAGGAAGCTGGCGCGAACCAAGCGCTGGAACTGGCTTTCACGCTGGCCGACGGCAAGGAATACGTCAAGACCGCGCTGGCCAAAGGCTTGGATGTCGACGACTTTGCTGGGCGGCTGAGCTTTTTCTGGGCCATCGGGATGAACTTCTATCTCGAGATCGCCAAGATGCGCGCTGCGCGCCTGCTGTGGTGCCGGATCATGAAGGGCTTCGATGCCAAGAACCCGAAGAGCTTGATGCTGCGCACCCACTGCCAGACCTCGGGCTGGAGCCTGACCGAGCAGGATCCGTACAACAACGTGGTCCGCACCACGGTCGAGGCGATGGCCGCGGTGTTCGGTGGCACGCAGAGCCTGCACACCAACAGCTTCGATGAAGCGATCGCGCTGCCGACCGAGTTCTCGTCCCGCATCGCCCGCAACACACAGCTGATCATCCAGGAAGAGACCCATATCACCAGTGTGGTCGACCCCTGGGCTGGCAGCTACATGATGGAAAAGCTCACCCAGGACATGGCTGACGCGGCCTGGGCGATCATCGAGGAGGTGGAAGCGCTGGGTGGCATGACAAAGGCGGTCGACAGCGGCTGGGCCAAGCTGAAGATCGAGGCCAGCGCAGCCGAGAAGCAAGCCCGCATCGACTCGGGCCGTGACGTGATCGTCGGTGTCAACAAATACAAGCTCGAGACCCAGGACGCGGTCGATTCGCGTGAGGTCGACAACGTGATGGTTCGCGACGGCCAGATCGCCCGGCTGCAGCAGATCAAGGCCAGCCGCGACAGCGCCGCGGTGCAGCGCTCGCTGGCTGCCTTGACCGATGCCGCACAGTCGGGCCAGGGTAACCTGCTGGCACTCTGCATCGCCGCGATGCGCTTGCGCGCGACGGTCGGCGAGGTCAGCGACACGCTTGAATCGGTGTACGGTCGTCACCGTGCC
>CANFPU010000315.1 GCA_947448955.1 Burkholderiales bacterium
AGCGGTCGGAATCGCAAAGCTGCTCTCAGCGCTCTGCCCACCGGTGGCGGTCTTGCGCCAGACCAGGGCTTGGGGGTACTCCTGGCCACTGCCCACATGGGTCAGCACCAAACTGTTGGGCGGCTCGGAGATCAAGCCAAAACCCTGCGCAGTCTCGCTTCGCAGCAAATGCTTCATCGAAACGGTTTCACCAGCCCGCAGCAAACTGCGGTCCAAGATGGTGTGGGCACGCATGTCGGACTGGGCCAGCCGACTGGTCGGCAAGTTAAAGCGCCAAGGCTCTATGCCGCGGTGCCAGTCGGTCCAGGTGAACGCCAGGTCCTCGACCGAGCCTTTGCCGCCCGCCGCGGGCTGTGCGGCCCGCGCGCTGACGAAATAGGCGATGCGGTAGGCGTCTTCAGCACCGCAGTTCGGTGGCTCGGGCGAAAGTCCGCTCAGGGTGGCAAGGCCCTGCAAATTGGTCACCGCTTGGCCAACTTCACGGCCCTTGCAATCGGACACGCGGACCTGCGCATTGGCCACCGGCGCGCCCTTGTCCAGCGTGGTGACCCAGGCCATCGCGTTTTCCCGGCCGAGCTTGAAGTGCACGGCCAGATTGGTCACCAAGGCCGAGGTGCGCACCACCATGGTTCTGCCAGCGCCATGGCGTTCGTCGAGCAGCGAGGTGCCCAGTTTTGGCGACGCGATCTCGACCACATGGAATCCGGCTGGCAACGGGATGCCCACCACCTCAAACGGCCTGGCAACCTGGCCCGATGGCGCCGGCAAATCCAGCGTCTTGACGCCGGCTTGCCCTTGCAACAACGAGACCATGCGGGTTTGGACCTGGTCCTCCTGGCCTTTGGGCACCGGATCGATCGATTGGGGCAGCGCGCTGTTGACGTCCTTGCGCGCGACGCGGCGCGTCACCGTGAAGTTGTCGTACCGCTGCACTTTTTGGAACCAGGCGATGATGTCCGCGTCGGTGCTGGGCCGGTAACTGCTGACCTTGCCGCCTGTCGGTGTCGTCGCGCTTTGGCGAGCCTCCACGGCGAGGCCCTTGACCGACAGCGCGGGCTCGACACCGCGCAAGGTCACCGGCAGCAAGGCCACGCCATCCGGCTCGGCCAGACGCTCCAGCACGCCAAACGGCGCGGCCGAGAACTTGGCCAGCGGCGGCAGCCGATCGATCGACACCGCCAAAGGGAAGCTGTCGGCGTTCTGCAAGCTGCGTCCCGATGCATCCTTGAGCGCCTTGGGCACGGTCAAGGTCAGCGCCGACTGCTCGGCAAAAGGCGCGTTGAAACTGATCGCGTCGATCAAACGGTCTTCGTCCTTCGATGCAGGGAGGCTCTTGTCGAGCACCGGCGCATAGCTTCGCTGGGCGGACTTCAACGTGATGCCGGCCAGCAGCTTGGCGGCGACCGGTGCGCTGAAGCGCAAGCTCAGTGGGCGTATCGGCACGCAGCCGCTGTTGGCGTTTTCGCGTTCGCAGCTGAACGTGGCCGTGAAGGGCTCTCGCACCCGGAAATCGAAACGGTTTTCCACGGTGTTGGCGATGCCGGACGCCGCACCAGACACCACGCCAGACACCACGCCAGACGCCACGCCAGACATCCCGCCTGGCGCCTTGCCGGTCCTCGCCGGCGTGCTGACGCCTTTGCCAAACACCAGCTGCATCTTCGTCCCAGGCGTCAGGGTCCGGTTGCACGCCAGCGTCGCCACGTTCAGCCGGTCTGCGGCCGGGTCCATCCCCAGCGCCTTGAACATCGCGCTGCGGTCTTTGCCCGAAACCAGCCGCACAGCCACGCGTTCGCCCAAGCCCTCGACGGCACACCAGACATGGGCCTGGAGGCTGGCGAGCGTGGCCGGGCCGTTCAGCTGCAGCAGGAAATGCTGGTCTTCTTCGATCGGCTGGCCGGGGTCGGGCACGATGCGCTGCACGAACGGACCGCCGGTGTTGAACTTGAAGCTGGACGGGCCGGCCAGTTCGAGGCCTTTGACCGATCGAAGTCCTGCCCTCAGCTGCAAGCTGCAAGACACCCCGGGGGGCAGGTCATCGTCCAGATCGAACGACCAGCTGCGGTCGTTGAGCCAGCGGCCGGAGCCTTTGGTCAGCTGCGGGTCGCCGCAATTCAGGTCCAGCGGTGCCTCGGCTTTGGCATTGCCGAAGTTCACAGCAGGATCGTCGAACTTGACCACCACCTGCCGCACCCGCGCCACCTGACCCTGCGGTGTCAGGCTCGCGACCTGAAAGGCCTGCGCGGGCCAAGCCAAAGCGGCCACCCAGAATGCAGCAAGCCAGGACAGGCAGGTGATGGAAAAGGATTTTTTCACGGCCGCGGACGAACTGCTAGAACAGCGTTCATTATCTCGGCCTGCGCGATCGCAGGCAGCGATGCGACAGGGCGACGTGCGGCGGCCCGAAGCGCTGTCGTCCAGCGCCTCGGGCCTCAGGCGCTGAAACAGCGCGCCTAGGGCTGAGCCCTGATTACTTGTACGACTGGTTGGACGCCTGCGTGATCCAGCGACCGTTCTGGATCTTCGCGACCAGCGCGGTGTTCACGCCCAGGTGATTCGTTGGCGAGAAGTGCACCGACGGGCCACCGAAGATGTCACGGAACTCCTTGCCGGACTCCATCGCGGCAATCATCGATTCGGTCGTCAGGTTCTTGCCAGCCAGCTTCGCATAGAAGGCAAAAGCCATCACACCGTTGTAACCCGTGGTGGTTTGCAGGTTGGGGTCAATGCCGAATTTCTTCTTGTATGCCTCGACATAGGCCTTGACCTCGCCTTTGGCAGTGTCTGGATAGAAGATCTCGGTCGAGCCAATGCCGTAGACGCCTTCGGTGGTTTCCTTGCCCAGGTCGTGAAGGTCGGGCACATAGCTGGGCGACGACACCACAAAACCAGGCTTCCAGCCGAGCTTCTGTGCCACAGAGAGGATACCCACCGTTTCACGCACCACCGAACCCAAGGCCACCATGTCGCAGCCGTCGGCCTTCATGCGGGCCACTTGCGAGTTGAAGTCCGTGGCACCGCGCTTGAACGACACGCTCGTACCGGGCTGAATCTTCAGCGCCTTGAGCTGGTCTTCATAGGCATCGGTGAAGTTCTTGCCCATCTCGTCGTCTTGGTACACGATGCAGGGCTTTTTCGCGCCCTTCTGCTCGA
>CANFPU010000316.1 GCA_947448955.1 Burkholderiales bacterium
CCTCGACCTCCGCGGTCGATGAGCCGGTTCGGCCATAGCCAATGTTGTAGCCCACGGTGTCGTTGAACAACACGGTGTCCTGTGGCACGATGCCGATCGCCCGCCGCAGACTGTTTTGCGTCACCGACCGGATATCCTGCCCGTCAAGCAAGATGCGCCCATCGGTCACATCGTAGAAACGGTAGAGCAGCCGCGCCAAGGTGCTCTTGCCGGCACCTGAGGCGCCCACCACCGCCACGGTCTTGCCGGCCGGGATCTCGAAGCTCACACCGTGCAGGATGGGCCGTGACGGATCGTAGGCAAAGCTGACGTTCTCGAAGCGCACGCTGCCCTCGCCCACCGTCAGGTCCGGCGCGTCAGGCAAGTCGGCGACCTCCCGCTTGCGCTCGAGCAGCACGAACATCCGGTCCAGGTCGGTCAGGCTCTGCTTGACCTCCCGGTAGAGCACCCCCAGGAAATTGAGCGGGATGTAGAGCTGGATCAGGAAGGCATTGACCATCACCAAATCGCCCAGCGTCAGCCGTCCTTCCACAACGCCTTGGGTGGCGCGCCACAACATCGCCACAAGGCTGAGCGCGATGATCAGCTGCTGGCCGGTGTTGAGCATCGACAGTGTGCTCTGGCTCTTGACTTGGGCCTGGCGGTAGGCCTCCAGGCCTTCGTCGTAGCGGCGCGCCTCAAACGCCTCGTTGTTGAAGTACTTGACGGTTTCGTAATTCAGCAGCGCGTCGATGGCCCGGCTGTGGGCTTTGGAATCGGCCTCATTCATCTCGCGCCGGAAGCGCGCACGCCATTCGGTCACCGTCACAGTGAAGCTGATGTAGATGCTCAGCGCGACCAACGTGATCCAGACATACCCCATGTCGAAGCGGATGCCCAGGAAACCCAGCACCAGTGTCACCTCGACCAGCGTGGGCACGATGGTGTAGAGCGAGTACGACACCAGCGACTGCAGCGCACGGGTGCCGCGCTCGATGTCGCGCGACATGCCGCCGGTCTGGCGCTCCAGGTGAAAGCGCAGACTCAAGGCATGCAGATGACCGAAGACCTCGAGGGCGATCTGCTTGCTGGCACCAAACGACACCTTGGCGAACACCAGCTCGCGCAACTCGGTGAACAGGCTGGTCGACAGGCGCAGACCGGCGTAGGCCAGCAGCAGCCCGGCCGGCACGACCAGCACCGCGCGCAGATCGCCGGGTTTGAGAGCCAGCGCATCGACCAGGTGCTTGAGCAGCACCGGCACGCCGACATTGGCCAACTTGGCCAGCAGCAGGAAGCCCAGCGCCAGCCCGACCCGCCAGCGGTAGCGCCACAGGTAGGGCAGCAGCTTGCTCAGGGTTTGCCAATCGGTGCGAGCGGCCCCTGGCACGGTGGGGGTCGGCAGGCTGTGTGCGGCGGCGGAATGGCGCATGGAACATGGGACGTCTAGCGCCCGTAAAAAGTCATTTGGAAAGCCGTCCGGCGGCCAGACTGCACCAGATCAGCCAGGCGGCGCTTGAAGATTAGAGCACCGCGCCCCGCCCGCCGGCGACAACCGGCACGTTCAAAAGCCATGACTAGCGGCCTTGGCAATGTGCTCGGCCAAAGCGTCGCCCCACAGCCGGTAGAGGGGCGCTGCAGGATGGAAGCCATCGCGGGCCAGCATCCTGGAATCGTCCAGCGGCAGGTCCATGCGCAGGTGGCTGACGCCCGGCTGCCCATCGACCCAGTGCGCCAGCGCATGCTCATGCGCGAATGCATCGCGCCCGGCCACCCAGCGCAGAGGTTGCGGCAGACCCATGAAACGGTGCATCGGCGGCACCGGCGTCATCACCACATGGCGGGCACCCGTGCGCTGAACCAAAGCCTCGACCAGTTGCCCGCGCGCGGCCATGGCGGCAGCCGGTCGCACTTGGTCGACGACATCGTTGACCCCGGTGACCACCACCGCCCAATCGGCGGCATCGGCCTCGGCGACCAGTTCAGTCGCCTGGGCGCTGGTAACGCCCGAGCGCGCGCACAACTGCCAATGTACCGACACACCCAGGCGCTGCGCCAGCGCCCGGCTCAAGCACCCGGCCAGCGCATCGTCCTGGTGGGTCACGCCCACACCGGCGGCCGAAGAGTCACCGACGATCAGCAAACCCAGCCGCCCCATGCCGTCGCCAACGCAGCCGCGGCGCGGACCTTCAGCCTCTGGCAAACGGGGCAATCTGCGACGCGTCTGAAGCGCCTGCACCAGCAGCAACGGGGACAAAGCGAGCTTGAGCGCCTGGGTGGTGTGACGCGCCAGCGACATCGAAGCCCCTGAGCTCAGATTTCAGAACTTGCTGAAATCGGGCTTGCGCTTCTGGAAGAAAGCCTGGAAAGCCTCCATCGCCTCCGGGCTGCGCAAGCGCTGAGAGAACAACTGGCCCTCGGCCTGCATCACCTCCAGCACCTGAGCCCGCTGAGGTGCGCGCATCAAGCGCTTGGTTTCGCGCACCGCGCTGGGCGGCAGGGCGTTGAAGCGCTCAGCCATACGGCGCGCATGGTTGACGACCTCGCCGGCAGGCAGCACGGCGTTGGCGATGCCGCATTCGACGGCGTCGCTGCCGGAAAACGGCTCGCCCAGCATCAGCTTTTCGGTCGCCTTGACAGGACCCAGCAAGGCTGGGATCAGCAGGCTGCTGGCGAATTCGGGCACCAATCCGAGGCTGACGAAAGGCATCGCCAGACGGGCCTCGTCACTGACATAGACCAGATCGCAATGCAGCAGCATCGTTGTGCCGATGCCCACTGCAGCACCGGTGACCGCCACCACCACCGGTTTCTCGCATTGGAGCAGGGCGTGCATGAAGCGCGCCACCGGCGGCGGCTCGCCGTCCTGGCCTAGCGGGGCCTGCATGAAGTCCTCGATGTCGTTGCCCGATGTGAAGCAGCCCGGCTGGCCGGTGATCAGCACCGCGCGCACCAACGCGTCCGAATTGGCAGCGATCAAGGCCTCGGCCATCGCGCTGTACATCGCCTGGGTCAGCGCGTTTTTCTTCTCGGGCCGCGCGATCTCGATCGTTGCTACACCGTTGAACGTGGCGGTCTTGATGGTCAAGTGCTGTCTCCTGTTGTCGATGGACCGACGCTATCAAACGCGTTCGAAGATCCCGGCCGCGCCCTGCCCAGTGCCCACGCAC
>CANFPU010000317.1 GCA_947448955.1 Burkholderiales bacterium
GCCCGCACCTTGGCACAGCGCTTGGTCAACCAAGTCCTGTTCCTGTGCGAGCGCGAGCAAATGGTGTTCAGTGAAGCCACGTTGACACAGCTGCGACATTGGATCGGCGGCGACCTGATCGATTGACGAGGCCCAGTTCGGTCCGATGGCCCATCGTTTGATCGGTTTCGCCAACCAGAATGCGTCGCTTGGCCATTGGCGGCGCATGCCCCACAACGCAGCATCCGGATTTGAAAAGTTCGACGCCGCCAGAACCATCGCATTTGATGAGTTGATCTCTTACGAATCGCTGGGCTTGAACTCCGACGGCACGGCTGACGGGTTCATCCTAGATGGCGACAATACCTACGGCGGACGGGTGGTCACCAATCCGCCGGGTAGCTGGCTGTCCAATTGGCATCCATTGGGTGCGACGGGCTTGGCGCAATGTGCTGAATTGACCCGGTCACTGCGAGGCCAAGCCGAGCAGCGTCAGGTCGAAGGCGCGCGTTCGGCGCTCGAGCACAACCTGGGGCTGGGCGGGGCTTGTGTGGTGACCTTATTTGAAAGGATGGATGCATGATCGATACCAAACACATCGGCCACCGGTTCCCGGCCTTCAGCGCCGAAGTTGAGCGCGGCCGCTTGAAGTTCTTTGCGAAGGCGATCGGTCAAAGCGACCCGGTCTACACCGACGAGGCCGCCGCAAAGGCCGCTGGTCACCCTGGTCTACCGGTGCCGCCGACCTTCCTCTTCTGCTTGGAGATGGAGGCGCCCAATCCCGCCGCAGCCCGCGATTTGCTGAATCTACCGGTGCCCAAGGTGTTGCACGGCGAGCAGCGCTTCAGCTACCACGCCATGTGCTACGCCGGTGACACGCTGACTTTTGAGCCGAGAATCACCGACATCTACAGCAAGAAGGGCGGCTTGCTGGAATTCGTGGCCCGCGAGACACGGGTGACCAATCAACACGGCGTGCATGTGGCCGATCTCAACGCAATCACGGTGGTCAGACATGGTTGAATTCGACAAAATCAAAGCGGGCGATGCGCTCCCGAGCTTCAGTACCGAACCGGTCTCACGGCTGGCGCTGGCCTTGTATTGCGGCGCCTCAGGTGACCACAACCCCATGCATGTGGACACCGATTACGCCCGTGCCGGCGGCTCGCCCGATGTCTTTGCGCACGGCATGCTGTCGATGGCGTACCTGTCACGGCTGTTGACGAACTGGGTACCGCAGCAGCGATTGCGTGACTACGGTGTTCGCTTCGTCGCGATCACCCAGGTCGGCGATCAGATCACTTGTTCGGGTGAGGTCACCGAATTGTTCGAGGCGGCCGGTGAGCGGCGCGCGCGGATCAGCCTGCAAACCATCAATCAACACGGACAAGTCAAGCTCACCGGCGACGCGGTGGTCTCGCTGACCGGGATCTAAGATGAACGGCAGCAAGCGCTGATCCGGGTCCTGAACAACAAGCTCTCAACCAACCAAGGAAAGAATCAAAATGGCTCAAGGCAATATGCTCGAAGGCAAAGTAGTGCTCGTCACTGGCGCAGGTGGCGGCATCGGTCGCGACATCGCACTGCTCTGTGCGCAGCAGAGCGCGAAACTGGTCATCAATGACCTCGGCGCATCAGTGGCAGGCGAGGGTGGTGACGTCGGACCGGCGCAGCGCGTGGTCGAAGAGATCCGCGCTGCGGGTGGCGAGGCAACGGCCAATACCGACAGTGTCTCGGATGTCACGAGCGCCAACCGCATGGTGCAAACTGCGCTCGACGTGTTTGGACGCATCGACGCGGTGGTCAACAACGCAGGCATCTTGCGCGACCGCTTCTTCCACAAGATGAGTGTCGACGAGTTCGATGCGGTGATCAAGGTCCACCTTTACGGCGGTTTCTATGTCAGCCGTGCCGCCGCGAACCATTTCAAGGAGCAAGGCAGCGGTGCTTACGTGCACATGACCAGCACCTCAGGCTTGATCGGAAACTTTGGTCAGGCCAATTACGCGGCGGCAAAGCTTGGTATTGCAGCGCTGTCCAAAAGCATTGCACTCGACATGCAGAAGTTCAACGTCCGGAGCAATTGCATTGCGCCCTTCGCCTGGAGTCGGATGATCGGCTCCATACCGACCGATACACCCGAGGAAAAAGCCCGTGTCGCCAGGATTCAACAGATGACGCCGGCCAAGATTGCGCCGATCGCGGTCTACCTGGCGAGCGATGCCGCACACGATGTGAACGGACAGATTTTCGCGGTGCGCAACAACGAGATCTTCCTGATGAGTCAGCCGCGACCTGAGCGCAGCGTGCACCGCAGCGAGGGCTGGACGCCCGAAACCGTGGCCTCGCACGCGATGCCCGCACTCAAAGCCAGCTTCTACGATTTGGACCGATCAGGCGACGTTTTCACCTGGGATCCGGTCTAAACTTTCGGTCAACGCGCCTCAGCGCGGGCGCGTGAACCCGGTCTGAACCCAGTACATGGCACTGGCGCGGTTGAGCTTGAAACCCGGCGAGGCTGGCACTTGTGCCAGCAATTCGCCGTGGGCATCGTGCGCGCTCAATGTCGCCTGAGGGTCCTCGTCGTCCGGCACGATATCGAGCGAAACCTGAATTCGCTGACCTAAACCCTCGACGGTGATCTGCTGGTGCAGCGTGGCCTGTAGATGCTGCTCATGGCGCCTCACCACCTCAGAAGCGGTCTTGACCCAGGTGTTGAAGGCGTTTGCGTCCAGGGGTTTGGGGTTTTTCTTATCCCGACCCATGGTCCAGGGCGCGACCAGCGCTGGCTCAGGCTGGCAAACTTTGTACATCGCGACCGCCCAACCTTCGTCATCCTCATTCTTGATGACCTGCGCGGTCCAGCCGTTGTCACGCCATAAACGGGCTTCGTGCAGGACCTGCGACTCTTCGGATTCGTCTTCTTTGTCGCTGCCTGTGGGGTGGTCGGTCATACTCAGAAAAGCAGCGTCTTGGAGCGGCATGACCCTACTGGTGGGCCGACCCTCGAAGACCAGCGCAATGTCCTCAATTCAAGGCTTGGCAGTGTTCTCGATGTCCGCTTCTTTGCAGCTGGGCGAACAGACGAACTGGGCCTTGCCTAGCAAACGTCGCGACTTCA
>CANFPU010000318.1 GCA_947448955.1 Burkholderiales bacterium
GCCGAGCGCGTGCTGGGCATGCCCAAAGAGCCGAGCATCGATACCGACAAGCCTTATCGCGACGTGCCTCGCAACGCGCTGCGTTGAGGTTGCTGCCATGACGATGATGACCAGCACCGACGGCCAAGATCCGGCCCACGCCGCCATGTCGGAGCCCGGCGCCCCATTACAGGGCATCCGCGTACTCGACCTGAGCACCGTGCTGTTCGGACCGCTCGCGAGCCGCTGGCTGTCCGACTATGGCGCCGACGTGATCAAGGTCGAGTCACCGGCAGGGGATTCGACGCGAACCACTGGCGTACAACGCGAGCCCGGTCTGGCGGGCGGTTTCATGAGCACGAACCGCGGCAAGCGCAGCATCGTGCTGGACCTCAAACACCCCGACGGACGGGCTGCGCTGCGCAAGCTGCTCGAACAAGCCGACGTGCTGATGCACAACATTCGGCCGCAAAAGCTCGCCGCGATCGGGCTGGACCTGGCCGAGCTGAGCGCGCGCTACCCGCGTCTGGTGGTGGCCTGCCTGAACGGATTCTCCGAGCAAGGACCCTATGGCGGGCGCCCGGCCTACGATGACATCGTGCAGGGCATGTGCGGGTTGGCCGACCTGATGCATCGCCAGACCGGCGAGGTGCAATACCTGCCGACGGTGGCGGCTGACAAGGTGTCGGGGCTGATCGCATCGCAAGCCATCCTGACGGCGCTGCTGGCGCGCAGCCGTACAGGGAAAGGCCAGCAGGTGGAAATCCCGATGTTCGAGTGCATGACCGATTTCACGCTGATGGAACACCGCGGACCCCACAACTACCTGCCACCGCTGGGAACGCTGGGTTATGCCAGGGTGCTGTCGCGTGCGCGCCGCCCCTATCGCACGCTAGACGGGTACGTCTGCATGATGCCGTACACCACCGCGCAGTGGGGCCGGTTCTTCGCCGAAGTCGGTCGTCCGGATCTGGCCGCGGACCCGCGTTTTTCCGACATGGCAGCGCGCACCAAGCACATCGACATCTTGCTGCCGCTGCTGGCCGAAGGCGTCGCGACCCGAAGCACGCAGGCCTGGCTGGCGGTTTGCGAACGGCTGGACATTCCGGCGGGCCCGGTCAACACGCTCGAACAACTGTTCGAGGACCCGCACCTGCAGGCGGTGGGTTTCTTCCAGACGGTGGAAAACGCCGACAACGTCGGCGCAGCACTGCTCAGTTCACCGGGCGTGCGGTTCAACGGCGAATTGCCCAAACTGCGCCCGGCCAGTCGTCTGGGTCAGGACACGCGCCAGGTGCTGCATGAGGCCGGCCTGAGCGATGACGAGATCGCCGCGCTGCTGGCCAGTCGGGCGGCGCAAGCGTCCGCGGGCCTATAACGCGCTCGCTGCGCTGCGGGACTGACCTGACCTGACCTGACCTGACCCGACCCGGCAACACGGCCTGCGCTCCAAGCTGACCAACGAGCCGTCGAGTGTCGCGGCGGCAATGCGCCATACCCGCCCTCTTCGTTGGTTCGACGCCAGGCCCGTGCTGCTACAAGCCTAACTCGCTCAAACCGGGATGGTCATCCGGCCGCAGACCCAGTGGCCAGAAGAACTTGCGTTCGATTTCGGGGATCGGCAGGTCGTTGATGCTGGCGAAGCGCTGCGTCATGAAGCCGTCAGCATCGAATGCCCAGTTCTCGTTACCGTAGCTGCGAAACCACTGACCCGAGTCGTCGTGCCATTCGTAGGCAAAGCGCACCGCGATGACGTTGCCGGTGTAAGCCCAGAGTTCCTTGATCAGCCGGTAGTCGAGTTCACGCGCCCACTTGCGGTGCAGGAAAGCCTTGACCGCCTCGCGACCGACCGGAAATTCGGCGCGGTTGCGCCAGCGGGTGTCTTCGGTGTAGACGCGGGCGCAGACCTCGGGGTCGCGGGTGTTCCAGGCGTCCTCGGCGCCCCGCACCTTCTTCCTGGCGGTCTCTTCGGTGAAAGGGGGCAGAGGCGGACGCGTCTCGGTCATGGTGGGCTTCCGTCGCAGGCTGTCTTCAGTAGGTCTTGTAGGGCAGGAACTTGCCGCTCATCGCGATGCTGACCCGGTCGCCGGCTGCATTCGGCTCACGCTGCAGGTCCATTTTGAAGTCGATGGCCGACATGATGCCGTCGCCGAATTCCTCGTGGATCAGTTCCTTGAAGGTGGTGCCGTAAACGCTCACGAGTTCGTAAAAGCGATAGATCAGCGGGTCAGTGGGCACCGCGGTCGGCAAGCTGCCCTTGTAAGGCACGACCTGCAGCCACTTTTGCTCTTCGGCCGTGAGTTCGAAGATTTCGCCGACAGTCGCGGCCTGCTGGGCGGTCAAAGTCATCTGGCCCAGGCAGGCCGCCGTGACCCATTCCTTGCTCAGGCCGACCGAGGTGGCCACATCGGCCCACTTGATGCCTTTGCTGACCTTGGTGGTGATGATTTTTTCGGTGACGTCGAGACGGCTCATGCGATTCTCCTGAGAGGGGTGACAGTGGATGAAGGGGCGGGCGGGCTGCCCGGTGGCAGCGGTTCGGGAGGGTCCAGCCCAGGGCTGACCTGCAGCGGCTGCGCGGGCGCGCGGCCATGCGACAGGTCTTTGCTGCGCGACACCAGGAAATCAACCAGGTGGTTGCGGATGCGGTAGTACTGCGGGTCGTGGTGTAACGAAGCGCGCTGGCGATCGCGGCGCATTGTGTTCTTGACGATCTCAGCCACCCGGGCCTGCGGACCGTTGCTCATCAGCAGGATGCGGTCGGCCAGCAGGATGGCTTCGTCAACATCGTGCGTGATCATGAAGACCGTCTGGTGCGTCTCGGCGCAGATGCGCAGCAACTCGTCCTGGATGGTGCCGCGCGTCAACGCGTCCAGCGCGCCGAAGGGCTCATCCAGCAGCAGCATGCGGGGCTGGATCGCGAAGGCCCGCGCGATGCCCACGCGCTGCTTCATGCCGCCACTCAAGGCGCTGGGCTTCTTGTCGATGGCCGACGCCAAGCCGACCAGCGCCACGTACTTTTCGACATGTTCTTCAACCTGTTCACGACCCCAGTCCGGCCACTTGCTGCGCACCGCGAAAGCGATGTTCTTGCGCACAGTGAGCCAGGGCATCA
>CANFPU010000319.1 GCA_947448955.1 Burkholderiales bacterium
CTGACGGCCATGGTGTTTAGCTACACCACCAAGCCCAGCTTTACCGTTGCCAACGAAGCGGCCATCAGCGCGCCGCCGACGGTCAGCTTTGACAAACCGGCGAGCAAGTGAGGCGAGGCGGCTGGTCATGAGGTGGTGGGCTCCTCTGCGGTCGGTGATTGCGCCGGCAGTGCTGCTGACGCTGTTGCTCGGCAACGCGTTCGCACAGTCAATGGCCGTCATTCCCGCGCTCAGTGGTCGAGTGGTGGACAGCGCGGGTTTGCTCGGTCCGACCGCGTTGTCCGCACTCGAGCGCAAGCTGGCGGCCTTCGAAGCGCAGGGTGGCACGCAGATCGTGGTGTTGACGCTACGGTCCACGGCGCCCGAGGACATCGCCAGCTACGCACAGCGGGTCGGCGATACCTGGAAGATTGGCCGACGCCAGGTCGGCGATGGCTTGTTGATCGTCGTGGCCAAAGACGATCGACGCGTCTGGATTGCGCCCGCCAAGGCGCTAGAGGGCGCAGTGCCGGATCTGGCCGCCAAGAAGATCATTGACCGATCCATCACGCCGGCCTTCAAGAACCAAGACTACGCCGCCGGATTGGACGCTGGCGTCGAGGCTTTGATCGCCAGGATACGCGGCGAGGACCTGCCAGCGCCGCAGCACGCGCGTGACGGCAGCGCCTTCGGTTTGGAGACCTTGGCGATGTTTTTCTTGGTCGGTGTCCCCATCGTCGGCGGTTTGCTGACGTCGGTGCTGGGCCGCAAGCTCGGCGCCTTGGCCACCGCCGGCGCCACCGGCGCGTTGGCGGGCTGGCTCAGCGCCAGTCTGGTCCTCGGTGGTCTGGCCGCGGTAGTCGCCTGGGTCGTGGTCGGCCTGCTGGGCGTTGGATCATCCGGCGGCCGAGGCGGTCGGCATCGCGGCGGACCGTCGGTGATCTGGGGTGGCGGTGGCAGTGGCGGTGGCTTCTCGTCTGGGGGTGGCGGATTTTCCTCTGGCGGCGGCGGCAATTTCGGGGGCGGTGGCGCGGGAGGCAACTGGTGATCAAGAGGTTCGCGCGTTTGGTCAAGCATCGGTGCTACGACGAAAGCGATGTCCGCAGAGTGTTGCCTGCAAGCGCAATGGAACGCATCGAAGCCCAGGTCGCCAGCAGTGAACGCGGGCACAGCGGTGAGATCCGTGTTTGCGTTGAGGCCGGGCTGCCGCTGAACTGGCTGTGGCAAGGTCGGCGCGCCCGCGACCGCGCAGTCTCACTGTTCGGGGAGTTGCGGGTGTGGGACACCGAACACAACAACGGCGTGTTGATCTACCTGCTGTTGGCCGAGCGAGCGGTCGAGATCGTTGCAGACCGGGGTATCAACCGGCACGTGACGCCAGATCAATGGCAGGGACTGATCGATCCGATGCGGCAGGCTTTTCGCGATGCGCGCTTCGAGGAGGGTCTGAGCCAGTCCATCGCCGCGATCGATGGTTTGCTGCGTCGAGATTTCTGCCTCAAACCCGGCGATCACAACGCCGATGAATTGCCCAATCGGCCCGATATTCGCTGATCAGCAAAAATCTTGACGGGCAGACGCCCGGCAAGCCGATCAGGCCTGAACTCGAGTCACTGATCGTCGGCCGCGGGCCCGCGATGCATCTGGCCCGCACTTCGCGCACGCCGTGGGCCAGCGGCTGGCGATTGACGCGCTGGCTCAGCGCCTGCGCAGTTTGGCAATCGCTGCGATCTGCGCGGCCATGGTGGCGAATTCGCCCTGCGCCTTCGCGAAATCGACGTCGGTCTTGGCGTTCTTCATCGCCTGCTCAGCCTGTTTTCGGGCTTCCAGCGCTTTGGCTTCGTCCAGGTCGCGACCGCGAATCGCGGTGTCTGCCAGCACAGTGACCTTGCCTGGCTGTATTTCCAAAATGCCGCCGGCGACGAAGACAAACTCTTCTTCGCCGTTGTCGGCACGCTCGATTCGCACCGCGCCCGCCTTGATGCGGGTGATCAGCGGCGTGTGGCGCGGCAGGATGCCCAGCTCACCGCTCTCGCCCGGCAGTGCGACGAACTTGGCCTCGCCGGAGAAAATATTCTCCTCGGCGGATACGACGTCGACTTGAATTGTTGCCATGTTCTGTAGTCCTTAGCGACGAGAAGGTTCAAGAAGCAAGCAGGCGGGTCGCGGGCTAGATGCCCCGCACAGCCGCACGCCCGTGCGGCGAGCAGGGCAACGACGCCCCCGGCCCGAATGCGTAGCTTATTGGATCTTCTTCGCCTTCTCAAAGGCTTCGTCGATGGTCCCAACCATGTAGAAGGCCTGCTCGGGCAAGTGATCGCACTCGCCGGCGACGATCATCTTGAAGCCACGGATGGTTTCCTTCAGCGGCACGTACTTGCCCGGCGAACCCGTGAAGACCTCCGCGACGTGGAAAGGCTGCGACAGGAAGCGCTGGATCTTCCGCGCCCGAGCCACTGCCAACTTGTCTTCCGGGCTCAATTCGTCCATGCCCAGGATCGCAATAATGTCGCGCAATTCCTTGTAGCGCTGCAGCGTCTGCTGCACCGCACGGGTGGTGGAGTAGTGCTCTTCGCCAACCACGTTGGGGTCGACCTGGCGGCTGTTGCTGTCCAGCGGATCGACCGCAGGGTAGATGCCCAGCGAGGCGATGTCACGCGACAACACGACCGTCGCGTCCAAGTGGGCGAAGGTGGTGGCAGGCGACGGGTCGGTCAAGTCGTCAGCGGGCACGTAGACCGCTTGAATCGACGTGATCGAGCCCACCTTGGTCGACGTGATGCGTTCTTGCAGACGGCCCATTTCTTCGGCCAGCGTCGGCTGGTAACCCACCGCGGAAGGCATCCGTCCCAGCAGCGCCGACACTTCAGTGCCGGCCAGCGTGTAGCGGTAGATGTTGTCGACGAAGAACAGCACGTCTTTGCCTTCGTCGCGGAACGACTCGGCAATCGTCAGCCCGGTCAGCGCGACGCGCAGGCGGTTGCCTGGCGGCTCGTTCATTTGACCGTAGACCATCGCGACCTTGGACTCGCCCAGGTTCTCGAGGTTCACGACGCCTGACTCGGCCATCTCGTGATAGAAATCGTTGCCTTCACGGGTGCGCTCGCCCAC
>CANFPU010000320.1 GCA_947448955.1 Burkholderiales bacterium
CACGGCGTCTGCACGCTCTGCGCGTCCAGCTGAGCAGCCTGGGCCCGGTTTCGGTTGTCGCTGGCCATCGAGCCGATACGCTCGGCCAGCGCGCTGCGCGACATTGCGCTGTCGGCGCCGGTGATACCCGGCGCACGCACCGAGGCCGACTCGCGAGCCACGGCCGCCATGCGGTCGCCCTCGGCGCCCATGCGGTCAGCCAGGGCGCGGCTGAAAGTGTCCGAGACCACACCCTGGCCGCCGGCTGTGTCGATGATGCCGGCGCCGGCGCCCTTGAGGTCGCTCATGGTCCGCGCAGTGGCGGCGTCCTTAGCGGCCTGCATGGCCTGCATCTGCGCGCCGGGCGTCAGCTTGGCACCTTCGGCCAGCACCTGGCCAGTGGCGTCGCCCTGGCTGGCCTGGGCCTTGTCGAAAGCGCGGTTCAGGATGCTGCGCTGTTGCTTCTGCTGCTGCTGGGCGGCCAGCATCTGGGCGGCCGTGCCGCTGGCCATGAGCGCGGCAGCCACCTCGGGGGTGAGCCACGACGTGGCGGCGGCGGCGCCACCGGTTTCTGCTGCGGCTGTTGCGGCGGCTGCTGCTTCTGGTCCCATGGTCTGGTCATCCCGCAAAGGTCAAGGCGCCGGAGCGAGCCCCGGAGGTGGCAGGCCTGGCGGCGCTGGCCGCCGTGGTGGCCCAGGCATTGGCGGCGTTTTGCTTGCCCTGGGCCACGCGGTTCTGCTGGTAGATCAGCCCGGTGTTGGCGAACAGGTCACCGATGGCCGTACCGGTGGCGTCCGATGCAGCGCGGTCGGCGTTGACCTTCATCTGCCCCAGGGCGCTGCTGATGGCCGAGCCCTGATCCATGCCGCTGTCGATGCTCTGGAGCAACTGCAGCCGGGCCGCCTCGTTGTCGCCGCGCAGCTGTGTCGCCGTTCCGTCGGCCTTGGCTCCCAGGTCTGTCAGGCCCTGGGTATAGGTGCGGCCCAGCAGTGCGTTCTGGTCGATGTCGGTCGAGCCACCGTTCAGGCCGCGCGCGAACAGCTCGAACTTCAGGTCGCGCCCGGCTGTGGTCTTCTGCTCGTCGACGCGGCGCTTGCCGGCCGTGTACGCGTTGTCGCGCGTCGTCTGGAACAGCGCATCGAGGCCGGCCTTGTTGGTCGTGGCATCGCTGGCCGCTGCATCGTTGGCGTGCTGCGCCGCAGCCACCGCGGCGTCATAGCCGGCCTGGTCGAACACAGTGGGACCGACCTGCTGGTCCTGGCCGCTCCCGGTGGTCGTGTTCGTCGTAAAGCTGGCCCGGTCGGGCATGTCGGCAACCGCCACGGTCGGCGCGACGCCGAAAAGCACGTTCAGCGCGCTGCGCGCCCGGGCCTTGCTGGCATCCGTCCTGTCTTGTCGCTCGCTGAATCCACCGTCACCGCCGCCGCCCATGGGTCGCTCCTTTGGTCATAGGGCGACTGTGCCGGTCACCGGGCTAGGTTTTCTCCACGTTCAAGTGGCCGCGTATCCACCCACGGCAGCGCCTGGCCACGCCAGATGCGGAAGGGGTGGCGCTGCTGGCGCGGCCTCATGGCGATGACGACGGGCGCCCGTTTGAACCAGCAGCGAAGGAGGTGGGCGATCACGAGGTACACCGGCAGGGGATGGGATTTCAGTACGCCTTGGTGGTGTCGGTGATCTGCTTCCAACTGTTTGCGGCGCCCGTCGCATCGCAGACCACAAGGTTGTTTTGCACCAGGGTGCCGACGCCGGCCGCGTTGTTGAAGCAATAGCTGCCCGCAGTGCGTGCAATGCCTGTGGCGTTGGGAGCCACCTTGATGTCCCAGCCAAAGACTGAAATCACCGGGGTGCCTGACGCCCCGATCCAAGTCGTGCTGGCGACTTGATTGCCACTTGCACGAAGGCTGACCACGGGTGACCCGCTGGGGACGAATAGGAAACCGTAAGTCACGCGGTCAAGCACGCAGTCACTGACCGAGATGTCGCAGTTCGCAGTGGTCTGCACGCCAGGGCACCCGCCAGCGCCGCCAGAGATGTAGCACCCCTGGAAATTCACCTTGGGTGTTCCGACGATCCCCGAGTTGATGTACACCGGGGACACGTTGGCGCCGGGGCAGCTCACTTGCACGCCACGCAGGTTGATCTCACCCGTGGTCGCGCCGGAGTTCAAGGTCACGCCCTGGATCGGGTTTCCCGCGTAGGCCGCAAGACGGCTGTTGCTGAAGTTGATGACATCCACAACACCGTTGTTTGCGATGGTTGTGGTGGTGCTCGAAATACCGGTGTTCGTGTCACTGACGATGTTCATTGCGTTCAGCACGCGCACCGACGAAGACGACGAAAAGCGGATGGCGTTCTGATTGGCGACGCCATCGCTGACAACCTGCATGCCGTCAATGGTCAGCGATTGGATGTTGCAGACGTTGCAACTGATGCCCACCCCGTTGTTGCCAGCAGCGTTGAAGTTTCGGATCGTGACCACGCCGAGATAGCCGATGGTCTGCCCGCTGTTGATGTAGCAACCAGAATCCACGCCGAGCCCGTTGATGTTCTCGAACAGGATCTGATCCATGAACTCGGTATCGCTCGGATAGATGCCAATTACGTTGTGGGCTGTGTCCGAGTGAACATCGCGCACCGAGCAATTGATGATATCGCCACTCGTCCACGCAAACTGCGCATAGGCTGCGGCCTCCATCGTCTGGAAAGTGATGGTGTCGTCACCGACCTTTCCGCGCACACCCTGAAAGTGGGCGTTGAACATGGGGCCGTAGTTCTTCACCAAGTCAGCGCTGGTGTATTCCGAGCCCAGGTTGATTGCGCGAAGGCCGCTGATAGCGCCGAAGGCAAAAGCATATTTGATCGAGTCGTTTGCCAACACGTCTTTCAGCGAAACGTTGGCTGCACCGCTGATCAGGATGTTGTGGCGATCAACACCCGTTGAAACGTAGTTCACCGTGGAGTTGTAGTCCCAGGTGCCGCCTTCCAAGCCGATATTCACGTCAGCCACGCAGGCCACCCAGGAGCCGGCCGGGGCAGCTGTCGGCGTGCGAACAAGGCGCACTGCAAACGTGCTGCTGTTGGTCACCGAGGTAACGCGGAAAACGCC
>CANFPU010000321.1 GCA_947448955.1 Burkholderiales bacterium
CGCTTACTACTTTTTGCGCGAGACCCGGCTACCGCCGATCGCCGCGCTGCGCGCGGCTGGCGTACCGATCGCGATCGCCACCGACCACAATCCGGGTTCGTCACCGACCTTGTCGCCACTGCTGATGCTCAACATGGCGTGCACGCTGTTCAGGCTGACGCCCGAAGAGGCCCTGCGAGGCATGACGGTCAACGGCGCACGGGCGCTGGGCTTGCGGGACCGCGGTTCGCTGATCGCGGGCCAGCGCGCTGACTTCGCCGTCTGGCAGGTCGACCATCCCAACGAACTGGCCTACTGGTTTGGCCGCAACCCCTGCAGCCGGGTGATACACGGCGGACAGGAACGCCATCCACCCCTGATTGAGGAAGCGCCCCGATGACCGATGCCGTCTTCACGCTGCACCGCGGCACGACGCCGCTGCTGCTGAGCCTGCCTCACGTCGGCACGCAAATTCCGGACCCGCTCAAGCCGTTGCTGGTCGAGCGCGCGCTGGCGGTCGAGGATACCGACTGGCACCTCGAAGCGCTCTACGGCTTCGCACTGGAACTCGGCGCGAGCGTGATCGTGCCGGTAAATTCGCGCTTCCTGATCGACTTGAACCGGTCGCCCGAGAACGTGCCGATGTACCCGGGGGTGAACAACACCGAGCTGTGCCCTACCCGGTTTTTCACCGGTGACCCGATCTACCGCACAGGATGCGCGCCCACGCCCGAACAGGTGGCGCAGCGGCGCGAGCGCTATTGGCAGCCCTACCACGATGCGCTGACGGCAGAGCTGGCCAGGCTCAAGGCCAGCCACGGCCACGCGATGCTATGGGATGGTCACAGCATCCGGTCGCAACTGCCCTGGCTGTTTGACGGCCAACTCCCCGACCTGAACCTGGGCACTGCGGCGGGCACCAGCTGCTCGCCCAAGCTGCGTGCCGCGCTGATGCAGGTGCTCAGCGGGCAGTCAAGCTTCAGCCATGTCACCGACGGCCGATTCAAAGGCGGCTACATCACACGCCAGTACGGCAAGCCGGCAGATGGCATCCAGGTCGTGCAGTTGGAGAAATGCTGGTCCAGTTACATGGACGAGTCACCGCCGTGGGTGCTGGCGCCGGACCGGGTCGCGCGGCTGACGCCTTTGCTGTGCAGCCTGCTGCGCACCATGCTGGCCTGGCGGCCCGATGCCTGAAGCCGGCGCTGCACCAACGAGGCTGTGGGCACCGGCCGCTTGGCTGCCTGGCGGCTGGCAGCAACAGGTGTTGTTGACGGTTGGCAGCGATGGCTGCTGGGCGGAGGTTAGCGCCGGCATCGCGCAACCATCCGAGGGCGCGCAAGCACTGGCTGGACCGCTGCTGCCCGGTCTGGTCAATGCCCACAGCCATGCCTTCCAACGCGCTTTTGCAGGCTTGGCCGAGCAACGCGACAGCGAGCGCGACGACTTCTGGTCTTGGCGCGCGCGGATGTACGCGGTCGCGCTGCGCATCACGCCCAGTCAGCTGCGGGCGATCGCCGCCCAGCTCTACCTGGAACTGCTGCGAGGCGGCTACACCCAGGTCTGCGAGTTCCATTACCTGCAGCATGACATTGATGGCAGCGCCTATGCCGACCCGCTGGCCATGGGCTGGGCGCTGGCCGATGCGGCGCAGGACCTTGGTTTAGGACTGACGATGATGCCGGTGCTCTACCAGCGCGCCGGCTTCGGACAGCCCGGCCTGCGCGAGGACCAGCGGCGGTTTGCAATGGGCGCGCAAGACGTCTGGGCGGCGGCCGGCAGGATCACCGCCAGCGCCAGGCCGCTGCTCAATGCCGGCCTGGCGATCCACTCACTGCGCGCCGCAGCACCGGCGGCTATCCACGCGTTGCGGCGCTTGGCCCAGCACTTCGACGGGCCGATCCACCTGCATGTCGCCGAGCAAACCGCCGAAGTCGACGACTGCGTCGCAGCCACCGGCATGCGGCCGATCGCCTGGCTCGCACACGAACACCTGCTGGACACACGCTGGCAACTGGTGCACGCCACGCACAGCGAGCCAGCAGAGATTGAAGCCGTGGCGCGCAGCGGCGCCGGCGTGGTGGTCTGCCCCAGCACCGAGGCCAACCTGGGGGACGGTTTGTGCGACCTGAGCGGCTGGCTTGGCGCAGGCTCGCCGCTGTCGATCGGTTCCGACAGCCATGTCACGCGCGACTGGCGCGAAGAGCTGCGCTGGCTCGACTATGGCGCCAGGCTGCATTTGCGGGCGCGCAACGTGGCAGCCGCACCGGCACAAGGCCAGCCATCGACCGCGCAGCGCTTGTTCTCGCGCGCGCTGGCCGGTGGTGCCGCCGCGATGGGTCAGACCCGATGGGGACTGGTGGCGGGCGCGCGCGCCGATGCCCTGGTGGTCGACACACGCCAAGACCAACTGCTGGGCATCCCGGCCGACAGACTGCTCGACGCGCTGGTGTTCTCCAGCCCGGCACCCACATGGCGCGACGTCATGGTGGCGGGACGCTGGGTGCTGCGCGACCCCGGGCAGGCTGAGCGCATCGCCCAGCGTTTCGAACAGGCGATGGCCGAGATTTGGGTTGACACTGAGCGCCAAACTGAAGCCGCCTCAAGCGTTGAGGACTCGCAGCGTCAGCGAGGGTCGCGCGTCGGAGCGCGTAACCAGGCTGCAACATAGGCTGTCGAAGGCGGTCCTGTGACCGCTTTCGGCGGCGAACCCGGTGTCAGGAAAACAACGTAAGGCGTGACCCCGCGCCAGCGCGGATCGACCGTGTGGCGCAGCGCGGGCGCCTGCCCATCGAAAGCGAACAATCGGTCAGCATGGCGGTAATGCGGATCGGCTTTCAGCATGGCATCGTCCTGGCCAGGCGCAAAGTCCATCACCACCGCGATCAGCGCGGCCCGACGCCGGCCGATCTGCTGGCGCAGTTGGGCCAGCACCGCCGGGCAATGGCCGCAGTCGGTGGTCGAGAACACCACCACCGCCGGTTGCTCGAGAACGTCCTGCAGCGCCGGCCAGGCGCTGGCGTCGAACGCCTCGACCTGGCGCGGCGCAGCGCCGGCAGGCAGCTGAACGGCCGCCATCAACCAGACCATCGCGGCCAGCCC
>CANFPU010000322.1 GCA_947448955.1 Burkholderiales bacterium
CGGCGAATGCCTGACTTCGAGTCCCTCACCGATGCGCTGATCGACTGCGTGAAATCAGCCGGTGGAAGCAAGGCGGTTGGCCATCGCGTATGGCCTGAAAAGACGGTCGACGCCGCTCAGCGTCACCTGTTGAACTGCCTGAACGAGGGCAAGGCCGAGCGGCTGACGCCCGACCAGGTGCTGCTGATCGCACGGCTTGCGCGCGAGAAGGGCTGCCACTCCTACGCCGCCTACGTGGCTGACGCCGTGGGCTACAGCAGGCCCACACCCGTCGAGCCCCGTGACGAGGCCGACGAGCTGCGCCGCCAGTTCATCGAGTCGACCCGGACCCTGGCCAAGATGGCTGAGCGCATCGAGCAGCTGGAGCGGCCTACCGGGCTGAGGGCCGCATGAGCTTCAAGCGCCGCACCGTCGACAGCCTGATCGACACGCTCAAGCTCTGCCGCAGCCAGCCCGTCACCGTGCGCGATCTGTCTGAGCACCTGGAGTGCGACATGCACACCGCTCGGGGCTACCTGGCCGGCCTGGCCGAAAGCGGCTTGCTGATCGAGCGGCCTGGTGTGGAGCGCGCGCCGCGGGTGGCCACCGGTGTGGCGCCGGTGACGTTTGTGCTGGCGCCTGAGTGGGGAGGGCAGGCGGCTTGAACTTCCCCGACATCGGCGACAGCCACCACTAGGACCCCAACCATGGCGCGAGCGCGCAACATCAAGCCCGGATTCTTCAAGAACGAAGACCTGGCCGAGTGCACACCCTGGGCCCGCCTGTGCTTCGCAGGCCTGTGGACCCTTGCCGACCGTGAGGGCCGGCTGGAAGACCGCGCCAAGCGCATCAAGGGCGAGCTGTTTGCCTACGACAGCGTCGAGGTGGAGCCCTTGCTCCAGGAGCTGACCCGCTTTCATTTCATCGTCCGCTACGAAGTAGACGGGCAACGGTTCATCCAGGTGTCCAAGTTTCAGGAGCATCAGACGCCCCACTACACCGAGAAGGCAAGTGCCATCCCGGGGCCTGAACTCCAGGAGTCACACAAGCATGATGACCGCAATGACTCCAAGAAGACTCCAGGAGTAAAGGCGCCATCAAGAGGGGGTCGCTACCCCCTGATTCCTGATTCACTGATTCCTGATTCACTGAATCCCTCTAATGCTCCGTCTGACGACGGAGCTACCGACTCGCCCGATTCGGACGAGTCGGCGGCGCCGCATCCCGTGGGCGATGAACTCCCGGGCATCCCGCCCCCGCCGCCCAAGGTCTCCGCACCGAACCCGCCACCCGCATTCGACGGCAACAACGCCGAGGCGCTCAACGGCAAATCCGTGGTGCCCATCGCTGCAGGCTGGGAGCTGCCCGAGCAGTGGGGCATCGATGCCGAATCCCTCGGCTGGAAGCCCGGCGAGGTGCTGCGCGAGGCCGAGAAATTCCGCCAGTACTGGACCGCCGGCAAAGGCACGGGAACGCGCCGAAGCGTGAAGGGCTGGCGCCAGACGTGGAGCAACTGGCTCGACAAAGCCGCAAAGGACCGCCGATGAGCAGCTACCGCAATTCCCGTCGCGACGAAGCTGTCGCCGACGACTATCTCGCCAATCACGCGCCGTGCCGCTGGTGCGGCAACTCGACGCCCAGGGACGACCTGAGCCGCTACGGCGCGCGCTGCGAGCCCTGCTACCAGGCCTGGTGCGCCGAGGCCAACCCGTCATGGTGGCCGAATCGGCCGCTGCAGCCGCATGAGCGCGAGGCCTTGATGCGCCACGCCAAGAAGGCCGTGGCCAAGCTGCGCGCCAAGAAGCCCGACCCCAGGGCTTGGGCCCATGCACTCAAAGCCCGAGAGGAGGCCGGCGAGCGGTTGAGCCCAGTTCAGCGCGATGCCTGGCGCATTGCCCTGCGTCTGCTGCCGTCGCCGATCGAGGACGTGCCGGCCCAGGGTGACGCAGCATGACCGCCCCGCGCAATCCGCCCCAAGACGCGCGCGCGCATTTGCCGGCCGGCGGCGACCCGCGCCACAAGCGCTGCGACGGCGTGCGCACGCTGGACGACCTGCTGCAGCGCTGCGTGGTCGACGACATCACCGGGTGCATGCTGTTCGACGCGCCCAAGCGCCGCGGCTCGGTGTACCTGTGGCTGCCGGCTGTGGGCCAAGCCGTGACGCTGGCCAAGGCATTGGCAGTCCTGCTCGGCAAGGACCTGAAGCCCGGCCAGCGCTGGGTGCCGACCTGCGGGGAGACGGCCTGCGCGAACCCGGCCCACCGCGTGATCGGCACCAGGTCGGAACTGATGCGCATCCTGCGGCCGACGTTGGACCCGCTGCACCGCATGCGCATCGCTGCCGCCCATCGCAATCGCGAAGGCTGCCTCTACAGCCCCGAGTTGCGCGCCGAGATCCTGGCCAGCGATGAGACCGGCACCGCGATTGCAAAGCGCCTGGGCCTGCACGATTCGGTCATCAGCAAGATCCGGCTGGGGCGGGCCTGGCGCGATGCCGCGCCGGCTTCCAGCGTGTTCAACCTGCTGGGGGCGCGCTGATGGCCGATGTTGGCAGCATGGTGGTGCTGACGCTGCCCTATCCGGTTTCGGCGAACGCCTACTGGGCATCGCGGATCGTCAAGCCGAAGGACGGGCCAGCGTTCGTTCAGACCTACGTCACCAGCGAGGCCAAGGCATACAAGGTCGAGGTGGCCAAGATCGCCAAGGCCTATGGCGTCGTTGCGCCAATCACTGGCCGCGTGGTTGCCCATGTCCGCCTGTACCCGCACCGCCCGCAGGACTGGGCCAGTCGCTCTCGGCGTGATCCCTCGGGATGGGACGACGACGTCCGTTCGATCGACCTCGACAACGCGAACAAGGTGCTCCTCGACTCGCTCAAGGGCGTCGTCTTCAATGACGACCGCTGGGTGTGGGAAATGCACAGCACCCGCATGGAGCCCGACGGCGGGCCGGCGCGCGTGATCGTGGCCATCAAGCCGCTGGCCCCGCGTGCGGTGGCCCAGCAGGGCCTGCAGCTGGAGCGGGCGGCGTGACCACCGTCACCCTGCTCGACGGCACCGAGGTCGACAGCGCCAGCGAG
>CANFPU010000323.1 GCA_947448955.1 Burkholderiales bacterium
GGAGCAGGTGCCGGTGCTAGAGATCGTGTTCACCCGGCTACACGCAGGCGGCAAGTTCGACAAAGGGTCGGGCGGCGCCTACAGCTTCTCAGGCGGTCTGCATGGCGTCGGGGTGAGCGTGACCAATGCGCTTTCGAAACGATTGCAGGTCAAGGTCTGGCGCGAAGGCCAGGCAGCGACGCTGGCGTTCTCGGGCGGCGACGTGATCGAAGCGCTGGCGCTGCGCAAGGCCACCGCCAGCGAACGTCGGCACGGCACCAGTGTGCGGGTCTGGCCCGACGCCCAGTATTTCGAGGCCACGGAGTTGCCACGCCAGGAGCTGACCCATCTGCTGCGCAGCAAGGCGGTGTTGATGCCGGGCGTGACAGTGACCTTGACCGTGGAGAAGACGGGCGACAAGCCTCCCGAGGTCCAGACCTGGCTCTACCAGGGTGGCCTGCGCGACTACCTGAGCCAAGCCCTGGCAGCCGACCCGATCATTCCGCTGTTTGAGGGATCGGGCTACGCCAGCGGCGCCGAGAGCGAAAACTTTGCCGAAGGCGAGGGCGTGGCGTGGGTGCTGGCCTTCACAGAGGACGGCGCCGTGATGCGCGAGAGCTATGTCAACCTGATCCCGACGGTGGCCGGTGGCACCCATGAGAGTGGGCTCAAGGACGGCTTGTTCGGCGCGGTCAAGAGCTTCATTGAGCTGCATGCGCTGCTGCCCAAAGGCGTCAAGCTGATGCCCGAGGATGTGTTTTCGCGCGCCAGCTTCGTGCTGTCGGCCAAGGTGCTCGATCCGCAGTTTCAGGGCCAGATCAAGGAGCGGCTCAACAGCCGTGACGCGCTGCGGCTGGTCAGCCAGTTCACCAGGCCGCCGCTCGAGCTTTGGCTCAACCAGCATGTGGAGTTTGGCAAGAAGCTCGCCGAGTTGGTGATTCGGCAGGCACAGACCCGCCAGCGCGCCAGCCAAAAGGTGGAAAAGCGCAAGGGTTCGGGTGTGGCGGTGCTGCCGGGCAAACTGACCGACTGCGAGAGCCGGGACCTGAGCCTGAACGAGGTATTCCTGGTCGAGGGCGATTCGGCCGGCGGATCGGCCAAGATGGGCCGCGACAAGGAGACGCAGGCGATCCTGCCGCTGCGTGGCAAGGTGCTCAACGCCTGGGAGGTTGAACGAGACCGCTTGTTTGCCAACAACGAAATCCACGACATCTCGGTGGCGATCGGCCTCGACCCGCATGGCCCGCACGACAGCCCGGACTTCTCGGGACTTCGCTACGGCAAAGTCTGCATCCTCAGCGACGCGGATGTCGACGGTTCGCACATCCAGGTCCTGTTGCTCACCTTGTTCTTCCGCCATTTCCCCAAGCTGATCGAGCGCGGCCATGTCTTCATCGCCAAACCGCCGCTGTTTCGCATCGACGCGCCGGCGCGAGGCAAGAAGCCGGTGGCCAAGTTCTATGCACTCGATCAAGGTGAGCAAGACGCCACGCTGGACAAGCTGCGCAAAGAGGGCGCAAAAGAGGGCAGTTGGAGCATCAGCCGGTTCAAGGGACTCGGCGAGATGAACGCCGAGCAGCTTTGGGAGACCACGCTGAACCCCGAGACACGGCGGCTGTTGCCGGTGGCCTGGGGGCTGTTGAGCTTTGCCGACACGGTGACGAGCTTCACCAAGCTGATGGGCAAGGGCGAGGCCGCGTCCCGGCGCGAGTTGATGGAGTTGCATGGCGACACGGTGGACCTCGATGTCTGAAGAGGGCTTGCCCGAAGCCGGTGTGCAACGTGTTCGCCTGCGTCCCACGCTGCTCAGCGACCTTGAATTCGTGATCCAGGTCGAGACCGACAGCCGCAACCTGCCGTTCATCACGCCCTGGGAGCGCATGCAGCACGAGGGCGCGGTGCGCATTCCGGATTTCCGCCATTTCATCGTTGAAGCCGGGCTGACTTATGCGGCCGCCGGTTTCGTGATCCTGCAAGGCTGCCGCAACCAACACCGCAGCGTCGAGTTGAAGCGCATCGTGCTGCGCCACGACGGGCAAGGCCAAGGCCTCGGTCGCGCTTGCGTGCGCAGGCTCAAGCAGATGGCGTTTCGCGACCTGCATGCGCACCGCTTTTGGCTGGATGTGAAGAGCCTGAACACTCGCGCCCAAACCCTCTATGAAAGCGAAGGCTTCGTCGAGGAAGGCCGGTTGCGCGAAAGCGTTCGGCTGACCGGCAACAACGCCGACGGCTACGACAGCCTGATCGTGATGAGCCTGCTCGACCGCGAATACCAGGCCAGGGTGGCCCTGGGGCTGGAGGCGAACTGAAGCGTCGTCGCGGGCAGGTCTTGGCCCGCGGCGCTCAGGCGTAGCGCTGACGCGCCAGCGCTGCGCCTTGTACCAGCGCACGCAACTTGGCCTCTGCCACACCGCGCTGCATCGGCGCCAAACCGCAGTTGGTGCAGGCCAGCAAGCGCTCGCGTGGCACGAACTGCAGCGCGCGGCCGATGGTGTCAGCCACCTCTTCGGGCGTCTCGACCGCATCGCTGGCCACGTCGATCACGCCGATCATCACGTCCTTGCCGGCCAACAAGGCCATCAGTTCGGCAGGCACCAGCGAGTGAATGCACTCCAAGCTGACCTGGTCTATCCGGCTCGCCGCCAGCGCGGGGAACACTTTTTCGTATTGCCGCCATTCGCCGCCCAGCGTCTTCTTCCAGTCGATGTTGGCCTGGATCCCGTAGCCGTAACAGATGTGCACCGCAGTCTTGCAGCGCAAGCCGCGCGCCGCATGCTCTAACGCGCGAACACCCCAATCAGCGGCCTGGTCGAGGTAGACATTGAACGCGGGTTCGTCGAACTGAATGACGTCGACGCCGTCGGCCTGCAATGCCAACGCTTCCTGGTTAAGCAACTCGGCAAACGCGAACGCCAGCTTGACGCGGTCGTGGTAATGGCCGTCAGCCACGGTGTCGACGATGGTCATCGGGCCGGGCAAGGTGAACTTGATTTTCTTCTTGGTGTGAGCGCGCAGCAGTTGGGCCTCCAAAGCATGGACCCGACCCTTGAGCCTGAGCGGCGCCACCACC
>CANFPU010000324.1 GCA_947448955.1 Burkholderiales bacterium
AATCCGGCCAATACCAATGCCTATATCGCCATGAAGAGCGCGCCCGATCTGCCGCGCAAAAACTTTACCGCCATGCTACGTCTGGACCACAACCGCGCGCTCAGCCAGCTGGCAGCCAAAACTGGTAAAGCCGTGGCCGATATTGAAAACATGGTGGTCTGGGGTAACCATTCGCCAACCATGTACGCCGACTACCGTTTTGCCAAGGTGGCTGGCCAGAGTGTCAAGGACATGATCAATGACCATGACTGGAATGCCAATACGTTTTTGCCCACCGTGGGCAAGCGCGGCGCGGCGATCATTGCCGCTCGCGGTGTGTCATCGGCCGCATCGGCAGCCAATGCAGCCATCGACCACATGCGCGACTGGGCGCTGGGCACGAATGGTAAATGGGTGACTATGGGCATTCCTTCTGATGGCCAATACGGCATTCCCAAAGACACTATGTTTGGTTTTGCAGTGACCTGCGAAGGCGGCCAATACCAGGTCGTGCAAGACCTACCGGTGGATGCCTTCAGCCAGGAGTGCATCAACAAAACGCTCAAGGAATTGCAGGACGAGCAAGCTGGCGTGGCCCATTTGCTGTAAGCCTTCGATGCGCTGGCGTGTCCCGTGTGGCGCGCTTAGTCGCTAATTGGACGATGTCCCATCCTCGCCATATCCTCTTAGGTCCGCAGGCCGGCGTGCAGGCATTGCCGGTGTGCGACCATTACAGCGGTGTGCCGGCGCGTATGCGCAAGAGCTTGCAGTTGCAAGCCCAATTGACGCAAGAGATGGGTGCTTGCGTATTGGACGTGACGCTGGACTGCGAAGATGGTGCCGCCAATGGTGCCGAGGTCGAGCAGGCCCGCACCATAACGGCTTTGTTGCACGAGTTTCAAAGTCAGGGTGCGGCCCCAAGCGCTCAGGCCCGCATCGGGGTTCGCGTGCACGACGTCGATCATCCGGCATTTGCAATGGACGTGCAAACTATTGTGGGCAGCGCGGCTAAACAACTGGCGTTTGTCATGTTGCCCAAAGTGGAGTCGCGCGCCCAAGTGGATCAGGCTTTATCCCAGATAGATGTGCAGGCCCGAGACATTCCCCTGCCCGTTCATGCTTTGATCGAGTCGCCTGCTGCAGTGCACCAGGTGTTCGATATCGCCGCACACCCGCGCGTGCAATCCATCAGTTTTGGATTGATGGATTTTGTCTCCGCCCATGGTGGCGCCATCCCGGCCTCGGCCATGGCGCTGGGCGGGCCGGGCGCTGCATTGGACCAGTTTCACCACCCATTGGTGTTGCGCGCCAAAATGGAAATTGCCAGCGCCTGCCATGCGCATGGCAAAGTGCCTTCGCATTGCGTGGTCACCGAGTTGCGCGACACCTTGGCGATAGAGGCAGCGGCGCGCCAAGCGGCACAGGCTTTTGGTTTCACGCGCATGTGGAGTATTCACCCGGACCAGATACGCCCCATCTTGCGCGGTTTTGCCCCCAGCGGCGACGAGGTTGAGCAGGCCGCTGCCATAGTCCATGCTGCTGCCCAGCAGGATTGGGCTCCCATCGCCGTCGATGGCCGCTTACACGACCGCGCCAGCTACCGTTATTTTTGGCAAGTGCTCGAACGCGCCCACCGCACCGCACAGGCTTTGCCGTTGCCAGTGCGCCATTATTTTGTTTGATTCAAGAAGGAGTAATTTACATGTTAGACGCATACCGAAGCCATGTTGCCGAACGCGCCGCACTGGGCATTCCCCCCTTGCCCCTGGATGCCAAGCAGACCGCCGAGTTGATCGAGCTGATTAAAGCCCCTAGCGCAGCCGATGCGCAGTACCTGATGGACATGCTCACGCACCGCGTGCCGCCGGGCGTGGACGATGCGGCCAAAGTGAAAGCCTCGTTTCTCGCTGCAGTGGCCCACGGCGAACTCAAAGTCGGCTTGATTTCTAAGCGCAAAGCCACTGAGCTCTTAGGCACCATGGTGGGCGGCTACAACGTGCACCCGCTGATCGAGTTGCTCGACGACGCTGAAGTGGCTCCTGTGGCCGCTGAAGCTTTGAAGAAAACCTTGCTCATGTTCGACTTCTTCAACGATGTTGCGGAAAAAACCAAAGCGGGTAATGCGCACGCCAAGGCCGTGATTCAAAGCTGGTCTGAGGCTGAGTGGTTCACTTCGCGTCCTGAAGTCGAGAAGAAAATCACCATCACCGTCTTCAAAGTACCCGGAGAGACCAACACCGATGATTTGTCGCCCGCGCCCGACGCCTGGAGTCGCCCCGACATCCCATTGCACTACCTGGCGATGCTGAAAAACACCCGCGAAGGCGCCCCCTTCAAGCCCGAAGAAGACGGCAAGCGCGGTCCCATGGCCATGATTGAAGAGCTCAAGAAAAAAGGCAACTTGGTGTCATATGTCGGCGATGTGGTTGGCACAGGTTCCTCACGCAAATCAGCCACCAACAGCATCGTCTGGGGCTTTGGTGAAGACATTCCGTTTGTGCCGAACAAACGTTTCGGTGGTGTGACTTTGGGCGGCAAGATTGCCCCCATCTTCTTCAACACCCAAGAAGACTCGGGCGCTTTGCCGATCGAAGTGGACGTGACCGCGCTCAATATGGGCGACGTGGTCGACGTCTTGCCCTACGAAGGCAAGATCGTGAAGAACGGTGAAACCGTGACCACCTTCCACCTCAAAAGCGACGTGCTGTTTGACGAAGTGCGCGCCGGTGGCCGTATCAACCTGATCATTGGCCGCAGCCTGACTTCCAAAGCGCGTGATTTTCTGGGCCTACCTACGTCGACCGTGTTCCGTTTGCCCACAACGCCCATCACCACCAAGGCCGGTTTCACCTTGGCGCAAAAAATGGTCGGTCGTGCGGTGGGTTTGCCAGAAGGCCAAGGCGTGCGCCCCGGCACTTACTGCGAGCCCAAGATGACCACCGTGGGCTCACAGGACACCACAGGCCCGATGACCCGCGACGAGTTGAAAGACTTGGCCTGCTTGGGTTTCAGCGCCGACATG